>CALKYE010000014.1 GCA_938003765.1 uncultured Planctomycetia bacterium
CGGCGTTCGTCTCGGCGTTCGTCGCAGCGCTCGTCTGCGCCTGCGCGCCCCAGCCGGCGCGCCCGCCGAACCTGGTGATCGTGGTGCTCGACACGCTGCGCCCCGACCACCTGGGCTGCTACGGCTACGAGCGCGACACCAGCCCCAACCTAGACCGTTGGGCCGCGCAATCGGTGGTGTTCGAGAACGCGCAGAGCGCCGCGCCCTGGACCGCGCCGAGCCTGATCTCGCTGATGACCTCGCTCTACCCGAGCGTTCACGGCGTCGCTTCGTTCAACGATCCCGGCCAGATGAACGAGCGCGTCACGACGCTCGCGGAAGTGCTCAGCGCGCGCGGCTACTGGACCGGCGCCTTCACCGACGGCGGCTACGCCAAAGCGCAGTTCGGCCTGGGCCAGGGCTTTCGCACCTACCCGCTGAACGAGGGCGACCTGCCCGACGCGCACGCCTCGAACTTGCGCGAGCCCAGTCGACTGCGCCCGAACATCGATCGCACGCTGCGCTGGCTGGACGAGGTCGAGAACGAGCCGTTCTTCCTGTTCTTCCACACCTACGAGATCCACGGGCCCTACCAGCCGCCCGAGGAGTACGTGAAGCGCTACCGGCCCGATTGGGACGAGGCCGCTGAAGAGGCCAAGGTCGAAGCCGCGCGCCAGCGTTGGATCGAGACGCGGGACTTGGACGCCGACGGCGTGCGCGCGCTCCTGTGGCACAAGGAGCACTGCGCGTCGATGCTCGGACTCGAGCAGCAGAATCTGTTGGGCGGCTTCGGTCAGAAGATGAACGAGCACGGCGTGAGCGCCTTCGATCCGGACCGCATGCAGCTGTGGCGCGACCTGTACGACGCCGAGATTCGCCACACGGATGCCGAGCTCGAGCGGTTGCTCGCACGGCTCGACTCGCCCGCGCTGCGCGACAACACCGTGGTGGTGTTCGTGAGCGACCACGGCGAAGGCTTCGGCGAGCACGGCAACATCGGGCACGGCAGCGTGCTGCACGAGGAGAACCTGCGCGTGCTGCTCATGCTCCGCGCTCCGGGAGTCGCGCCGGCGCGCGTGAAGGAGTTGGTGCGCACGGTCGACGTGATGCCCACCGCGCTCGAGCTGCTCGGCGCGCGCGAAACGCAGCTCGCCCTCCAGGGCCGCAGCCTCGCGCCGCTGTTCGCAGGTCAACCGCTCCCGCCGCAGCCTTCGTTCAGCCACGCGCTCAGCCAGATCGGCCGCGAATCGCGGCTGTGGTCGGTGCGCGACGGAGCGTGGCGACTGGTGTGGGACAACGACCTCGGCGCCGGAAGGCTCTACAACCTCGAGCGCGACCCGCAGGAGTTGCGCGACCTCGCCGCGGAGGAGCCGCAAGTCGCCGAGCGGCTGCTCGGTCTGATGCGCGCGCAGTGCGAAGTCGATGCGCGCTACTTCGACCGCGCCTCGGGCCCGATCCGCGCCGAGTACCAGTTCGATCCGAACACGCTGAGAGAGCTGGCGAACCTGGGCTACGTGCACGGCTCGGACGAAGGCGCGCCGCTCCCGCCGCGCGGACTCGAGCGGCCGCGCTACTGCGGACAGTGAGTGCGCGGAGTCCCGACGCGCACAGCTCGCGCCCGGGCTGCTCCGCCGATGGACTTCAGAGCCGCAGCGTCACCGAGGCATCGAACGTGCCGCGCCAGTCGCACTTGTCGAGCGCGAACTCCACGCTCTGAGCGAAGTCGCGTTCGAGCACGGCGTCGTGCTTGGTCGCGCCGTTCCAGACCACTTCGACCGGCTGCGACAGGTCGAGCAGCTCGCGCGACAGGCACAGCGTGAGCTTGCTCACGCCTTCGCTCGTCAGTCGCACGCGCTGACCTTCGATCACCGCTTCGAGCGTGGCCGTGGGCTTGGCGTTCGCCTTCCCCGAGCCCTCTTTCTCGAGCGCATCGACGCGCACCCAGTAGCACCAGGGCTGGCGCAGCGTCTGCAGATGGCGCGCGACGGACTTGGGATAGGGATCGCGAGGCTTCTCGGCCAGCCACGCCAGTCCCTCGCCGAGGTGCTGCCACGTGCTGTAGTCGTGCTTGCCGCCGGCGATCTCCTTGTACTGCACGCGCACGCCGCGGTCGGCGAGCAGCTTGGACGTCGCGCGCGGCTGCGCGACGGGACAGACGTCGTCCTGATCGCCGTGCGCGATCCACACGGATAGGTTGGAGAAGTTCGGCAGGTACGCACCGGTGCTCCACGTGACGGCGCTCATCGGCGCGATGCCGGCGAAGCGGTCGGGACGCGTGAGCCCCAACTGCCACGACCAGAAGCCCGTCTGCGAGATCCCGCTCACCCACACGCGGTCGAGATCGATCGCGAAGCGCGAGGCGAGGTCCTTGAACAGCGCGTCGAACACCGCGCTCACCTCGTCCTCGGGTCGCGCGCCCTTCAAACCGTCCGCGCCGATCTGCTCGATGATCTCGCTGCGCACGACCAACGCGTCCGCGAGTCCGCCGGCCTCGGCGCGATGGCGGTAGAAGCCGAGGAAGCCCGCCTTGCCGCGCTGGTCTTGCTTGGCGCCCGTGCCGTGGCCCGGATCGAGCAGGACCGGCGCCGGCTTCGACGGGTCGTAGCCCGCGGGCACGTCGACTGCGTAGCGGTAGCTGTCCTTGTCGACGTTGAACGTGAAGCCCGTCGTGACCGTGTCGAACTGCTCGAACGACTCAGCGCTCTTGCCCTTGCCGCGCGGCTTGGGGTCACCCTTGGGGAGGAGCGGGCCTGCGCGCAGCGCCGCGATCAGTGAGTCGTGCTCGTACTTGGCGCTCAGACTCTTCGCCGACGCGCGCAGTTGCTTGGCGGCCTTGTCGTCGCCGGCCAGCGCATCTGCGAAGAGTTCGCGCAGCTTGCTCGCGTCGGTCTTCGGGAGCTTGGGAAGCGGCGTCTGCGCCACGGCGCACGCAGCGAGCGCCACGACGCCCAGCGCGCGTTGAACGCCCGAGCCAGCGCTACCGCTCACGGCTGACTCCGCCCGTCGGGCCGCAGGGCGACCGCAACCAGTTGGACAGCGTCGTCTGCACGACACTGAGCCCCGCTGCTCCGGAGGGCGAGGTCGCCGTCCAACGTTCAATGGACTGCGCGTCCACCGCGCCATCGATCTCGAGCACCTCCTCGCCATCGATGGTGACGCGCTTGACGCGCGCCAGGTCCTGTGTGAACTCCGCCAGCCCCGCGTCGCGCATCACCGCGGCGGGGTCCACTCCAGCGGCGCAAGCTGCCGCGAAGTCGATGTCGGACAGCGCGTCGATCTCGTCGCGCAACTGCTCGAAGGACGCGCCCCGCAGACGTTCAACGAGCTGCGCCAGACTGCTGGTCAGCACCTCGCGCAAACCCAGGTCAGCCGCCTTGGCGCGCCAGGCGGAGTAGCGCGGATCGCCGTCGGCGAATTGCATGAACGCATACTCGCGCAGGTACGTGCGAGCGCGCTCGCGAACGCTCTCCGCCGGATCGCGGAAGGCGAGGTCGAGCACGTCGAGCGCGCGCGGGTGACCGCCGTGGAACACGAAGGGCTTGAGCACCTGCTCCCGCTGCGGCACGGAGAGTTGGGGGAAGACCTCGAGCATCACCGCGGCCGCGTCGTCGGCCGGCAGAGTCGCGACGAGTTCGAGCGCCACGGCCCAGCCCAGGCGCCAGTTGTCGGGCTCGACGCGGAAGCGCTCGAGCCACAACTTGGGGTCGTCGCCAGCCTGCGCGACCGCCGCTCGCTCGAGAGCTTCGCGCGCGCGTTCGGTGGCTTCGCGCTCGGCGTTCAAAGCCTCGGCCAAGCTCGCGTGCGCGCGAACCGCCGCGTCGCGCGCCGCAGCCGCCTCGCGCTGCGCTCGCACGATGAGCAGCGCCGAAACCGAGAGCATGACGACGACGCCAGCAGCCAGGTACTTGATCATCTGCGCAGCTCCTTGCTGTCGAACGTTCACGCAGCGCGCCGCGATGGCTTCGACGTCGCCGAAGCGCTCCAGCGCCGCCGCCCTTGCAGCGTCCGGCGTGAGCCCGTTGCGCACGCCCTCGTCCGTGGCTTCCTCGAGGTGGAAGCGCAGCTCGGCCCTCACTTCGTCTTCGATCTTGCGCCGCGGCCGCCAGTCGGGCCCGCGCTCGCGCAGCCAGGTGAGGATCGAAGCCATCACGCGCCCTCCGGCGCCAGCACGCCTTCGATCGCGACCGCCATCTTGCGCCAGTTGCTCGACAGCGTCGCCAGCTCCGTGCGCCCCGCGCGCGTGAGCGAATAGAACTTCGCGCGTCGATTCGACTCCGAAGCGCCCCACTCCGCGTCGATCAGCCCGCGCCGCTCCATGCGATGCAGCGCCGGGTAGAGCGAGCCCTCTTCGACGACCAGCGCGTCCTCCGAACGCCGCTGGATCTCGCGCACGATGGCGTAGCCGTGGTGCGCGCCGCTCGAGAGCACCTTGAGCACGAGCAGCTCGAGCGTGCCCGGCAGGAGTTCTTGTTTCTGCTGAGGCTTGGCCAAGTTCCCCGATCCTCTTTCGCTGCGCCCGTGCGTGGCGCGGCCCCAGCCGCGGCGCACGCCCCTAGACGCTCTAGGGGGAGCGTAGTGGGGCTCCCCTAGCCCGTCAAGGGGAGCGGACGCAGCGTCCTGCGCGAGCGGTCGATCACGGCGCGTAGCGGTGCAAGCGCACCTGGTAGTCGTCGCCCGGCTCGCGCCGCAGCCGCAGCGCGCGACTCACGCGGAAGTCGTCGAGCAGCCGCACGTCCTTGACCTGCGCCTCCGCCGTGGCGTGCAGCGCAAGGCGCGCGCCAGCGCTCTCGACGAGCCGCGCCTCGGCGCCGGTCAAGCGCGGATAGAAGCCGCAGGCGATGAACGTCTCGCGCGGCTCGCGCTCGAGTCGTTCCAAACACTCCGGCCCCGTCAGCACCTCGCACGGCTCGACTCCCGCGCGCCGCAGGTACCAGGCGAGCGCCGGATCGCCGAGCACGAACACGCGCGCGCCCCGGGGAAGCGAACGCGTGAGCTCCTCGGCGGCGCGTTCGATGCCGCGCGCATCGCGCCAGGGATCACTGGGATCCTCGCGCAGGCGAGACGCTGCCGACGTCGCAAGCGCAACTCCCAGCGCCAGCAACGCCGCACGCGGAGACGACGGCCTCGATCCCTCGGCGAAGCGCCGCGCGAAGCTCTCCAGCGCCAGACCCGCTGCGAGCAGCGCGAGCAGCACGAGCGGGAGCAAGAGGCGTGCGTAAGGGTGATAGAAGGGCGTGAGGAGCGACCACAGCGTGAGCGCCGCGAGCAGCGCGAGCGCCGGCCACTCGAGCGCGCGAGCGCGCGGAACGAGTGGGAGCAACGCGCACGCAGCCAGCGCGGTGAACGCGACCGCGCCGCCGAACGCGCAGGCCAGCGCGCCCAGCAAGGCGGCGAGCGCGACGGCGACTCCTGCGCGCGCCGGCGAGAGCCACAGCGCGCACGCCAGCGCGAGAGGCGGCGCTGCGGCGCTGAGCGGGCCTTCGAAGAACAACTGCTGCGCGCCTTGCCGCGCGAGGTTCTCGAACCAACCGCCGCGCAACATGGTGCTCTGGTACTGCGCGAGCGCCGCGTAGCCGCCGGGCTGCGCTTGGATGTGGAGGGCCCAAGGCAGGTAGCCCAGCGCCGCGACGCCCGCTGCCGCGCAGCCCAGGAGCAGCGGACCTCGCCACGGCCGTCCCGTCGCGAGGCGCGCGACGAAGATCGGCGCGAACGCGAGCGCCGACGCGACGACGGCGAGCCAGCCGTGGTACTTGACGTTCCAGGCGACGGCGACGAGCACGCCGGCCGCCAGCGCCCTGCCCAAGCGCTCGGCGCGCAGCGCTTCGATCAACGCGAACCACGCGCCGAGGTGGGCGAGCGCGAAGGCCACATCGGTCAACGCGCTGCGCGAGAGCGCGATGTGGTACTCGTTGAGCGCCAGCAGCGCACCGGACGCGAGTCCGGCGGCGGGACCGAACCAGCGCCGGCCGACGAGCGCGAGCAGCGCCACCGTGGCGGCGCCGAGCAGCGCGTTGAGCGCGACGAGCGCAGTGTCGATCTCCAGGCCGCCGACGCGCGCGAGCAGGCCGGCCGCGCCAAAGTAGAGCGGCGGAGAGAACTTCTCCTGCCCCGGGTAGAGCTCGGGGAAGTCCTGCGGAGCGGCGAGAGCGGCTGCGCTGAACGCGTACACGCCCTCGTCGTAGTGATCGATGCCGCAGCGCTCGAGCGCCCACACGCGCAGCGCGAAGGCGAGGCTCACGAGCAACGCGAGCCCGATAGCGAAGCGACGCGCGACGTTCGGCGACTCACTCATCGCGTCGTTCACGCTCGAAGAGCACGCCGCCTTCCGCGCGCGCCAGTTCGCGCCAGCCGGGCAGCGCGGCGAAGCGCTCGGGCTGCTCGGCGCGCGGGACGTGCAGGAAGTCGATTCCCCACTGCTCGAGACTGCGCGCCTGCTCGGCGGGATCGTTCTGCGCGTAGAAGCGCTCCACTTCGGCGCTCTTGCGCTCGAAGTCGACCGTCAGGAAGAAGTGCGCGTGGTAGCTGATCCCGGGGAACTCGGGCGAGAGCCAGCGGTACTCGCGCGGCTGCGCGAGCAGCACGGAACGCTCGTCGGCGCGCTCGGCGAGCGCACGGAGCACGGCGCGGTGCTCCTCGGCCATGAACACGGGAGGGCGGCGTCGATCGAAGGCGGACACGCGCCAGCGGTGGAGCAGGTCGCGCGGCGCGCTCGCGCCCATCAGCACGAGAGCGATCGCAGCGTGAGTCCAGCTCAGCGACGGCCGCTTCGCGAAGTAGATCGCGCCCGCGACGATGAAGAGCGGGATCTGCGCCGTGGTCGGACCGCGGTCGGCGTAGGGATACAACAGACTCGAGAGCGTCATCGCGAGGCATCCGCCGCCCCAGCCGAGGACGAACAGCTCGTCCACTCCCGCGCCGCGCCAGTACTCGCGCAGCCCGCGCGCGAGGAGCACGAACACGAGCGGGTACGCGAGCAGCACGTTGATCCACGACACGTCCGGCGGACGCCAGGCGGGGATCGGAAGTCCGGACTGGCGCTGCAGCGCGAACAGCGCGAGCACCGAGACCGCGGTCGCCCCGCCCGCGCTCGCGCACGCCGCGAAGCGGCCGCGGTCGAGCCAACCGCGCCAGCGCAGCAGCGCGAACGAGACCGCGTGGATCAGGAGCAGCAGCGGTCCCTCGTAGGGATGCAGCAGCGTGGCGACGATCGAGGCGAGCGCCGCGACGGCGTGCCGACCCGCGCTCGGACGCACGAGCGCTGCGTGGAAGGCGAGCAGCGCGACGACGGTGAACACCCACGCCACCAGGAAGTGCGTGTCGAACAGCACCTTGCAGACGTAGTGGCTGCGGTACGACTCCCAGACCGGCGCGTTCTCCAGGCGCGTGTTGAGCCACGCGCTCGCGCTCTCACCGAACCAGCGCTTCTCCTCGGCGAGCTTGAGGTACGCGCCCAGTCCGCCGCCGCACAAGGTCGCGACGAACACGCACGCCACCGCAGCGCGCGAACTCAGGAAGCGCCGCGCGCACCAGTACACGAGCAGCACGAGCACGGCCGCGAGCGGAGCGCCGAGCCACTCGTACACGAGCTCCGGCGGTTGGTTCAGCGCGCGCCCGAGCGCACCGACGAACCAGTACAGCAGCACCGGCAGGTAGTTCGAGTGCGGCTCGGTGGTGAAGCGGTTGTCGGCGATCGGCCCGGTGAACTCGGTGCGCCGCTCCCACACGCGGTATTGCATGTAGTCCGGCGACGTCGCGAGATTGCCGGTGAACTCCCAGCCCGGCTCGACGGTCGACTGCGCGTGCCACACCGGAACGAGGTGCGCCAACGCGGCGAGCAGCGCCAGGATCCAGACCGCGATGGGCGGGCGCGCGAAGAGCGGACGGTCAGCGAACACTTTTCCGAGGGAGCGCAGATTTCGGGTGGCGCTCCGGGCGGCGACGGCGGTGCGGCGCGAGCGACCCGTAGACTGGGGTCGCGTCGAACCCGACACGCGCCGCGCCGAACGCGCCGAGCGGTTGGCCCCACGCTACCATCGCCCCCCTCGCGTCTGCGTTCATGGCGTCCAGTTCCTCGCAACCGACCGACGCCGTCGACAGCTACCTGTGCTCGCGCCGCGTGATCGCCGCAGCGCTCGTGATCGCGGCGCTCGCCTGGGCGCCGCTGGTCGACGCCCAGGCGCTGGAGCGCGTCGCAGAGCTGTGGCCTCGAGCGGAAGCGGAGCAGCCCTACTGGCCGGGCGCTCTCTGGCTCGAGCTGTGGGTCTGGACCCCGCTCGTCACCCTCGGCGGCTGCGCGCTGTTCCTGGCGCCCGGGCTCGCGGTCGCAGCCGGCCTGGGCGCGGCGCGCGGAATGGGTCGCTGGCTGCTGCACGCCCTCGCGCTCAGCCTGGTGATGGTCAGCGCGTTGGCCGGTGGGCTCGGCGCGTTCGCCCCGAGCCTCTCGCGCGGCGCGCCGTTCGGCCTGTGCGTCGCCGTGCTGGCGCTCGCCGCGACCGTCTGGCTCGTCGCCCGCATGCGCTCGGGCCCGCGCTTGCCGTGGCCCGCGCGACCGTGCGCCGTCGTCGCGCCCACTCTGATCGCCGCGTGGTTCGCGCTGGCCGCGTTGGGCCCGAAGTTCCACTGGGAGAGCTTCAACGGAGACGGCGTCCACGCCTTCGAGTCGACGCGGCTCCTGCTGACGCAGCCCACGCCGTTCTGGCCCGCGGAGGCCGGCGCGATCCGGGGCTTCCCCGGACTCACGAGCATGCTGTTCGCGTTCCCCGGCGCATGGTTCCTGCGCCTCTTCGGGGAGAACGAGGGCGCTGCGCGCGTCAGTGTCGTGCTCTACCTCGTCGGAGTGTTCGCAGCGCTCGCGGCGTTGATCGAGGACGCGCGCGGACGCGTGCGAACCGTCGAGAGCGCGCTCGTGTGGGGCGCGTTGATCGTGTACTTGCTCGTCATGGCGTTCAGCGCGAGCTACGACCCCTACAGCGCGGACATCGCGTTGCCGGCGACGCAGGACACGCTCACCGTCGCGTGCGTGCTCGGCGCGATCGGAGCGTCGCTGCGGGGCGAGCGCGGCTGGACGGCGCTGTTCACGGCGCTCTCGTACATCTCGCTCCCCAGCGGCCTGATGCTGCTGGGCCTGTGGCTGATCGCGGCGTTCGTGCTCGTGCGTCCACGACCCGTTCAGGGTCTCATCGCGATGGCGCTCTCGCTCGCGGCGTGCGTGGTCGCGGCGCGAGTCGCTCCGCTCGCGCTCGACGCGCTCGGACAACCGCGGCCGGGCGGTGAGTACGAGAGCCTGCTCGCACGCTTTGCGTACCTGCAGATCGGCGACGTGCGTCGCGTGGCGTTCGCGCTCGCGCCGTGCGGCGTCGTTCCGGGTCTCGCGCTGCTCGCCTGGCGACGCTTCGACGGAGTCTCGCGCGCGCTGGCCTGCGTGGCGCTCGCGTACTTCGCGTTCTTCTACGTGCAGGCGTACGTGTCGCTGCACCACTTCGTCCCCGCCATGTTGCTGCCGCTGGTCGCGTTCTGGCGCTCGGGTCCGGTCGCCGCGGCGAACTCCGCGGCGCGCGCGCGCTGGGCCGTCGCAGCCGGCCTCGTCGCGGCGCTGTGGCTCTCGTGGCCGACGTCGTGGCGTCCGCTCGTTCACGCGCGGCGCATCGGCGAGCGCTTGCACGCGCAGGTCGAAGGTTACGAGCACTCGGCCCCCGCTGCGCTCGCGGCGGCGAGCGTGCTGCGCCACCTGTTCCCTCCCGGACTCTCGGCCGAGGTTCCCGGGACGAGCTACGGCGGCTCGCCCTACATCTGGAATCGCTACGCGCGCCGCGAGGCCGCAGCGGGTGAGCGCGTCGACTACTGGCTGACGAGCGATGGAGCGCAGCCGCCGGTGAACGCCGAACTCATCGCGAGCGAAGACGGCTTCGCGCTGTGGGTCCGCGACCGCGACGCGTGGCGCGCCGACCAGAGCGTCGAGCTCCCCCATCCGCCGGGCGCCGCGCTGTACGAGATCGATCGCGGACGGCTGTTCCTGGGCGCCACGCCGCGCACGGACGGCCCGGCGATCTTCGACCTGCGCGCCCTGCGGCGTCGCTGGAGTCGCTGATGGCGAGCGCGCGCCGACTGCGAGTTGCGACCGTCGCGAGCGTGCTGCTGGGCGCAGCGATCGCCGCGCTGTGGGTCCGCGCGACCGGCGGCGGCGCAGCGCTGTCCGCGTTGACGCGCGCGTCCGTGCCGGCCGTCGCAGCGCTCCTAGCCTTGACGGGGTACTTCGTCCTCGCGCGCTTCGTGCGCTGGCAGTACCTGCTGCGCCGCGCCTCCACGGCCGTGGCGACGCGCGAGAGCCTGGTCGTGTACCTCGCCTCGCTTCCGGGCACAGCGACGCCCGCGTACGTCGGCGAAGCGATCCGCTGCGTGTTCCTGCGGCGTCGTACGGGCGCGCCCCTCGCGCGCACGTTGTTGTGCCTCGCGCTCGAGCGCGTGCTCGACGTCGCCGTGTTGTGCGTGCTCGGCATGGTCGCCACGCCGCAGTGGTGGATGCGCGGCGTCCTCGCGGCGGTGCTCGTCGGCGCCGGCCTCGTCGCGCTCGCCGCGCGCAGCATCGCCGCGCGCTTCTCGACGCCGCAGTCCGTGCTCGCCGAGTTGTACGCGCCGTCCTCGCTCGGCGGCGCAGCGGCGCTCTCGTTCGTCATCTGGACGCCCGTCGCACTCGGACTCGCGCTCGCCGCGTGGGGCTTGGGCCTCGAGCTGAACCCGAGCGCTGCGCTCGGCAGCTACAGCGCAGGCGCCGTATTCGGCGCGCTCACGTTGATGCCCGCTGGCGTCGGCACGGCGGGCAGCGCGCAGATCATGTTGCTCGAGCAGCACGGACTCGCGCTCGCCGACGCGATCGCGTGCGTCACGCTGTTCCGCGCGCTGACGACGGGATCGTGCTTGCTCGTGGGCGTCGTGTTCCTCGCCGTGGAGTGGCGCGCGCAACGCGCGGTCGGCGCCCGCGCTCAGCAGCACTTCGACGAGATCGCGCAGGACTACGGCGCGCAGTTCAAGCCGCACGTGTGGGAGCTGCTGCTCCAGCGCCGCACGCAGCGCCTCGCCCGCGTGCTGCCGGCGCCCGCTCGTGCGATCGGCGTGGACCTCGGCTGCGGGCTGGGCTTGCAGGCGCGCGAGCTGCGCCGGCTCGGCTGGCGCGTGATCGGCGTCGAACCCGCGTTCGAGCTGCTGCGCGCGGGAGGCGACAACGCCGGACACGCCGCGGTCGGAAGCGGACTGTCGCTGCCGCTGCGCGACGCGAGCGTCGACTTCGTCTACGCGATCGGAGTCCTGCACCACATGACCGGCGACGGCGAACAGGACCGCGCCTGCGCCGAGATCGCACGCGTGCTCAAGCCCGGCGGCGTGCTGGTGGTGCAGGAGACGAACACGCTCAACCCGTTGTTCCGCTTCTACATGGGCTACGTGTTCCCGATCCTCTCGCGCATCGACGAGGGCACGGAGCGCTGGCTCGCTCCCGCGCGCTGGCGCTCGACGCCGGGCTTCGAGCTGCGCGAGCTCGAGCACTTCACGTTCCTGCCCGACTTCATCCCGCGCGCGCTGATGCCGCCTTTCGTGGCGCTCGAACGGCGCCTCGAGCGCAGCGCGCTCGCGCGGCTGTCAGTGCACTACCAGGCGACCTTGCGCAAGTCTGCAGGCTGAGTTCGGGGGCCGCGGAGCGGAACCCGAGTACACTTGACGGTCGCTCGCGCCCCCGACGGAACCTTCGTCGAACCCACTGGCGCTCATGATTCGCACCTATCGATTGGGCGCGGCCCTTCTCGGGCTCGCGCTGACTGCTCCCGCGCACGCGCAGAACATCAAGGCCGTTCGCATCGCCTCCGGCATGTCGACGCCCTCGGGCGTGGCCGCCGCGCCGGGCGACAACACCCGTCTGTTCGTGATCGAGCGCACCGGCCGGATCCGCATCGTCAAGAACGGCGTGCTGCAGGCTCCGCCGCTGATCAACCTCTCGAGCGGGCTCTTGGCGACGGGGTACGACCAGGGTCTGCTCGGACTCGCCTTCCATCCCGACTTCGCGCAGAACGGGTTCTTCTTCGTCAACTACACCAACCCGAGCGGGCACTCGGTGGTGGTGCGCTACCACATCCCGCCGGCCACGCCGGACATCGCTGACGCCAACTCGGCGACGACGATCCTCGGTCCGGTCGTGCAGCCCCAGGCCGACCACAACGGCGGCTGCATGCGCTTCGCGCCCGACGGGACGCTGTTCATCTCCATGGGCGACGGCGGCTTCGACCCGAACATCGGCGGCCCCAACAGCCAGCTCACCACCACGCTGCTCGGCAAGTTCCTGCGCCTCGACGTCGACCTGCCGCCGCCGTACATCCCCGCCGACAACCCGTTCTTCGGCAGCGCGACCGTGCGCAACGAGATCTGGGCGACCGGCGTGCGCCACGCCTGGCAGTTCAGCTTCGACCGAGCCCACGGGGACATGTACTGGGGCGACGTCGGCGAGAACTCGCGCGAGGAAGTGAACGTCGAGCTCGCGGGAGGCGGCGGACTCAACTACGGCTGGCGTTGCCTCGAAGGCACGCTCTGCACCGGCTACTCGGGCTGCTCGTGCACGGACCCCACGCTGCGCGCGCCGGTCCACGAGTACACGCACACGACCGGCTGCTCCATCACCGGCGGATACGTGTACCGCGGCTGCGAGATCCCCGACCTCGTCGGTCACTACCTGTTCGGCGACTTCTGCACCGGCAAGATCTTCAGCTTCCAGTTCGACCGCAACACGGGCGTCGCCGGTCCGGTCACCAACCGCACCGCGCAACTCGCGCCGGGTTCGGGCCAGGCCATCGCTCAGGTCAGCGCGTTCGGCGAGGACAACCTCGGCGAGCTGTACATCTGCGACTACCAGGACGGCGAGCTGTACAAGATCGTCAACCTCGATCCGCCGGTGGACTGCAACGCCAACGGTGAGCGCGACTCGTGCGACATCGCGCGCGGCGTCTCCGCCGACGCCAACCTCAACGGCGTGCCCGACGAGTGCGAGTGCGCGCCCGTCGCCGTTCACTGCACCGCCAAGGTCAACTCGCTCGGTTGCTCGCCCACGATCAGCGCCACCGGACAGGCCAGCGCCACCGCGGGCAGCGGCTTCGTCGTGAACGCCGCTCAGGTGCTCAACCAGAAGTCCGGAACGCTGTTCTACGGCTACAACGGCCGCACGGCCGTTCCGTTCCAGGGCGGAACGAACTGCGTCGCGCTGCCCGTCGTCCGCACGCGCACGGCGCAGTCGGGCGGTTCGCCGATCGGCGTCAACGACTGCTCGGGAGTGTTCGCGATCGACATGAACGCCTTCGCCGTCGGCGCGCTGGGCGGCGCTCCGCATCCGACGCTCACGACCGCCGGCAGCGTCATCAACTGCCAGTGGTGGGGCCGCGACCCGGCGATGCCGCAGCCGACGCAGCTCTCCAACGCGCTCGAGTACGTGGTCTGCTTCTAGCGTCAGCGCTCGGACGCCGGCTCGAGCAAGCGCAGCTCGGCGCACGCGAGAGCGATGGCGCGCGCGACGAAGGCGTTGCCGCGCGGCGAGTAGTGCCCGCGCGCGCCCGGCGCTTCGAGCTCGGTGTCGAGCAGGAACATCGCACGCCACGCGTCGGGGCCGAGCGCATCCATGGCTTCGTGGAGGTCGATCAACACGGCGCCCTCCGCCTCGGCCTGCGCGCAGGCGTGTCGAAGTCCGTCGGGCCACGCCGCCAGGCGCGTGTGGTCGCGCGGATCGAGGCTGGGCAGCGCGACGAGCGCGAACTTGCGGCCCGCGGCGCGCGTGCGCTCCAGCAAGTCGGCGAACACGCCCGCAACGACGCGCTCGGCCTCGAGTTCGCCCACCACGAGCCGGTCCACACGCGCGGCGGCCTCTTCCCGGCCCAGGAGCCTGAGTCCGAGCGCCACGCAGCGCAGCTCGGCGAGCACCGCGAGGTTCTGGGTCAGGAAGGGATGCTCGTAGTCGGCAGCGGGGACCGGAACGTGCGTGATCTCGACCTGCTCTCCGCGACGCCGCAGCAGCGGCTTGTGGTATCCGAGGAAGGTCGCCGAACGCATGCGCCGGAAGTCGTCGGCGATGAACGCGAAGAGCACGAGATCGTGCTCGATCGCACCGGCGTCACGCCGGTACCACAGCCAGGCCTGGTCGATGCCGTAGCCGCCCTGGCCCATGTTCAGCGCTTCCCAGCCGCTCAGCTCCCGCTCGAGAAACGCGGGCCATGACTGCAAGTCGTCCACGCCGTAGCCCAGCGTGAACGAGTCGCCCAGGCACAGCACGCGACGCGGCGCGCCGCCGACTCGAGGTCCGTACTCGCGCAGCGCGCGCAACCCTTGCGCGTTGACGGTCAGCGAACGCCCCGGTCCGTACAGATCCGGATGCTCACTGCGCGGCACGTGTCGCCAACCCAGTTCGGGATCGTGCTCGGTGTGCAGGCGCTCGACGGCCGGCGCCTGAAGTCTCCGCGGCGCGTCGCGCACGAACAGCGTGAAGCTGCTCAGTCCCTCGAGCGCCACGAGCCCGATCAGCAGCGCTGCGATCGAGTTCGCGATCGCGCGCCAACGCGGTCGTTTCATGCGAGTTCCACCCCACTCGACGCTAGCACCACTCGGCGAGTTCGCGGGGGCGGGCCGTGGAACGCAGGGTTTTTCGTAGGCTGCCCGCGCATGTTGTTCCGTCGAGTCTGGCTGGGGGTCGCCGCCCTGGCGCTGGCCTGGGGCCTGGGCGAACTCGCAGCGCGCCTGTGGCTGGCGCGTGCTGCCGACGACGCTGCGGTGCGCAAGTACGGGTCGATCGCGCAGCTGCGCGAACGCTGGACCGAGCGCATCACCCCGCATCGCTACCTGGGCTACGTCAACACGCCGGGCTTCCGCCACGGGAAGGACCAGCACAACGCCCACGGGCTGCGCGGCGACGAGTTCGCGCTCCGAAAGCCCGCGGGCGAACTGCGCATCGCCTGCCTGGGCGGATCAACGACGTATTCGACCACCGTCGCCGACTGGCGCGAGAGCTACCCCGCGCAGCTCGAGGCGCGGCTGCGCGAACTCGGCCACGCGAACGCGCGCGTGCTCAACGCGGGCGTGCAAGGCTGGAGCAGCTTCGAGTCGACGCTCAACCTGCACCTGCGCTTGCTCGAGCTCTCGCCCGACGTGGTGATCGTCTACCACGGAGTGAACGAGGCGCCGCCGCGGCTGGTGTGGCCGCACGAGGCCTACCGCAGCGACAACTCAGGCTTCCGACGGCACGCGGCGCAACTGCGCGAGCGCGACGACCTGTGGTCCGCGAGCGCGCTCGTCCGCTGCCTCGCCGTGCGCGCCGGCTGGATGCGACCGAGCTCGGCGCTGTTCGAACTCGATCCGCCCACGGAGACGTGGGTCGGCGACGAGTTCGATCGCCAGATGTGGTCGGCCGAGTACCCCGCGGGTCTGTTCGCCTCGACGCCGGTCGAGCGCGTGCTCGAGCTCAATCCGCCGACGCACTTCGAGCGCAACCTCCGCACGATGATGGGCATGTCGCAGGCGCACGGCTTCGCGCTCGTGCTCGCGACGTACTCGCACCTTGCGCCGCCGGGCGAAGCGCGCGACAGCTCGTACAACTCGGCCGTGTTCGCACAGGCCATCGCACAGACCAACGCGGTCGTGCGCGCGCTCGCCGACGAGCCCGATGACGACGTCTGGCTGTTCGACTACGCGCAGCGCTCGCCGCTCGCGCGCGAGCACTACCACACCTGGTCGCGCGACGGCCGCGAGCTGATCGACATCCACCACCCCAACGCCGCGGGCTATCGCCTGCAGGCGGAGAGCTTCGCGCAGTTCCTGGTCGAGTCCGAGCTGCTGCGCCCCGGCCGCGCGAAGCGCCGCTGAGCCGTCGCGTCACTCCACGACGAGCGTGCGTTCCAGGCTGCGGCCTTCGACCAGCAGCTCCAGCCGCGCACTGCGGCCGTCGTCGAGGCTGACGATGAACGCGTACTCGCCGGGCGCCAAACGCGTGACGAGCTGCGCCGGCGCGTCGTCGCGGAAGCGACCGGTGCTCACCAGCGCGCCCGCCTGGCGCAGCACGAAGTCCACCGTCGCATCGGGCCGCTGCCCCGCGGAAGTCTCCACCACCAGCGCCACCTCGACTCCGAGCTCCGTGTCCAGGTCCAGCTCGCGCCGCTCACCCTCGGCGAGTTCGACGTCGAGCGGCGCCACCACTGCGCTCCGATCGGCGCCGCGGATCGAATAGCGTCCCGGCGCGAGGGCTCCGCTGCGCGCGACGCCCTCGATCACGTTGAGCACGTGGTCGCGACCGTCGGCGTCGGTGAGGACGATCAGCCGCGGATCGGAGGTCACGCCCGCGCCGCGGCGCAGGCGCGCGACGAGGCTCGCCGCACGGCGCAGCGCGAGCTCGCCAACGTCGAGTTGCTGCTCGGGCTCCAGCACGAGCGCGGGCGCGTCTCGCGGAGCGAAGCCCTCGGCCTCGACGCGCAGCGCCATGCGCAACGCCGGAAGCCGCGGCGACTCGAACGTGCCGTCGCTCGCGGTGACGAGTTCCACGGGCGCGTCCCCCACGCGCGTGAGCGTGACGCGCGCGCCGACGACGCCGACACCGAGCCCGTCGACGACGCGGCCGCGCACGGACGCGCTGGGCGCGAGCGCCGAGTCAGGACGCAACACGACTTCGATCCCGTCCGCGAAGAGCTCGGGATACACCGCGCACGGCGCGTCCGAGTTCGACAACGTGTCGATCAGCTCCACGTGCAGCGGCCCGTCGGGGCACTGCGGGAACACGACGCGACCGGCGGCGTCCGGCGTGAGCGCGCGAAAGTACGAGCCGCCGGCGCCGCGCGCGTCGACGCGCACCCAGTAGTGGGGCAACTTCGCCGCGGGCGCAGCGACACGCGCGCGCAGCACGCGGCCGAGCGACAGCACCGGACTCCACTCGAGCTGCGCGCCGGGCGCGCCGTAGAGCCGTACGCTCGCGCGTCCGTGCGCTTCGTGCGCGACCTCGATCTCGAATTCCTCGGCCGGCGCGGAGTCGAGTTCGAACGAGCCGTCCTCGCGCGAGCGTGTCTCGCACGACGAGAACTCGCCGAGCCGTCCGACGGACACGCGGGCGTCGAACACCGGCTCGCCCGATTCGCTGCGCACGCGCCCGCGCACGCGCGTGGCGCGCTCCAGCGCGAGGTCCAGCGCCTGCGATTGCGCGTCGACGCGAACGCTGGTTCGCAGCGGCGCGAAACCTCGCGCGCGAACCGCGAGCGGAGCGTCGCCCGGCGCCGCCGACTCGAACGCGAAGCTCCCGTCGCTCGCC
The DNA here is from genome assembly GCA_938003765.1 of uncultured Planctomycetia bacterium. GTDB lineage: Bacteria > Planctomycetota > UBA1135 > UBA1135 > WYBT01. Next base: position 17,288 of record CALKYE010000014.1, read on the forward strand.
GTGCGGGAGCGCAGCGGCCCGGCGGAGAGCGTCTGGCGACCGTCGGCGCTCTGGACCAGGTCGCGATCCTCGAGCTGGCCGAGGACCACGGTTGCGCCGCTCACGGGCTCTCCGTCTCGATCGACGACGCGGCCGCGCAGCGCGCCGGCGAGGTCGCTCAGCACGAGATCCTCGCGCAGTTCCTCTACATCGCGCCGTTGGGGCAGCAGCACCCGCCGCGACGGGCCGTAACCCTCCGCGCGCGCGGCGAGCCGTGCTCCGAAGTCGAGCGACACGCCGCGCACCTCGTACGCGCCCTCGGCGTCGGAGCGCGCGATCACCCAGCCGCCCAGGTCCGGCCCGACCCCGGCGTGCAATTCGATCTGCGCGCGTGCGACTGGGCGGCCCGCGCTGTCGAGCGTGCGTCCGCGCAGTCGCACGCCCTCTGCGAGCTCCACGCGCTGCCGCCTGTGCTCGCCGGCCACGACCTGCGCGAGACTCGCGCCGCCCCGGTCGAGTTGAATCAGCACGCGCCCCGCACGCAGGCCCGAGACGAGCGCCAAGCCGCGCTCGTCCGAGCGGACTTCGATCGCCTCCGCCTGGCGGTCTGCGGCCCCGGCCGGGATCAGCAACGCGCCCACGGCCGACGCTGGCGATGCGTCGGAGTCCCACACGAACTCGAGCTCGAGTGAGCCCTCGGTCGGCGCAGTCGCCGCGGTCGCGGCTTCGCCCTGTGGCGCGCTCTGTCGCGGCTCAGCGGCCTCGCGGCGCTCAACCGGTTCGCCCAGCCCGTCGCGGCGAGCCTGCGAGGAATCGCGTTCGAGCTCCACGACGGCGGCGGTCCCCGGCGCCTTCTCCGCCAACTGCGACGCGACGTCGTCGCGCGTCGCCCAAGTCAACGCGAACCAGGCCAACACGGCGACCGCGGCGGCGACGCCCAGCTTGTGAGCTGTTCCCACGATCAGACTCCATTTGGTGAACCACGCGGCGACTCCGCCCGCGAGCCCTTCGCCCGCAGGCGGCGTGAGGCGCCAGGCTTCGACCAGTGCGAGCGAGAGCGACAAGCTGCTGCGTCCGCTGCGACGCTCCAGGCGTTCGCGGAGCAGCGCGTGCGCGCGCTTGAGCCGCGAGCGCACCGTCTCGAGCGACGTCCCGGTGCGCTCGGCCACCTGCTGCGGCGTGAGCTCGTCGAAGTAGCGCCGGATGAGCGTCGTGCGCCAGGGCTCGTCCAACTCGTCGACCTCGCTCACGATCTGCCGGCGCAGTTCCTCGCGCGCGAGCCACTCCTCCGGCGCCGCGCAGTCGCCCAGCCCTTGGTCTTCGTTGACGGCGACCGCCTCCTCGCGCGCTGTCCGGCGCCGACGAGCGCGGAAGAGCTGGAAGGCGTTGTTGCGCACCACCACCGCCAGCCAGGAGCGGGCCGATTGCGACTCGCGCGGCGCGTGGCGCAGCGCGGCGAGCCAGGTCTGCTGCTCCACGTCGCGCGCCAGGTCGACATCGAACACCAGCGCCCGGGCCAGCTCGCGCACGAAGCCCGAGTGCTCGAGCACGAACGCTTCATCGAGGGGGCGCGGATCCACGGCTGGGACGAGAGAGTTCGCGGCGCCGCCCGCGGGTCAGCGAAAACTACAAATAGCCGAGCTCGCGCAAGTCGGCGAGTTCCTCGTCGGACAGGCCCTCGAGCGTCGGCAACGCGCCGCCGAGGGCGCCGAGCTTGCCGAGCTGGTGCGCCAGAGCGCGCGCGAGCGGGTGCTCGGGCGTGTAGAGGTTGCGCAGCTCGAGCGGATCGCTCGCGAGGTCGTACAGCTCGTGGCGTCCGTGCGTCGGCCGGTGGATGTACTTGAGGTCCTTGACGCGCAGCGCGTACATCTGCGGATCGCGCGCGAGGCGGTCCTCGGCCGCGTGGCGCACCTCGGCGTAGACCTCGCGCTCGCTGAGCGATTCGCCGCGCAGGCCGGCCGCCATGGACTTGCCGTCGAGCGGCGCGCGCGGCGCGGACAGCTCGAGCAGCTCGGCCAAGGTCGGCAGCACGTCGACCAGGCGGCCGCGGCCCTGCACGACCACGCCGCGCGGCACGCCGGGCCCGGCGAGCACGAAGGGCACGCGCAGTTGCTCCTGGTAGAGGATCCCGTGGGTCCAGAAGCCGTGCTCGCCGAAGGCCTCGCCGTGGTCGGCGAGCACCGCCACGACCGTGCGCTCGAGCTCGCCGAGCTCCTCGAGCTTGCCCAAGATCCGCGCGAGCTGCGCGTCCATGAACTCCAGCTCCGCGTCGTACAGCTCGACCAGCGCGCCGGGAGTGCGCAGCGCGGGGATGCGCTGCGTGGGACCGCCGCGCGGCAGCGGATCGGGCAGCGGGAACGTGACGCGCGGAGCGAGGAACTCGCGCGGCGGCGTGAACGACGGATCGTGCGCGTCGAAGAAGTGCGTGAGCAGCGCGAAGGGCTCGCGGCCGTTCGAATCGAGCCAGGCCAGCACCCGCTCGGTCGTGTCGTCGGCCGGACGCTGCGGCGCGTCGGTCTGGATCGGCACGTTGTGACGCGCGGCGACTTCGCTCAGGTCGTCGTCGTAGGTCGAGAACCCGCGCGCGAGCCCGTACTGCGCGCCCATGGGCTTGGCGCTGACGAACGCCGCCGTGCGCCGGCCGCTCTGCGCGAGCAGCTCCGGCAGGCTGGCCACCTGCGGCGACATGCTCTCCCCGCCCACGACGAACAGGCTGCGCACGCCGTGGCGGAACGGATACGCGCCCGAGAGGATCGTCGCGGCCGAGACGGGCGTGAGCGAGGACTGCGACCAGATCGAGTCGAAGCGTGCTCCGCGCGCGGCGAGCGCGTCGATCGTGGGCGTCGTGCGTTTGGCGTAGCCGTAGCACGAGAGGTGATCGGCGCGGGTCGTGTCGAGCAGCACGATCAACAGGTTCGGCGGGCGCTTCGCGTCGCTGCAGGCGGCGAGCGCGAACGCGACGAGGACGCAGACCAGGCGCGGAATCGACATCGGCGCCCAAGTGTACGCGTGCGCGCGAGCGACAGGGCTACACTCCCGCCCCGTGACGGATCGACGACGCCTGGTGCTGAAGGAGCTGGCGCTCGCGGCGTGCGTGCTCGCGCTGGCCCTGTGGGCCTCGTTCGCGACGCGCGAGCGCAGGCACGAGGGTCGACTCGCCAGCGACGAACCGGAGTGGATCGCGATCTCGATCCTCCACTGGCGCCAGTTCGCGCTGGGCGAGCCGCCGGCCGGCGCCGAGCTCGATCCGCCGGCGGAGCGCTCGGAGAACGAGTGGAAGCAGGGCGTGCAGCGCACGACGTTCGGCTACATGAACCCGTGCCTGCCCAAGCTGGTGTGGGGCGCGGTGCTGCACGCCGCGGGACATCGCTCGGCCTCGCCCTACTCGTTCCAGATCTTCTACCGGCCGGCCGGCGCGCAGAAGCAGCGCGAGGCGTGGCTCGAACTCGCCCCGGCGGAGCCGCTCGCGCGCCGCGTCGTGATCGTGCTGTGCGCGCTGACCGCGACCCTGCTCGTGCTGTGCGCGCGCGAACTCCATCCGGGCTGGCCGGGCTGGATCGCCGGCGCGGCGAGCTTCGCGCTGTGGTTCGCGACACCGCTCGTGCAGTCGACCTCGAACTACATCCGCACCGACTACTTCATGCTGCCGGCGTGCCTCGCGGGCCTGTGGATCGCGCTGCGCTGGCCGCGGCCGTCGCTCGCCTGGGGCGTCGCGCTGGGAGCGGCGTGCGGGCTGAGCGTCGCGAGCAAACTCAACGGGGGCCTGTTGTGCGTCGCCACCGCCGCGTGGTGCGCGCTCGCGGTGCTGCGCGAACGCACGCAGCTCCGGCGCGCCGCGCTGGCGCTCGGAGTCGCCGCGCTGCTCTCGATGGCGATCTTCGTCGCGCTCAACCCGCGGTTGTGGAGCGGTCCGATCGACGGCGTGCGCGACATCCTCGCGCGCTGGGACACCTTGATGGCGTTCTTCCAGGACGAGCACGCGCCGCGCACGGGCGTGGCCGTCGCGCGCACGCTGCCTGAGCGCATCGCGCTGTTCGCGGGCTCGTTGCCGAAGTGGAACTTCGCGCTGGGGGCGTTCAGCGGCGTGCTGGCGCTCGCGGGGCTCGGATGGCTCGCGCTGCGCAGCATCCAGCGCGACGAACGGGCGCAGATCGCACTCGTCTTCGCGCTCCTGTTCGTCGCCGGGACGATCCTGTGGCTCCCACTCGACTGGGAGCGCTTCTACCTGACGGCGACGCCTGCGCTGGTCCTGCTGCAGGCGGCGCCGTTCGCGCTGATCAGACGGCGGCCGCAGCCCGCGCCTTGATCTCCGAGCAGATCAGGTCGCCGACCTCGTTGGTCGGGTGCGCGCCGGTGTGAACGCCCTTGATGCGCTTGGAGCGCAACAGGTCGGCCACGCAGTTCTCGACCGCGACCGAGGCCTGCTTCTCGCCCAGGTAGTCGAGCATCATCGAGACCGCCATCACGGCCGCGACCGGCGACGACACGTTCTTGCCCGCGTGCTTGGGCGCCGAACCGTGGATCGGCTCGAACAGCGACACCGAGCCCGGGTGCAGGTTGCCCGAAGCGGCGATGCCCATGCCGCCTTGGATCATCGCGCCGAGGTCCGTGATGATGTCGCCGAACAGGTTGGTCGTGACCGCGACGTCGAACCACTCGGGGTTCTTGACCATCCACATGCACGCCGCGTCGATGTAAGCGTGGTCGGTCTTGATGTCGGGGTATTCCTTCGCGACGTCGGCGAAGGTGCGCGTCCACAGGTCCTGCGCGCGCACGGCGTTGGCCTTGTCGATCAAGGTGAGCTGCTTGCGCGCGCGCGTGCGGGCGAGCTCGAAGCCGTAGCGGATCACGCGCTCGACGCCGCCGCGCGTGTAGACCATCGTCTGCACCGCAACTTCGTTGGCGTGGCCCTTGTGCGTGAAGCCGTGGCTGCCGGTGTAGGCGTCCTCGGTGTTCTCGCGAATGATGACCATGTCGACGTCGGAGCACTTCTTGTCCTTGAGCGGACAGAAGGCTTCGTCGTAGAGCTTGACCGGACGCAGGTTGACGTACAGGTCGAGGTCGAAGCGCATGCGCGCGATGATCCCGTACTCGATCAACCCCACCGGCACGCGCGGGTCGCCGATCGCGCCCAGGAAGATCGCGTTCTTCTGCTTCACCTCGCTGAAGGCCGCGTCGGGGAAGATCTCCTTCGTGGCGAGGTAGTGGTCCGTGCCGAAGGGGTACTCGGTGCGGCGCGTGCGGAAGCCGAAGACCTCGGCGGTCGCGTCGAGGACCTTCAGCGCCTCGCGCGTGACTTCAGGGCCGATGCCGTCGCCGGCGATCACTGCGATGTCGTGCTCAGTCATGGTGGGGAACTCCTCGTGGGACGGAGCTAGCCGCGCGCCGCGGCGGTGCGGAACATTCCTGGGGTGAAGCTCGCGATGCTGCCGCGAACGGCGCTCGCGGCCACGGTGAGCGGTGAGGCGAGGTAGAGCTTCCCGGGACCGCTGCGGCCCGTGAAGTTGCGGTTGATGGCGCTGACGGTGACCTGCTCGGTGGAGGAGGACACACCGGGGCCGCAGCCGATGCACGCGCCGCAACCGGGGTTGATCACGTCGACGCCAGCCCGCTCGAACAGCTCGAGGTAGCCGCGCGCCTTGGCGTAGTCTCGGACGCCCTCGCTGCCGAACTGGAGGTACATGCGCACCCCCGGAGCGACCTTGAGCCCGGCGTCGAGCGCCTCGCGCAGCACCTGCGCGTACATGTCGACGTCGTGCTCCTTGCCGGCGGTGCAGGAGCCCGCGTAGGCGATGTCGATCTTGACCTCGCCGAGCGCGCTGACGTCGGCGCCGTAGGTCGGATCCGAGGGCTTGGCGACCATCGGGCGGATGCTCGACAGGTCGAGCGGGTGCACGCCGCCGTGGTAGTGCGCGCCCTTGTCCGGCGCGACGAAGCGCGCGCGGAGCTGCTCGCGCGAGAGGTTCGGTCGACGCGCGGCGAGCCACTCGAGCGCCAGCTCGTCGGCCTCGCAGATGCCGGAGCGCGCCGAGCACTCGGTGGCCATGTTGCACAGCGTCGCGCGCTCGTCCATCGACAGCGTCGCGAGGCCCGGCCCGCCGAACTCCATCACGCGATCGAGCGTGTCCTCGCGCACCGCGAAGGTGGCGAGGATGTGCAGGATCACGTCCTTGGCCGTGCAGCCTTCGCTCAACTTGCCGACCAGCTCGAAGCGGATCGACTCGGGCACCTTGACGAAGGTGAAGCCCGCGTAGATCAGGCCCGCGTACTCGGTGGCGCCGACGCCCCAGGTGAGCGCGTTGTTGCCGCCGCCCATGCAGGTGTGGCTGTCGGTGGCCTGGATGAAGTCGCCGGGGTCGACGAAGTGCTCGCGCGCGACCTGGTGGCAGATGCCGGGGCTGACGCCGTCCTTGGCCGAGTAGTCGCGCACGCCAGTGTGGCGTTGGAACTCGCGCTGCAGATCGCGCAGCGTCTGGATCTGCGCCTCGAAGGGCTTCATGCGCGCGACGCCGGTCGCGTACAGCAGGTGGTCCTCGAACACCGCGAACTTGGCCGGGTTCACGACCGCGTAGTTCGCGCCGTACTCCTGCTGGAGGAAGTGGTGCACCTGCGCCGTGGTGAACTCGTGGCTGTAGCCGCCGTCGACGTTCACGAGGCAGGCGTCGTGCGGCTGCACGCAGCTCTTCGCATCCCCGCCCACGAGGTGGCTGGCGATGATCTTCTCGGCCATCGTCATCGGCCGCTTCGGCGTCGGAGGCGGCGCGACCTTGATCTCGCCGCGCGCGTACTTCGCGCCGAACTCGAACAGACCGCCGTTCTCGAGGATCGCGCGCGTGACCGCGTCGTACTTCGAGGTGAACTCCTCGAGCGGAATCTCCTCGCCCGCCTCGAGCCGACGGAGCTGGTCGTAGTCCCCCATCAACTGGCCGAGGTTGATGTTGTTGCGCAGGTGGATCGGCGCGAACGAGTGCGCGATCACGAGGCCGATGCCCGACCACTTCTCGGCCTGCGGCGCGGTCTCGCGCGACGAGCCGGTGCCCTTGCGCTGGCCGCTGACGATCACCTCGAAGCCGCCGTCGAACAGCGCGCGCGAGCCGAACACACGCTGGTTCGACGCGTCCATCAGGCCCGCGTAGGCGTCGAGCGCGATGTCCTCGGGCTTGTGGCGGAAGCACACCCAGGCCGGCGTCATCACGTCGGTGTTGATGTCGTCGAGCAGCGTGGCCGGGTCGACCGCGCTCATCTTGAACGTCGTCTCGCCGCGCAGTTGCGCGCGGATCTGCTCGACGTCTTTGAACAGGTAGAGCACGCGCCCCGCCTTCGACAGGCGCACGACTCGCCGCCCGTCGGGCCGCGTGTGGATCAGCGGATTGGCCACGCTCAGGCCCTCGGGTTCTTGATCAGCATCGCGATGCCCTGACCACCGCCGATGCAGGCCGACGCGATCCCGTAGCGCTTGTTCGCGCGGCGCAGCTCGTACATCAGCGTCAGGATCAGACGCGCGCCCGTGGCGCCGAGCGGGTGGCCGAGGCTGATCGCGCCGCCGTTGACGTTGCAGCGCTCGCGCTCGAGGCCCAGTTCCTTCTCGCAGGCGAGGTACTGCGCCGAGAAGGCTTCGTTGATCTCGACGCGGTCGACGTCGCCGAGCTTGACCTTGGCGCGCTCGAGGCACTGGCGGATCGCGGGCACGGGGCCGATGCCCATCTCGCGCGGATCGCAGCCGACGATGCCCCAGGCCACGATCTCGCCCCACACGTCGAGCTTGTCGGCCTGCGCGCGCTCCGCGCTCGTCACGACGAGCGCCGCGGCGCCGTCGACGATGCCGCTGGCGTTGCCGGCGGTCACCGTTCCGTCCTTGCCGAAGGCCGCGCGCAGCTTGGACAGCGCCTCGAGGCTCGTGTCGGGCTTGATGTGGTCGTCGGTCGTGATCGACTCATCACCCTTGCGGCCCTTCACCACCACGGGAGCGATCTCCTGGGCGAAGCGACCTTCCTTGACGGCCGCGGCGCCGAGCTGGTGGCTGCGCAGCGCGTACTGATCCTGCTCCTCGCGCGAGATGCCCAGGCGTCGGGCGAGGTTCTCCGCCGTCTGCGCCATGAACAGGTCCGCGAGCGGGTCCTTCAGGCTGCCGAACAGCATGTCGACCATCACCGGCTGCACGCCGAACGGAACGCCGGAGCGCGTGCCGTACACGCAGAACGGGGCCTGCGACATGTTCTCCATGCCGCCCGCGACCGCCATCTGCGACTCGCCGAGCATCAGCATCTGCGCGGCGCTGACGACCGCCTGGATGCCGGAGCCGCACAGGCGATTGAGCGTCAGGCCGCCGGCCGCCTGGGGCACGCCCGCCTTGAGGCCGACGTGACGCGCGCCGTAGATCGCGTCCGCGCTGGTCTGCAGCGCGTTGCCGATCACGACGTGGTCGACGCTGTCGGCGCTCACGCCAGCGCGCTCGAGCGCGTGCTTGGCCGCGTGCGCCGCGAGGTCGATGGCGCTGACGTCCTTGAACTTGCCGTAGCCCGGGGTTCCGACGTACTCGCACATGGGAGTGCGCGCGCCGCCGACGAGAACGATGGTCTTGGTCATGGAATGGCTAGCGGACGGGCCACGCCCGCGTCCGGAGCGGAGCGCTCGCGGAGACTTGCGTGCAGGCCCTAGAAGACGGAAATCGTAACCCCACAGCTCGATTCGAGCGCCGCGGAGCGCGCGCGAAAAGCGTGGAAAAGGCGCGACAAAAAAAGCGCGCCGCGGCCCTGCACGACCGCGGCGGGCGGAGGATCGGATCTACTTGCCCTGGAAGTTGGGCTTGCGCTTCTCGAGGAAGGCGTTCATGCCTTCGCGCATGTCTTCGGTGGTCGAGGCCAGGCCGAACATGTCGGTCTCAATCACCTCGCCCTCCTGCTGGCTCATGTTGAGGCCGCGCGCGATGGTCTCGAGCGCCAGGCGCACCGCGACCGGGCCGCGCGAGAGGATCGTCTCGACCATCTTGAGCGTGCCAGCGCGCAACTCAACCGCTTCGAACAACCGGTTGATCACTCCCACGCGCCAAGCTTCCTCGGCGCCGAACATGTCGCCGGTGAGCACCCACTCGCGCGCGACGCCGGGGCCGGCGACGCGAGCGAGGCGCTGCGTGCCGCCGTAGCCGGGGATGATGCCGAGCGAAACCTCGGGCAGGCCCAGGCGCGCGGTCTTGGCCGCCGTGCGCAGCGAGCAGGCGAGCGCCAGCTCGCAGCCGCCGCCGAGCGCGAAGCCGTTGATCATCGCGACGGTCGGCTTGCCCATGCGCTCGAGCCGGGCGAAGACCTGCTGGCCGAAGTAGGCCACGTCCTTGGCTTCGAGCGCCTTCATCTTGGCGAGCTCGTTGATGTCCGCGCCGGCGATGAAGGCCTTCTCGCCCGCGCCGGTGATCACCACCGCGCCGACCGACTTGTCGTCGCGCAGTTGATCGAAGCACTGCGCCATCTCGCGCAAGGTCTGCGCGTTGAGCGCATTCATCACCTTGGGCCGGTTGACCGTGACGATCGCCGCGCGCCCGCCGAGCTCGCGCTCGACGGTGAGGTTCTCGAAGCCCGTTTGCGTTGCCGTATCGCTCATGACGCGCGCCTCTACTTCGCCGCCGGGCGTTGGATGGTGACCTTGTTGATCGTGACCGGCTTCACCGGCTTGGAGTTCTCGCCGCCGCGCACGGTCGGCGCCTTGGCGATCTTGTCGAGCGTGTCGTCGCCCTCGACCAGCTTCCCGAAGGCCGTGTACTGCTTGTCGAGGAAGCTCGCGTCGCCGTGGCAGATGAAGAACTGCGAGCCGGCCGAGTTGGGGTCGCTCGAGCGCGCCATCGACAGGATCCCGCGCACGTGCTTGGTGTCGTTGAACTCGGCCTTGATCTTGTAGCCGGGTCCGCCCATCCCGCTGCCTTCGGGGCAACCGCCCTGGATCATGAATCCGGGGATCGTGCGGTGGAACACGGTGCCGTTGTAGAAGCCCTTCTCGGCGAGCTTGACGAAGTTCTCGACGTGGCCGGGGGCCTTGTCGGGGAAGAACTCGAGCTTCATCGAGCCGGCGGTGGTGTCGAGCGTCGCGGTGACGCCCGTGAGCGCGTGCTTGGTTTCGGTCATGGTTTCCTCGCTGGTGGTTGGGGGGCGCGTCGGCGCTCTGGACTACTTGCTGGCCTTCAACACGATGGCGCGCTCGATGCGCTGCGGCTCGCTCGGCTTGTCACGCCGGTCGCGCTTCGCGTTGACGATGCGGTCGACGACCTCGAGGCCGTAGACCGTCTTGCCGAAGGCGCTGTACTGGCCGTCCAGGGCCCACGCGTCGCCGTGCATGATGAAGAACTGGCACGAAGCCGAGTTGGGATCCGCGGTGCGCGCGGCCGAGAGCACACCCGGAGTGTGCGAGCGCTCGCCGCGGTACTCGATCGGGCGCTTGCCCTGCTCCTGCAAGCGGCCGTTGAGCTGCATGAGCTTGGCCGCCACGTCGTAGCCGTGCACCTCGCCGACCTTGTATTCGGTCGAGCCCGAGTCGCCCAGGCTCTTGATCGTGATCTTGGTGAACTCGCCGGGCAGCTTGCGCGGACCGTCGCCGCCGCCGGTGCCCGTCGGGTCCCCGCCCTGGATCATGAAGCCCGGGATCACGCGGTGGAACAGCAGCCCGTCGTAGAACTTCACCGACACGAGGTCGAGGTAGTTGCGCACGTGCTTGGGCGCGACCTCGGGCCACATCTCGAGCAGGATGTCGCCTTGATTGGTGCGCAGCAGCACCTGGTAGTTCGCGAGCTCCGCGACGGGCATCGCGTTCTCGTCCATGAAGTTCAGGCCCGCCGGCGCCGGCGTGAGCAAGCGCACGTCGGTCGCGCCGCCTTGCCCCGAGGCGTGCGTGAGCTTGAAGCCCTTGCTCGCCTTGAGGTGCGCCGTGAGGTCGACCTCGCCGACCAGCGTGAAGCCGGACGGCAGATCGATGTCGGCGCCCGTGCGCTCGCCCAGCGGCTTGCCGTCGACCTCGAAGGCGGCCGGCGTGACCATCCAGCTCGCGACCTTCGCGCCGCCTTCGGGCGCCTGAATGGCGATCTCGGCCTTGAACGACTCGCCTTGCAGCAGCGCCGCAGGAGCGCGCCATTCGACCTTCACATCGCCGGCGAGCGCCGCCAGCAAAAGACTCGCGAGCTTCATACGCGCTTGTCTCCTTCCCACTTGTAGAAGCCCTCGCCGCTCTTGCGGCCGAGCTTCTTCTCATCGACCTTCTTCTTGAGCAGCGCCGGCACGTGGAACGAAGGATCGTTCGGGTAGCGCTTGGTCCAGCCCTCGACGATGAACAGCGTGGTGTCGAGGCCGACGTAGTCGGTCAGCTCGATCGGCCCCATCGGGTAGCCGCAGCCGAACTTCATCGCCGTGTCGATGTCCTCGGCGCTGGCGTCGCCGCGCTCGAGCATCTTCATCGCCTCGACCATGTACGGCACGAGCAGGCGGTTGACGACGAAGCCCGGCGTGTCCTTGCAGGCGACCGGCGCCTTGCCGCAGGCCTTGCCGAAGGCCATGGCGTCGGCGAACACGTCGTCGGCGGTCTTGGGCGTGCGCACCACCTCGACCAGCTTCATGAGCTGCACGGGGTTGAAGAAGTGCAGGCCAACCATGCGCTGCGGGCGGCCGCTGGCGTCGCCCATCTCGCCGATCGGGAACGAGCTCGTGTTCGAGGCGAAGATCGTCGCGGGCTTGCACAGCTTGCCCAGCTCGGCGAACAGCGCCTTCTTGACGTCGAGGTTCTCGACGATCGCCTCGATCACCAGATCGCAGTCGGCGAGGTCGGCCTTGTTCGTCGAGCCCGTGATGCGCGCGCGCGTCGCCGCAGCGTCGGCCGTCGCCTTGGCCTTGGCGTCTTCCGCGCTGGCCTTGCCTTCCTTGACGGCCTTCTCCGCGGACTTCTCGGCCAGCTTCGCGAGGCTCTTGTCGATGCGCGCGAGGCCGCTGTCGAGGAACTTCTGGTCGGCTTCCAGCGCGACGACCTGGAACCCGCCCTGCGCCGCCACCTGCACGATGCCATGGCCCATCAGCCCGCAGCCGACGACGCCCACCTTCTTGATCGCCATGTTTGTCCGTGTCTCGCTTCGAGGGTTCAGGTTCGTTCGAACGCCGCTGCGAGCCCCAGACCGCCGCTGATGCACAGCGTGGCGAGTCCGTGGCGCGCGTTGCGGCGCTTCATCTCATGCAGCAGCGTCACGACGATGCGCACGCCGGTGGCCCCGATCGGGTGCCCCAGGCTGATCGCGCCGCCGTTGACGTTGAGTCGCTCGAGGTCGAAGTCGAGCTCGCGGTGGCAGGCCAGGACCTGCGCGGCGAAGGCTTCGTTGAGTTCGACCAGGTCGTAGTCGCGCAGCGAGAGTCCGTTGCGCTCGACGAGCTTGCGCACGGCCGGCACGGGCCCCACGCCCATCACTTCGGGGCGCACGCCCGCCTCGGTCGCATGTCCGAGCGTCGCCAGCGGCTCATAGCCCAGCTCGCGCGCCTTCTCCGCGCTCATCACCAGCAGCGCCGCGGCGCCATCGGTGATGCCGCTCGCGTTGCCGGCCGTGACCGAGCCGTTCTTCGCGTCGAACACCGGCGGCAGCTTGGCCATGTCGGCGATCGTCGCGTTGTCGCGCGGGTGCTCGTCGCGCTCGATGCGCACCGGACCCTTCTTGCCCGCGATCTCGACGGCCGCGATCTCCGCGTCGAAGGCGCCGGCGGCGCGCGCGCGCTGCGACTTGAGCTGGCTGTCGAGCGCGAACTGGTCCTGCTCGGCGCGCGAGATGCCCAGCTCCTTGGCGAGCTTCTCCGCCGTCTCGCCCATGACCATGTTCGACAGCGGACAGACGAAGCCGTCCTTGTACATGCCGTCGACGACCGGCTGGTGCCCGAGCCGGTAGCCCTTGCGGAAGTCGGGCAGCATGAAGGGCAGTCGGCTCATGCTCTCCGTGCCCGCCGCGATCGCGACGTCGCAGCGGCCGGCGCGGATCGAGTCGGCGACGAGCAGCAGCGCCTTGAGGCCCGAACCGCAGGCCATGTTCACGGTCCACGCGGGTGTCTCGACCGGCACGCCGGAACGCACCGAGATCTGCCGTCCGACGTTCGGCCCGCCGCCCGCCTGGCGACCGTTGCCGACGATCACCTCGCCGACGCGCGCGGGGTCGAGCCCCGACTGGGCCAGCACCGCCTTGACCGCCTCGACGCCCAGATCCGCGGACGACAGCTCGCTCAGACCGCCCATGAACTTGCCGATGGGCGTGCGCCGGGCGTGGGTGATCACCACTTGGGTTCCGGCGGGTCGAGTTGCGCGCGTCACGGGCGCTCCAGAGGACGGGTTCGGCGTTGGGGAGGCGGAGAGAGCGCGTCGCAGATCCGCGCTGCGCCGCACTTTGGGGGCAGAGAGAATAGGAGCCTCTCCACGGGCTCGCAACCGAGCGCGCCGCTCGCGCGAGATCTCTTCGGCTCCAACGCTTCCGAGCGGCGCCGTCGTGAGCGATACTCGCCCTCGAGCGCTCACCGTGGAAAGCTCCGCACGTCCCCCGCGCGACACCGACGCCGCGGCCGCGCCGTCGGCCGCCGGTCGCGAGGTCCACGCCGACCCGCTGCTCGCGCTGCTCGGCGACGAATCGCCAGTGGTCCGCCGCGAGGTGCGGCGCGCTCTGGAATCCAGGGGCCGAGCTGCGATTCCGTGGCTCGAGCGCGCGGCGCGCAGCGAAGACGCCCGCGTTCGAAGCGCTGCGCGCGGGCTATTGCTCCGCCGCTCTCGCGCGGCCGTGGCCCGGCGCATGCTCCGCCTCGCGCTGCGCCCGCGCATCGCGCTGGAGAGCGGATTGTGGCTGATGAGCCGATTCGAGACGCCGGATCTCGACGTGCGCCCGTTCCAGCTCGCGCTCGACGCGTGCGCCGCCGAAGTGCTCCAGCGCCTCGAGCGCGGCAAGTCGCGCGCGCGCGCCTCGGACGTGCTGATCGACTACCTCGCGGGCGAGTTGCGCCTCGACGGCGATCGCGACGACTACCACCACCCGCACAACGTCTACCTGCACACCGCGCTCACCCGCCGCCGCGGCATGCCGCTCACGCTGACGGCGCTGTACATCTGCGTCGCGCGCCGCGCTTCGATTCGCGCCGCCGCCATCGCGCTGCCCGGCCACGTGATGCTGCGCATCTACGACGGCGACCGCGGCGTGCTGTGCGACCCCTTCAACGGCGGCAAGCGCTTGAACGAGCGCGATTGCCTGGGCTACCTCGCCGACCACGGCCTGCCCTTCCAACCCCACTGGTTCGACGACGCGAGCGAGGCCGCGCTGTGGCTGCGGCACTTGCGCAACCTGCAGCGCGCGTTCGTCGAGTTGGGGCTCGGCGCCGATGCGCGCGAATTGCGGCCGGTCGTCAGCGTGCTCGAGCAACGCCTCGTCGGCGGAGCCAGCGCCTGATGCAGCCGTGCGACGGCCTGCCGCAGGAACGCGACGCGCAGCCGCCGGGCGCGATCGCGCCGCTGTTCCCGCTGCCGAACGTGTTCCTGTTCCCCGGCATGACCATGCCGCTGCACATCTTCGAGCCGCGCTACCGGCAGATGATCGAGGACTCGCTCGACGGGCCGGGGCGCATCGTGATGGGCGCGGTGCTCGAAGGGCACCACGATCAGCTCGCGGGCGCGCCGCCGGTGCACCACATCGCCGGCCTGGGCGAGATCATGCGCCACGAGCGCCTGCCCGACGGACGCTTCCTGATCATGCTGGTCGGCCTCGCGCGCGTGCTGATCCGCGAGACTCCGAGCGACCGGCTGTACCGCAAGGTCGAGGCGATCCCTCTGCGCGAGCGCCCCGCTCCCGACAGCGACGAGCCCACGCTGCGCCGCTCGCTGTCGCGCGCCATCGACCAGCGCTCGCCCGAGCGCGTCCAACTCGCGGGCGACGCTCCCGTGGGTCAACTGGCCGACATCCTCGCGCTGCTGCTGCAGCCGCCGCAGCGCACGATGCAGGACTTGTTCTCGTGCATGTCGGTCGAGGAGCGCGCCAGGCGCGTGCTCGAGCTGCACGCCTCGACGCCGCCGACTCAGCGCGGCGGACGAGCCTGAGCGCCGCGAGGGACGTTCACAGCCCGGCCGCGCGCAACTGATGCGCCCGCCACAGCGCGCGCGCGCTGGGCTCGTCGACGCCCGCTTCGACTTCGAAGCTGTCGAATTCGCAGCGCATCGGCGAGTGGAGCAGGACGAGCACGTGTCCGTCGCCCAGTCCGCTCGCGGGGAGCTGCGCGCGCTGTTCGCCGTTGACGAGGCCGCGGATGTGCTCGCGGTCGATCGCGAGCTCGAGCGCGTACTTCGCGCCCACGATGAACCCGCGCGACTTCCAGTCGCTGAGCGAGAGGTTGTTCTCGACGTCGTAGGCGAGAACGCTGCCCGAGAGACTTCCGGCGACATACACGCCGTCTCCGCGATGCCCGGCGAGCAGCAGGAAACCGGCGATGCCTTCGAGATCGTCCTCGCCGAGGCGCACCTGCGCGCGCACGGTGATCGGACCGCGGAACGCCAACGGGAGCTTCCACACCGAGGATCCGCGCAGCACCCAGTGGCCGCGGACAACTTCGGCGCTGGCGGCCGCGACCGACTCGATGTCGCCCAGCGTGCTGCGGTACTCGGCCAGCACGTTGGGCTGCTCCTCGAACATCGCTCCGTGCGACGCGTCGGAGAAGTCCATGCGCCAGCGCACGCGGCCGTCCGCCAAGGCCTCCACGTTTCCCGCCAGCGTCGCGAGGGCCGCAGGCGTCGAGAAGGTCAGCTCGCTCGCGAGCCCGACGATCGCGCGCAGCGACTCGCTGCGAGAGCTGACGAGCTCGAGGTCGCCGAAGTCCTTCTGCATCGCAGTGACCGCGTCGATGCACGCTCGAGCTGAGGCCTCGTCCTTGGGCGCGCCGCCGTCGGCAAGCGCCTGCATCCGCAGCGCTGCTTCGCCGAGCCGGAGCACACCGGGATACCAGGTCTCGAAGTCGTCGCGCAGGTCCGACTGCTTGGGATCGCGCTTGTCGAGTCGGCGCAGCGCTCGCTCATCGCTGTCGAGCACGCTCTGGAAGTGGCGCGCCCAACCGCTCGGACCGCCGGCCAGTTCCTTGGAGAGGCCGCCGAGCCACTCGCTCGCCGCGACCTGCGTCACCGGCAGCGATTCGAGGCCCAGGCGGTTGGCGTCGAAGGTGATCGTCTCGTCCGCAAAGCGCGTGACACGCGCCACGAGCTTGGCGTCGCCGATCGACCAGCTCACCTTCGCGCCGCTCGCGACCAGAGCAGCGAAATGGGCGTCGCGCAGCTCGATCAGCGCCGCAACGCGCTCGGCGTCACGCTGGACGCGTCGCTCGATCGCCGAGCCGCGCGCGCGCTCGAGGAGCAGCTCGAGCTGCTCGCGCGCCGCGCGCAACTCGCCGCGCCGGGCGCGTTGGAGCAACACGCCGTGGGTCGCGACGAGATCGTCGCGCGAAGGCGCGAGCGCGGCGAAGGGGTCGCTCGAGGCGTCGCCCGAGACGTCGGTCGACGCGTCCGGCTGCGCGTTGGGTGCGCCGCCCACCGGCGCCGCAGCGGGCTTCTTGAACAACTGCTCGACCACCGCGACGTCGACGGGCGCTCCCGGCGTCAGCTTGGCGTGCTCGCGCAGCACCCAGGCGTAGAACTCCCGGTCGAGCGCGGCGAGGTCGATGTCCTTGAACGACTTGGCGAACGTATCCGCGACGGCCTGACCGCTGAGCGCGTAGCCCAGGTAGTCGAGCATGCTCTTGCGCCGCGCCGGTCCCGCGGCGTCGAGCAGGTAGTGCATCCACAGCTCGCACTCGCCGCGCCACGCGCTCCACACGCGCCCATTGTCGAAGGCGAGCTTCGCGCCCTCCGCGCGACGGTGCAGCCGGGTCCAGATCTGACTGAGGTCCGCCGCGGCGACGAGCTCGGCGACCGGCATGAGGTAGACGTCGCGCAGCTTGGCGTCGTGCACGAGGCCGACGATGGCGTTCAACGCGCTCTTGCGCGGCGCGCGCGTCGTGAGGGACTGCGGAACGACCCCGGTTCCGCTCGTCAGGTAGCCGCCCAGCCCTTCGATCAGCCACGGGAGGCGGATCTCGCCCACATCCGCGCGATAGTGCGCGTGCAGCAGCGCGTGGGTGAACTCGGCCAGGATGTCCGCGCGCCGCTTGAGGAGCGCCGTGTCGCCGCCCGCGTGGAAGGTCGTGGTCCAGCGCGCGCGCCGCTCGAAGTACGCCCCGGGGCCGACGTGGCCGGTCAGCTTCACGGCCTCGACGTAGTTGACCCAATCACCGTGGCTCTGGAGCACGCACACGACGTTGAGCGGAATGTCCGCGCGCCGCTGCAGCGCGAGCGGCTCGACGATCGTCTTGCGGAACTCGCTCTCGAGCGCCTGGAACCACGGCAAGTGCGCTTCGATCAGCTTGGCGCGCCAGTCGGGCGTCTCGACCTGCGGTCGCTGGACGTAGAGCGCGATCGGCGCCGGCGCGTCGACACGCTCCATCAACACTTTCGAGAAGAACGAGTGCGATGCGAGCCGGCGCTCGTGCTCCTGCACGAACTCCTCCGCGGAGGTGGCCCCGGCCTCGGTCGACTGAGGAAACGGGGCGGAGCACAGAAACGGCGCGAGCCAGGCGAGGAGGATTGCGAGTCCCATCGGAGCGATCGTACCCGTCTCACTCTCGCCTCAGAACCGCGCGCGCGAGGCGTGGAGTGAACGGTCGACGGCGACGCTCAGCCCTGCAGAGTCGCCACCACCGGCGCGTGGTCGCTGGGCTTCTCGCCGCCGCGCGCGAGCGATCAGCGCTTGCTCGAACTCGTCGAACCGGCTGGTGACGCGCCGATAGGTCGACAGGCCGACAGCCTCGCGCTGCTGCTCCAGCCGCCTCAGCGCACGATGCAGGGGTTGTTGTTCTCGTGCATGTCGGTCGAGGAGCGCGCCAAACGCGCGCTCGACCTGCACGCCGCGACGCCGCCGAGCGAGCGACGCACGCGCTCCGATCGCGGCGATCGGGTGTGAGGCAACGCGCTGCGGCGCCTGAGGAGCGCTCGAGCTTCAGCGCCAGTAGATGAAGTCGCGCACCCAGACTTGGGCGTCGTAGCCGCGCGCCGTCCACTGCGCTTGGTTCAGTTGCTCGATCAGGTCGATCACCCCGTCGTTGTCGTTGTCTTCCGCGACGAGCATGCAGTCCCGCTCGCCGTCGCCGGTCGTGCAGATGTACATGCGCCCCTTCGTGACGTGGTCCATCGTGTACAGCGAGCGGAGCTCGTCCAGGCACGAGAACTGACTCTCCGTGCAAACCACGGTTGCCGTCGGACTCGACGCGCCAAGTGGGAGCTGGAGAAGCGCGGGCGGCGAGCCGACCAATGCGAGCAGGAAACGCCCCTCGGGATCGACGGCGAGGCTGACCAGCGACGCGAGCTGCGTCCCGCGGTAGATCTCCTCGCGTCGGAAGGTCGGACGATCGCGCTGCACCGGGGGGACGAACACGCCGCCCGAGATGTAGGTCGTTGTGTCGCCCGTCGGGGCGTCGACTCCGATCGGCGTCCCAGCGCTCGGCCGCGCCGTCGCGAAAGCGCCTGGGACCTCGCTGGCATCCCAGCGCTCGATGATCAGCTCGCCGTTGCGACCAGGTCCCATGACATAGAGCTCGTCCGCGTGGCGGTGCTCGACGAGCGAGACAGCGAACGAGGTTCCCTCCTGCCAGTCCTGCCAGTACTCCTGCTTGGAGACAGGGTCTTCCTCTACGCGCAGGATCATGACTCCGGGGGAGGCGCCGTCGTAGATGACGCCGACTCGAAAGCCAGGGGCGTGGTGAACGAACTTGGGCCCCATGAACCCAAATCTCTCGCCAGCGCCTCGGTCTGAGCAGGAGCTGGCAACCAGGCAAGTGAGAGCGAACAGCGCGATAGCACACTTCGGCCTCGCGCGTCGCACAACCGACTGAGTGTGCAGGTTCATGGGCAAGCCTCACACAACGAAGTCCACGGAGCGTTCGGGAAGCCCCAACTTGGAGGTCCGCCAGAGCCGGGCGGTGACGGGTTCGGATGGCCGTCGAACTTGCACTGGCGCACCAGTCCTGCGTGGTGCTTCAGAGGTCGAAGTGAACCATGAAACAGCGAGCAAAGCGCCGCTCGCTTCTGGGAGCCGGGCACAGCCGCTTGAGCCTGCTCGCACGCGCGCATGGCTCCGGACCACTGCAGGCCGAAGTGCTTACAGTCAGTGCCAGCAGGCACACCGCCAGCGCCGGGGCCACCAAGTCCTCCGGTCTCTCCGTCGGTGAGGTGAAACAGCTCGTGCCACAGGATCACCGCGACCACGGCAATCGCCGCGTCGGAGTCGGCGTCCGCCGGCGTCAGTCCAGCGACGCTCAACGTCGGGAGCCAGTAGAGGATGATCCGGGGGCCACCGAACCAGGGCCACTTCACCTCGGCGAGATCGGATGGCTTTCCAGCAGCCTTCGCCGCGCCCTTCTCCTGCACCACGGGAATACTGTCGATCTTGGCTGCCTGTTCGGGAGTCGCCGACGTCCACTGCTTCACAAGGTCCTTGGCCGCCGCGATCGTCGCCGCGCTGATGACCGGAGGAGGCGGAGGAGTCGCTGAGCACTGCGGATTCGAGGGCTCGGGGACACCCAAGGCGACGAGTGCGGCAGTGGCGAAGCTGTGAAGCGCGAGCTGGCGAAGCGCGTCGAATGGTCGAGAGAGCATGCTCTGAGACTCCCGGGGTTGATGACGACTCGTGCGCGTCGCTACCCCCCCCGCCTCCGAGGTAACCAGATCGAACTCGCGCATTGTCGAAGTCGCGCGACCCGCGGCGGGTCGTCGATCCGTTCCAACGGCGACGCTCAGCCCTGCAGAGTCGCCACCACCGGCGCGTGGTCGCTGGGCTTCTCGCCGCCGCGCGCGAGCGTGTCGATCTCGACCGCGGTGCACGCGTCGAGAGCGGGCTGGCTCATCAGGAAGTGATCGATGCGAAGGCCCTGCTTGCGCTCGAAGCCGCGCGTGCGGAAGTCCCACCAGGTGTAGTGGCCGCCGTCCTGCGTGAACTTACGGAACGCGTCGTGGAGACCCGGCGCCATCACGCGCGCGAGCGCAGCGCGCTCGGTGCTCGAGCACAGGATCTTCTCGCGCCACGCGTCGGGGTCGTACACGTCGCGGTCGTCGAAGGTGATGTTGAAGTCGCCCGTGAGGACCACCTTCTCGCGCATGTCGAAACTCGCCGCGTAGTCGGCGAGGCGCGCGAGCCACTCGAGCTTGTAGGCGAACTTCTCACTGCCGACCGCTTCGCCGTTGACGACGTAGGCGTTGATCAAGAGCACGTCGCCCACTTGGGCTGCGATCACGCGCCGCTGCGCGTTCTCGTCCTCGCCCGGCATTCCGCGCCGCACGTCTTCGATGCGCGACTTGGAGAGGATCGCGACGCCGTTGTAGGTCTTCTGGCCGAAGGTCTCGACGTTGTAGCCCAGCTCCTCGATCGGCTCGCGCGGGAACTGCTCGTCGAGGCACTTGATCTCCTGCAGCGCGACCACGTCCGGCCGCGCGGTCTCGAGCCAGTCGAGCACGCGCGGCAGGCGCGCGCGCACCGAGTTCACGTTCCAGGTCGCAATCTTCATGGCGCGCGA
Organism: uncultured Planctomycetia bacterium; assembly: GCA_938003765.1. GTDB lineage: Bacteria > Planctomycetota > UBA1135 > UBA1135 > WYBT01. The sequence continues at coordinate 37,885 of CALKYE010000014.1, forward strand.
AAGCGTATGCTCTCCCCCATCGCGCCCCCAAGCGCGGGCCCCCGCAGTGAGCGGCGCCGTCCGCGAGCCCCGCGCGCTTTACTGCACGAAGAGACGAAGTTTTGAGCGATCGACGAGGACGTGGCCGGCGCAAGCCCGGCAGTGGTTCCCCCAATTCCGCAGCCGCCAAGGCCGGCCCGCGCGCCGAACCGCTCAAGCCGACGACGGAGGCCCCCGCGATCGAGAGCTTCCGCGAGTGGCCGCTCGCGGAAGAAGTGCAGCGCGCCATCGAAGGCATGGGCATCACCAAGCCCACGCCGGTTCAGAAGCTCGCCATCGGCCCGGTGCTCGAAGGGCGCGACGTGATCGCCAAGGCCGAGACCGGCACGGGCAAGACGCTGGCCTTCGGCGCGCCGATGATGAGCAAGATCGAATCGGGCCGCGCGACGGTGCTGGGCCTGGTGCTGTGCCCGACGCGCGAACTCGCGCAGCAGGTGTGCGGCGTGCTCGAGAAGCTAGGCGCAACGCGCGGCGTGAAGACCGCGCTGGTGGTCGGCGGCGAGCCGATGCCTCCGCAGATCAACGCGCTCAAGGCGGGCGCGCAGGTCGTGGTCGGAACGCCGGGCCGCGTGATCGACCTCTACGGCCAGCGCTTCCTCTCGTTCCCCTGGACCGAGTTCGTGGTGC
>CALKYE010000015.1 GCA_938003765.1 uncultured Planctomycetia bacterium
CGACGAAGGTGAAGCGGATGCCGTAGCGCTCGAAGACGCGCTTGAAGATGCGGTACGTGCCGCCGTACAGGTCGTGACCCGCGACGACGTGGTCGCCCGGGACGAGCCGGTCGAGCAGCGCGTTCGTGGCCGCCAGTCCCGAGGAGAAGCACAGGCCCCACGCGCCGCCTTCGAGCGAGGCCAGGTTGTCCTGCAGCGCCGTGCGGGTCGGGTTCGACGTGCGCGAGTACTCGTAGCCCTGCCGCGGCTGCGCCGGAGCGTCCTGCTTGTAGGTGCTGGTGAAGTAGACCGGCGTCATGATCGCGCCGTTGTTCGGATCGGGCTCCTGGCCGGCGTGGATGGCGCGGGTCTCGAAGCGGTCGGAAGGCGCGTTGGACGAGGTGCTCATGCACGCCATCGTAGGCGCGAGTGAGCCGCGCGATCTAGACTCACAGGTCTGTGACGCGAGCGGGGAACATCGATCGAGTGCGGCCGATGCGAGGACTTCGGCGGTGAGCGCCAAGTCCAAAGCCGCCGCGCCCGCGGCCTCGCCGGGCCTCTCGGCGCGCTTCTCGGTCAGCGGACTCGACCTCGACGCCGTGCGCGCGCAGTTCGTCGCGCTGGCGCACACGAGCCTGGGGGCGCGCGCGCTGCGCAATCTCCAGCCGCTCGAGGACGGCGAAGCGGCGAAGGCGCTGGCGCGTGCGAACGACGCCGCGTTGCTGGCGCGAGCAGGCGACGCCGTCGGGCTTGCCGGCGTCAGCGACCTCGAGCCCGCGCGCGAGGGCGTGACGCGCTTCAGTCGGCCGTTGGAGCGCGACGAGCTCGCCGCGCTCGCGAGCTTCCTCGAGGCCTGCGAACGCCTCGTCGAGTGGCTCGAGGAGCGCCGCCTCGACGCGCCGGCGCTGTTCGAACTCACGGTGGGCTTTCCGTCGCTGACGCGCTTGCGCAAGGCGGTCGAGTCCGCCGTCGACGAGCGCGGTGAGCTGCGCGACGACGCTTCACCGCGCTTGGCGCGGCTGCGCAGCGAAGCCCGCGCGCTCGACGCGCGCATCGGGGAGATCCTCGCGAAGGTGCTCGCCGATCCGGCGCTGCGCACGCACCTGGCCGACTTCAAGACGCACCGGCGCAACGGGCGACGCGTCGTGGCCTTCAAGGCGCGCTCGACCATGCGCATCGGCGGCGTGGTGCACGAGCGTTCGCAGAGCGGCGAGACGCTGTTCATCGAGCCGCGCGAGGCCGTGGAGTCGTCCAACCGGCTGGTCGAGCTCGAGCAGGCCGCGCGCGCGGAAGAGGCGCGCATCCTGGTGGAGTTGACGCGGCTGTTCCTCGAGGACGCGGAGCAGTTGACCGAAGCCAGCGAGCGCATCGCCAAGTTCGAGATCGCGCTCGTCAGCGTGCGCTACTGCGCTCAGTACGGCGCGCGCATGGCGATGCTGGGGGAGTTCCACGCGCCGAAAGCGCACGAGCGCGGTCTCGTGCTGCGCGGCGCGCGCCACCCGCTCCTCGTCGAACAGGTGCGCTCCGGAGCGCTCGGCGAAGTGATCCCGATCGACGTGCGCCTGGGCGGCGAGTTCGACCTCCTCGTCATCACCGGCCCGAACACCGGCGGCAAGACGCTGGCGCTGAAGACCGTCGGCGTCGCGGCCTGGTGCATGCGTCTGGGCCTGCCGATCTGCTGCGACGAGGGCAGTCGCGTGCCGCTCTACGACGGGGTCGTGGCCGACATCGGCGACGAGCAGGAGATCCGCCAGAGCCTGTCGACCTTCGCTTCGCACCTCGCGCGCATCCAAGCGGGCCTGATCCACGCGACGGATCGCACGCTGTGCCTGCTCGACGAACTGGGCGGCGGCACCGATCCCGACGAGGGCGGAGCGCTCGGCGCTGCGCTGCTCGAGCACCTGCTCGAGCGTCGCATCCCGACCATGGCGACGACGCACATCGGCAAGCTCAAGGAGTTCTGCTTCGCGCACCGTCGTGCGGAGAACGCCAGCGTGGAGTTCGACGCGGCGACGCTGAGGCCACGCTATCGCTTGCTCGTCGGCACGCCGGGCGAGTCCAACGCGCTCTCGATCGCCGAGCGGCGCGGATTGCCGCGCGAGATCGTCGTGCGCGCGCGGGAGCTGCTCGTGCGGCGCGACCGCGACGCCGCCGAGCTGATGAAGAAGCTGCGCGGGGCCTCCGAGCACACCGAGCAACTGCGGCGCGACGCCGAGGCGCGCATCGAGGAGTTGCGCAAGCAAGATCAGGAGCTGCAGCAGCGGCGCGGAGAGCTCGACAAGAAGGGCGAGCTGCTCGAGTCGGAGGCGCAGCGCGCGCTCGAGGAGCGCATCCGCGACGCGCGGCGCGGGCTCGAAGAAGCGCAGGCGTTGCTCGCGCAGCTTCCCGCCGAGCGCGCGGCCGCCATGCGCGCGGCGCTGGGACAGGTCGAGCAAGCGCTCTCTCGCGCCTCGCTCACCGACCGACGCAAGCAGTTCCTCGACGGGCTCGACAAGGGGCAGCTCGTCTACATCCCGCGCTACCGACAGCGTTGCGCGATCAAGAAGGTCGAGCGGGACAAGCGCAGCGTGACGGTGAAGCTCGGCAGCATGAACCTCGCCGTGCCCTTCGACGAGATCACCTGGTGCGAGACGCCTTGAGCGCGTCGGGCGAGCGCGCTGCCGGAGTTCAGTGGCTGCGCGTGCGTCGATCCGCTCCCTCGCGCTCGCCGTTCTCGAATTCCGAAGCGTCGTGGAGAACGTCGAAACGCCGTTGCGGAGCGGGCGTCCGATCCGAAACCGGCCCGGGGCCGCCGCCGCGGAGGCGCGAGGGTTGTCCGAGCGGAGGAGTGGCGCGCGACCGGAGCTGATGTGAGCGCCGGGAGCGCTCAGCGCCGAGCCGGGAGGTGCGCTCGTGCATGACGGAGTGAGTTCAGCGGCAGGGGGGGCGCTTGCGGACCGGTCGACCGCGCCGCCTGCGAGCGTGCGAAGTCCGGCGGGGGGCGGCCGGAGCGAGCAGTTCCTGGAGCGCGTTGCGCGGCGCGTGAAGCGCGACCGCGCGGGAAGTATGCTCCCATTCGATGGACGCGAGTCCCGACGTGCAGCGGCAGGAGGGCGCCGCCGCGAGCTTGCTCGTGGTTGAGAACGATGCGCGCATCGTTGAGCTGCTGTGCATGTTCCTCGCGCGGCGCGGGTACCGCGTTCGCGGCGCGAGGACGCTCGAGGAAGCGCGCGCGGAACTCGAACGCGCTCCGGCCGATCTGATGCTCTCGGACATCGATCTGGGGCGCTCGAACGGGCGCGATTTCCTCCCGCTGCTCTCGCGCGAAGGCCTGTTGCCGCCGACGCTCGTCGTGTCGGGCTACCTCGACGCGCAGTTGGCGTCGGAACTCAGCGGGATCCCCGAGATCGTCGGCGTGCTCGCCAAGCCCTTCGAGTTCGACTCACTGCAGCGACGCGTCGAGCAGGCGCTGGCCGCCGTCGCCGCTGACGTCCGGCGAGTGCGCCAGGCGAGCGACGCCGCGCTCGACGTCACCGTCCCGTGACCCACCTGCGCTGGACGACCGCCGGCGAGTCCCACGGCCGCGCGCTGATCGGGATCCTCGAGGGCCTGCCGTCTGGACTGGAGTTGTCGAGCGAGCGCATCGACGCCGAGTTGGCGCGTCGGCAGCAGGGCTGGGGCCGCGGCGGGCGCATGCGGATCGAATCCGATCGTGTGAACGTGCTCGCGGGGCTGCGCGCCGGACGAACGCTCGGTTCGCCGCTCGCGCTGAGCCTCGAGAACCGCGACGCGACGATCGAGCGCCTGCCCGTTCCGCCGAGTCCTCGTCCTGGGCACGCCGACCTCGCGGGCGCCCAGAAGCACCTCGCGCCGGATCCGCGCGCCGTGCTGGAGCGCGCGTCGGCGCGTGAGACCGCGATGCGAGTCGCGCTCGGCAGCGCCGCGCGGCAGGTGCTCGAGGCGTTCGGCGTCGAGCTCTTCGCGCACGTCGTCGAGCTGGGCGGCGACGCGGCCCGGGCGGATGCGTTCGAGGCCGCCGGCGAGGGCCGCGCGACGCTGCGAGCTGCGTCCGACTTCCACGCGCTGGATCCCGAGCGCGAGGGGCCATGGCGGGCCGCCGTCGACCGCGCGAAGGAAGCGGGGGACACGTTGGGGGGAGTGTTCGAGCTCCGCGTGCTCGGTCTGCCGCCTGGGCTCGGCGGATACGCCAACCCGAGCGACCGTCTGACCTCGCGGCTCGGCGCTGCGTTGCTCTCGATCCCCGCGATGAAGGGCGTCGAGTTCGGCCTGGGATTCGAGGCCGCGCGCCGCCCCGGGTCGGAGGTGCACGACGCGATCGTTCCCGCGGCGGACGGGGCCCGCTGGGGTCGGTTCGCACGCGCCACCAACCGCGCCGGCGGGCTGGAGGGCGGCATGACGACGGGCGAGCCGCTCATCGCCCGGGTGGCGATGAAGCCCATCTCGACGCTGAGGCGCGGGCTTCCGACGGTCGAGTTCGGCAGCGGCGCGGCGGTCGAGTCGACCTGGCAGCGCTCCGACGTGACGTCCGTGCCGGCCGCGAGCGTGGTCGGCGAGGCGGTCGCGGCGCTCGTGCTCGCGCAGGCGTTCCTCGAGCAGTTCGCCGGCGACTCGCTGGAGCAGGTGCGCGGGTCGTTCGAGCGCTACGCCGAGGGCCTCCGGCGCCTCTGAGCGCGCGCGGCTTGGGTTGCCGCGCGAGCCGGAATTTGGGGCGGCCCCTTGACGCAGGGGCGCTCGTCCCTATCATCCTCCGCTCCCCGCGTCGCCCGGCGGGACTCCGGTCGCAAACCCTGGCTCAGCCTGGGCCACGTCGGCGGCGCAGCGCGCCACGCCAGCGTAGCTCAATTGGCAGAGCACCTGATTTGTAATCAGGCGGTTGCGGGTTCGAGTCCCATCGCTGGCTCCACGCGGCGCGCGCCTCCGATGGCGCGCGGTCGCTCTCTCAAGAACGCATGCACAACGCTTCTCCGCGCGCAACGCGCTGAGCTCCGGCTCGGCGCGCGCACGGAGTGGGGCAGAGCCCGTCCCGACGATCGCTGGCAGCCGGCAATCGTCAGCGTCCCTCTCTCCGCTGAGCCCAACGTCGACCCAGGGTCGCCTTGAGCGCAGTGGGTGAGGAGGGCTCCCCGGCCCTCGGCCGGGCTGTTCCCTGGAAACACGACACCCAAGTAGATGACTCGGGAGCGGCCGCCTCGCGCGGCTGCGTTCGAACCGCGCATCCATGGATGGGGCTCCTCGCGGACGCCAATCGCGTCCGCGGCGCGGCTCGCCGTCCCCCAATCGAACACTCGGGCTTCGCGCGTCTGCGCGCGTGTCCGGACGTCAGGATGGGGCTCGGGGGCCTGCCAGTGTGCGACTCGCCGAAAGGTGAGGCGTGGCTGCGGGGCCTCGTCTTCGGCGCTCGACGCGCTCTGACGCCTCCGTTCGCTGTCCGACGGCCCTCTTCGGGCTCGGCGGCGCTTCGGATTGCGCCCGGGCGCAGCGAGCTCGGCGCACCGACGGTTCGCCACGCGCCGATGCAGCGTTCGCTGCGGTGCTCGTTCACCGGGGAGGTTCCAGAGCGGCCAAATGGGCCAGACTGTAAATCTGGTGGTTCTCACCTTCGGCGGTTCGAATCCGCCTCTCCCCACCAACCATCGCGCTCACTGACGTCGCGTGTGCGCCGTCGCGAGTGCGCCGCAGGGGCGCGGATCGCGCGGTGTGGATTGCGCTTCGGCGGCGCTGCGCGCTGCCGTTCGCTGCTCGAGCCGCGGGCGTAGTTCAATGGTAGAACTTCAGCCTTCCAAGCTGATAGCGTGGGTTCGATTCCCATC
>CALKYE010000016.1 GCA_938003765.1 uncultured Planctomycetia bacterium
CGACGCGCCGCCGGCGCAGGCCTGATCGCCGCGCGAGCGGTTTTCCCCAGCCTTTCCTCCCCAGGCTTTCATCCCCGGGCCGCCGGGTCGCACTGGGCGAGGCCCAGACCACGCGCGGCCGCCCCAGCGTTCCACGGTCGCGCCCCTCGCACTCGCCGGGCGCTGTCCATCACGCCCGAGAAGTGAGCTGATCGTTCATGGTCGAAAACGTAGGTCGCAAGGTCGCGCTGATCGTCGCTCTGCTCTTGGGCTCGATCGCGCTCTTGGTCGTCAAGCCCATGCTGACCGGGAACCCGCCGTTCCCGCTGGGCCTGGACATCGCGGGCGGCGAGCGCCGCGTCTACAAGTTCGACTTCGAGGAGGCGCGCCGCAACCGCTCGATCGGAGCTGACGAATCGCCGGCGCAGATCCTCCAGCAGCAGATCGACATCATCCGCGAGCGCCTCGATCCGGACGGCACCAAGGAGGCGATGATCCGCCCCCTGGGGATCGATCGCATCGAAGTGGCGGTGCCCAGCGCCGCACGCCGCGGCAGCGCGGCCGCGGTCTCGACCTTGAGCGCGCCGCTGCCCGCCGAGGGCACGCCCCCGCTCGAACTGAGCGGCGACGAGAATTCGCTGCTGGGCTTCGAGAACGTCGAGTCCGTCGTGCGTGTCGACGCGGAGGACATCCGCTACCTGAGCCGCGATGGCAATCGCCTGACGATCCTCAAGCGCGGCGAGAACGGCACGACTCCGGCCGAGCACACCGCCGGCGCGCGCGTCACGCTGGTCGCCTCCGACGAGATCAAGGCGGCGGTCGAGAACCTCGGCGATCTGCGCTTCTACGCGGTGGCTCTCGACGCGGACTTCCGCGCCGCCGGCTCGGACGAGACCACGGCTCGCACCGCGCTGCGCACGTGGCTCGATGACCCGGCGCACGCCGGCGCGCCGATCAAGCTCTACAACGCGCTCCCGCGCGAGCAGGGCGGACCTCCGCCCGGCATCGCCTTCTTCCCGTCGAAGGGGATGGCGCTCCCCGGCGCCAGCGACGCGAACTACGTGCCCTGCGTGCTGCCCAAGTCGGAGTCGCAGACCTTCACCGGCGGCGACCTCGCGCAGGTCAACGCCACCAGCGACTCGAAGGGCTTCCCCGCGGTCGGCTTCGAGATGTCCGCGGCGAAGCGCATTCAGTTCGGCCGCTTCACCGAGAGCATCGTCGACCAGCAGATGGCGATCGTCATCAACGACGAGGTCATCAGCGCGCCGACCGTGAACGGCGGCCTGTGGGGCGCGTCGTACATCGAAGGACGCTTCGGCCTCGCCGAACGCGACTCGATGATCCGCGTGCTGCGCTCGGGCTCGCTCAAGGTGCGCCCGCAATTGGAAGCCGCCGAAGTGGTCGGCGCCTCGATCGGCGACGACTACGTGCGCAAGAACGTGTTCGCGGGCCTCACGGTGCTCGGGATCATCATCGCGTTCCTGATGTGGTACTACCGCTCGCTCGGCGTGCTCGCCAGCGCGGCGCTGCTCTCGAACCTCGTGCTGATGATGGGCGCGATGGTCGTGCTCAACGGCACGCTGACCCTGGCCGGCATCGGCGGCATCGTGCTCACGGTCGGTATGGCCGTCGACGCGAGCATCCTGATCTTCGAGCGCATCCGCGAAGAGCAGGAGAAGGGCCGCAAGCCCATCCAGGCGGCCAAGGACGGCTTCGCCAACGCGATGTCGGCCATCGTCGACGGCAACATCACGACGCTGATCACCGCGATCATCCTCTACAACGTCGGCACGGGCACGATCCGCGGCTTCGCGGTGACGCTCTCGCTCGGCATCGTGGCCACGATGTTCTCGGCGCTGGTGGTGCTCCGCACGCTGGTGCACCTGAAGCTGCAGAAGGGCGTCGAGCGCTGGGACATGCGCCAGATCCTCGGCCGCACCGACTTCAAGTTCATGAGCGTGCGCAAGCTCGTGCTCACCATCTCGGCGACGGTCACGGTGCTCGGAGTCGTCGGCTTCATCCTCGAGGACGACCAGAAGAAGCTCGGCATCGACTTCCTCGGCGGCGCGACGGCCAAGGTGCGCACGGAAGAGCCGCTCTCCATCGCGGCCCTGCGCGCGAAGATCTCCGCGGGCGGCGGTGAACTCGCCAACGCGGACGTCGTCGACCTGCCGGGCTCGCGCGACGCTGCGGGCAACGCCCGCGAGTTCCGCATCACGTTCAAGGGCGCGCGCGAGGGCGGCGGAGACGACGCGCAACAGCGCTTCGCGCAGGACATCGCCGCCGCGCTGGGCGACGTGATCCAGAAGGGACCGATCGAGCTCGACGTCCGCGCGCAGGACGCGCAGCACCAGGTCACGGCCGCGCTCTACTTCGAGGCCGAGCACCCGACCACGGACGTCGTGAGCGGCCTGGAAGCCGCCGGGTTGCAGGCGCCGCAGGTCCAGCCGCGCGACGGTCGCAACGACGTGTTGCTCGTCACGGGCTCCGCCCCGCTGAGCGTCTCCGCCGATGCGCTGCGCACCGCGATCGCCACCCAATTCGACGGCGAGCGCAGCGACGCCAACGGTCGTCCGCTCAAGCTCGCCGAGCCGATCCCCGAGACCAGCATCGTCGGCGCGCAGGTGGTCGGCGAGCTGCGCGACTCGGCCTTGATCGCGCTGTTCTTCTCGTCGCTGGCGATCCTGCTCTACATCCGCGTGCGCTTCGCGGAGTACAGCTACGGCTGGGGCGCGCTCGTCGCTGACTTGCACGACGTGCTGTTCACGCTCGCGGCGGTGGCGTTCCTGGTGTGGATCCCCTGGATCCGCATCGAGATGAGCCTGACGATGATCGCCGCGTTCCTGACGATCCTCGGCTACTCGCTGAACGACACGATCATCGTGTTCGACCGCATCCGCGAGAACCTGCCGCGCATGAGCAAGGCCAGCCTGCTCGAGGTGTGCGACATCTCCGTCAACCAGACGCTGTCGCGCACGATCATCACCTCCGGCACGACGATCCTCGCCTCGCTGGTGATCCTGGTCTTCAACTTCGGCACCGGCAACGCGCTCGAAGGCTTCGCCTTCGCGCTGACCTTCGGCGTGCTCGTCGGAACCTACTCGAGCATCTACGTCGCGGCGCCTGTGTTCGTGTGGTTCGAAGAGCGCCACCAGCGCAAGCTGGCGGAGATGGCCAAGGCCAACAACGCGCCGCGCGCTCCGCAAGGCGCCGCGAGCTGACGGTGCGCGCGTCGGGCGCGACTGCTAGTCTGAGCGCGCCGTGCGTTCGCTCGTCCTGATCCTCGCTCTCGCGATCGCGTTCGGCGCGGCTGCCGCGTGGCAGTCGCGCAAAGTCGAGGCGCTGAAGTCCGAGCGCGCGCGAGCCGAGGCCATCGCCAACGGACTGCTCGCCCAGACCCCCAGCGGAGAGATTCCCGCGGGCTGGGCGGTGGTCACGATCGGGCGTCCGTCCGGTCAGGCCGTGGAGCCCGAGAGTTCGGTCGAAGTCGCGGACTTCCAGCACGAGCCGCGCATCGCGGAGCTCAGCGACCAAGACGAGGGAGCCTCGCTCGACGCTCCCCAGCCGCCGGCGATCCCCGTCGAGGACGGGCGGCGCGTGTGGGAGCTGAACGTGGCCGAGGGACAGTCGCTCTCGTCGATCGCCGCCGCTCATTACGGCAGCGCCGCCAAGGAACTGGTCGACGCGCTCGCGCGGCACAACGCTCTCGCGAGCCCGGATGAGCTGCGCGTCGGCCAGCGGCTCGAGCTTCCGCCGCTGGACGTGCTGCTCGGCGGCTGAGGCGCGTCGCGGCGCCTTTGCGCGCGCGACGCGAGCCGGCATCAAGGAACGATCGTGAACTCGATCGCGTCGCTCAAGCTGATCGACTTGGGCGCCGGCGGATCCTTGTAGAAGGTCTGCACGAAGAACTGGTCGCCCATCGCAATCGGCCACAGATGCGTCGAGGTCCAGGCGAGGAAGTCGACCTGGATCGAGCCGTCGCAGGCGCCGCTGGTCCCGCCCGAGTTCTGCACCGGCCCCATCTTCTGGTGCGGCGCCTTGATGCACAGGAAGCTGCTGCCGCTGGCCGCCCAAGGAACAGCGATCTGACCGCTGATCGAGAAGCGCATGAGCGCGTTCTTCTGCCCTTCGATCCCGCTCGTGGTCAGCACGAAGCCGCTCGTGGCCGCTGCGCTGGGAGTCCCCGCGCAAGACATGGCGGCCTGACAACCGTTCGTGCTGACTCCAGCGGTGCAGTAGCTCGCGCAGGCCGGTCCTGAACTCGAAGGCGCGCTCACCGGGGCCGGTGTCACAGCGCCATGCGCGTTCAGAGCCATCAACGACGCCGAGAGAACGATCACGCCCAAGGAAGCAGCCGTCACGACGATCCGCGTTTTCATGTGTCTCAACTCCTCGCGGGGATGGTTTGGAAGCCCCGCGAGAGAACGTTGGACGCCGCGACGAATCGCAGACACAAATCTCGGACTTGTTCCTCCGCTCCGCGCGACCGCCGCGCTCGACGCGCCGTCGGCGCCCGAGCCGCTAGTCGAGTTCCGAACGCGGCCAGGCGTTCAGATCGCCGGCGAACGGCGAGAGCAGGGTGAAGCGCGTGTCCGCCGGCGCCGAGCGCACCAGCGCGCCGTACACCGTCGACGGGATGCGCGCCTCGACCAGCAGGCGTTCGTCGCCCTCGAGCCGCTGCGCGAGCACTTTGGCGACGCGCCGCAACGAAGCCAGCGTGCGCCCGTCCGTCACGGAGAGGTCCACCTCGCAGTGGACGGAGCGCTCGTCGAGCCGGGCCGCGATGTGAGCGTCCAAGCGCTCCAAGCCCGCGCCGGTCCGCGCCGAGACCGCCAACGCGTCGCGGCGTCGGTCCTGCGCGAGCCACTCGAGCGCGCGCGGATCGCCGGCGGCGTCGAGCTTGTTGAGCACGACCAGCTCGTCGCGGTGCGGCGACGCGATCTGGTCGAGCACTTCCTCGACCGCCTTGAACTGCTCGGCGGCGTCGGGGTGCGAGGCGTCGACCACGTGCAGCAACAAGTCCGCGTGCACGGCCTCCTCCAACGTGGCGTGGAACGACGCCACCAGGTGGTGCGGCAAGCGCTGCAGGAAGCCGACCGTGTCGGACAACAGCACCAGTCGTCCGTCGCGCAGCTTCCACTGGCGCGTGCGCGTGTCGAGCGTCGCGAACAGCATGTCGGCGGCGAGTTCGTCCGCGC
>CALKYE010000017.1 GCA_938003765.1 uncultured Planctomycetia bacterium
CCGAGAAGCTCGCCGCGTTCGAGCAGATCGTCGCGCCTGATAGCGGTTGGACGGCCGGGCAGCTGCGCGATCTGGCGGCGGACATCCTGTACGCCACGTCCCTTCCGCCGAGCGACCGTTCGACAAGCTCGTTGCTCGAGCGCGTGGCGGACGAGGTCGCGGCGCGCGGCGGCGTCGACGACTGGGATGCGTTCGTCGATTCGCGTGCGCTCTACCAACTGTGCATGGACAGCGAGATGGCGCGCGCCCAGGCCTTCGCCGAGCGGGCGCTGGCGCGGGCGCACCCCACGAGCGTCTACACCGGCGCACTCCAGACCGAAGTGGCCGAGATGTTGCGCATGCAGCGGCGCTACGGGGAGGCGCTCGAACATGCCGCGCTCGCGCGCGAGCAGTTCCTCGCCGTGGAACGCGCGGGCGAGGACGCCGGCGAGGGGGCGCGCCAGATGTTGTGCGTGCTCCACGGTGTCACGGCCGAGTGTTACCTGGGGCTGGGACTGCCTGACCTCGCCGACGAGTTCATCGCGAAGGAGGGTGCGCTCTCGAGCGCGCTGGGTGACAGGGCGCTCCGCCAGGGCTACCACGACCGCCGCATGAAGCGGCTGAGAGCCGTGGAAGACCATTACGCGCTGCTCGCAGCCGTCGAGGCGGCGCGCAGCGATCCGTTGCTGGCCAACCCGAAGGCGACCTACCGCGCCAAGCTCGAATTGCGCGCCCTTGCCGCACGCGTCGACCTCGAGCGCGACGGGCCTGGCCCGTTCACCGCTCTCGCTTCCTATCGCGCCTTGCGAGACGACGAGTCACTCGAACAACACATGCGCCGTGAAGCGCTCCTGCTTGGCGCATTCGCAGCTCTCGATCGCGATGAACGCGCGACGTGCCGCGAAGCGATCGGCGTGCTCGACGAGGAGGTGCTGATATCGAACAAGTCGGGGCCCGAGGTGAATGTCGAGCTCGACGCGTGCCTGCGCGCGATGGAGTTCGAGCTCAGCCGTCGGGACGCAGCCGCGGACCAAGCGCAACGACTGGCAGCGCAGCGGCGGACCTACGCTGACTTCCTGGGCTGGTGGCGCTCGTCACCCGAGCGCGTCGGCGGCGTTGGATTCCTGGCCTACAGCCGCCGGCGCTTCGTGCTCGAGTCGATCGTGCGGGCCGAGGTCGCCAGCGATCCGGTCGAGGGCCCTGCGCGGGCCTTGGCGGCTGTCGCTCTCGCGCAGGAGTCCGGCTCGCTCACGCGCTTCCTCGCTGCGCCGGCCTTCGAACTCGAGCAGCACCGCGCTCGCTTCGCCAGCCCCGACGAGCTGATCCTCAGCTACTTCGCCGGCCGCTCGCGGATCCACGTACTCGCGCTGTCCACATCGGGCGTGCGCCACTTCGAGCTGGGGACTCCCGAAGCGCTCCATTCGGCGCGCACAGAGCTCGAAACACGTCTTGCCGCCTCTGTGCGCCGCCTCGCGACCTGGTCGGATCCGGAGCTGCAAGCTGCGCTCGCGCCGTTGCGAGAGCTGCTGCTCCCACAGGCGCTGTGCGAGTTGCTGCGCGAGAGCCGCTACGTGGTCGTGATCGGCCTCGACTCCCTGGGCTACACGCCCTTCGAGGTGCTCGACGCCGGCAATCGGGAGCCGCTCGGCTGGACGCACGCCGTCAGCTACGCCCCGTCGCTCGCCGCGCTTGCGCTGCTGCGCGAACGCAGCACAGCCGGCGAGAGCGCGCCGCTGCAGCTCGACGCACTGGTCGTGGCGCCCGCGATGGACGCGGCTTGCGTCGCGCCCTGGGGACTCCAGCCGTTCAGTGTCGACGATCGGACCTTGCGCGAGTTCGCGGCGCCGTGGGGCGAGCGTGCGCGCGTTCTCGCCGGCGGCGCTGCGACGGCCGGGGCGATGGGCGCTTCCACCGCGCTGCTGCATCTGATTTCACACGGCCACTTCGAGCCCTCGCGCGAGCTCAGCGCCGCCGTGTTGCTCGCCGGCCCTGACGGTCAGGGCTGCGAGCCCTGGTGGAGCGAAGACGCGGCCAGTGCGTCTCCGGCCCAGGTGGTCGTCATGACGGCCTGCGGCGCGTGGCGCGGCCCGCGGCGGCGCGGCGACGACGGTCGCGCGAGCTTCGCCGGGCAGTGGATCGCCGCCGGTTCGCACGCTGTGGTGCTCGCGCAGGTGGAACTCGAACTCGAGCGGGCCCTGGAGCTCTCTGTTGAGCTTCACCGTGCGCTCGCCCGTGGCGAGTCTGCGGCGGAGGCGTTGCGACAGGCGCGTCGCTCGCTGGCGACGAGCCCCGACGCGCTGGCCGCACAGCATCTGGTGACCCACGTCTTCGGAAACGGCGCCGCGCGCATCGCGGTGGACGCGACGCGCGCGGCGTACGGAAGCAGCGAGACCCGGAGTCGAGGGCGCCTGGGCTGGTTCGCCGCGGGCGGCCTGATCCTGCTCGGGGCGGGCGCGCTCCTCGCTCGCGCTCTGTCGGCGCGGCGAACTCGAGCCTGACGCCGCGGAGGGATCAGCCGCCGCCGCCCGACGACCCGCCCGGAGGACGGATGGTGGGGCGTTCATTCCCTTCGTTCGGCAGCCCGCCGCCGCCGCTGAAGCGCACGAACTCGGGCTCGAACGGCTGCGGGCCGGACTGCGGGAGAACGAAGGCCGTCTCCGACAGCACACTCACCGTCGCCGGGCCGCGTTCGACGATCACGCCGTTGACCTTGCGGATGGCGGAGATCGCGAAGTTGTAGGCGAGCGCGGGGTCGTAGCGGCCCTGCACGTTCACCATGAACGTGTAGGTGCTGACCGCGGGGTTGCCGCCAGGGATCGACAGGTGCGTGTCGAGCGTCGGCGCGGTGTCCACGAACAACGTCGCGCTGGGGTAGAAGGGCTGGAACTCGTCCTGGAGGTAGCAGAGGAACTCCAGGTGCGTCGCGGCGGCGCCGCTCGGGAGCGGATCGGGGTTGTCGATGTCGAGGTCGAACTGCATGCCGATGACCTCGTTCGTGCCCAGGTCGACGATCGACGTCATCGCGCACAGGTCGGGCGTGTCCGAGCATTCGCTGTCCACGTCCAGTCGCGGCCGGAGGTCGTCTTCGTTGCGCGGCGTGTTGCGGAAGAGCGAGAGGCCGGTCTGCACTGCTTCGATCACCGCGACGCCGAGCAAGTCCACATCGCCGTCGAAGTCGAAGTCCGCCAGCGCGGTCTTGGTGAGCAATCGGTCCGCTGCGCCCTGCTCGTACACGCTGGAGCTGTGCGGCACGTGGTACACCGAGGCGGGATCGGCCTGGAACAGCCAGGGGCTGTTCGCGACGCGTTCGCGGTGCAGGATCCAGGTTTCCGGCGTGTTCGCGCTGGTGATCACCAGGTCGGCCTTGCCGTCGAGGTCCCAGTCCGCGATCTGCGCGTCGGCCACGGGGCCGCCGATGAACTGGGCGGGTTCGGCGACGTACGCGATCGTCGGACTGCTCTGCAGCGAAACGACGCTCAGGTACCAGTAGCCGCTG
>CALKYE010000018.1 GCA_938003765.1 uncultured Planctomycetia bacterium
AGCGGCACGACCAAGAGCGTGAACGCGGTGCTGGCGAGGATGCCGAACACGAACGACCAGGCGAGCCCGGAGAAGATCGGGTCGAACACGATCACCCACGCGCCCATCACGGCGGCGCCCGCGGTGAGCACGATCGGCCGCAAGCGCACGGCGCCGGCGTCGAGGCAGGCTTGCACGACGCTCTCGCCGCGCGCGACGTTCTGCTCGATGAAATCGATCAGGATGATCGAGTTGCGCACGACGATGCCGGCCAGCGCGATGATCCCGATCATGCCGGTGGCGGTGAAGTAGATCGGGCTGGCGAACTCGCCGACCGAGCCGCCCGCGACGAGGTTGAGCAGCCAGAAGCCGGGGAACACGCCGATCATGGTCAGCGGGATGGCGAGCATGATCAGCCCCGAGAGCCCGAACGAGCGCGTCTGCGCGACGAGCAGCACGTAGATGCCCGCGAGCGCCGCGGCGAACGCCAGGCCCAGGTCGCGGAACACGTCGACGGTGACTTGCCACTCGCCTTCGCCTGCGAGCTCGACCTGGAAGCCCTCCGGCAGCGCTCGCTCGCGCAGGCTCGCCTGGAGCGCGAACACGGCGTCGACCGGACTCGCTCCGACGGCTTCGCCGACGACGTACTGCACGTCGCGCAGGTCCTTGCGGAACAGCACGCCCTCCTCGGGTGCGCTGGCGCGCCGCACGAACTCGGCGAGCGGAACTTGCGCGCCCAGCGCGCTCGGAGTGCGCAGGCGCAGCAGGTCGTCCTCGACCGAGCGCTCGGCCTGCGGCAACTCGACGCGCACGACGAGCGGCGCGCGCTCGCCCTCGACGTGCAACACGCCCGCGTCTGCGCCGGACAGCGCGAGGCTGACCGTCTGCGCCACCTGCGCCGCGCTCACTCCGCGCATCGCGGCGCGCTCGCGATCGACTTCGAGGCGCACGAACTCGCGCTCGCTCTCGAGGTAGGTGTCCACGTCGCGCACGAACGGGATCGCGCGCAGGCGGGACTCGACCTCGCGCGTGACGGCGGCGAGCTGCTGCGGCGTCGCTTCGAGGGGTCCGTAGACCTCGGCCACGACGCCCGCGAGCACCGGCGGCCCGGGAGGAGGCTCGACGATCGCGATGCGCACGCCGTGCTCCGCCGCGATGCGCTCGAGGCCCGGACGCGCCGCGAGCACGATCTCGTGCGCCTGCCGACCGCGCTCGTGACGCGGCGTCAGGTTGACGCGCACGTCGCCGACGGTGCTGCCGCGCCGCAGGAAGTAGTGCCGCACCATGCCGTTGAAGTCGTGCGGCGAGGCGGCGCCGACGAATGTGGCGACGTCGCTGGTCTCCTCGATCGCCAGCGCCTCGCGCGCCAGGGCGTGCACCGCGCGCGCGGTGTCCTCGAGTCGCGCGCCCTCGGGCGCGTCGACTACGACCTGGAACTCGCTCTTGTTGTCGAACGGCAACATCTTCAGCGGCACGTAGCCGAGCGCCGCGAGCGCCAGTGAGCCCACGAACGACAGCGCGACGACGACGAGCAGCGCGCCGGCTCGCGCGCGACTCGCGAGGAACCAGCTCGCCACGCTGCGATAGCCGCGGATCACCCAGCCCTCGCGCTCTTCATGGTGTTGGCCCGCGTCGCGCTTGAGCAGGTGGTAGGTGGCCCAGGGAGTGATCGTGAAGGCCACGACCAGCGAGAGCAGCATCGCGACCGGCACGTTGAACGGCATCGGCCGCATGTACGGGCCCATCATTCCCGACACGAAGTACAGCGGCAGGAACGAGACGATCACCGCGAGCGTCGCGAGGATCACCGGCGGCCGCACCTCGTCGACGGCGAACAGCGTCGCTTCGCGCGGCGGCAGCTTGCCGAGCGAGAGGTGGCGGTGGATGTTCTCGACGTCGACGATCGGATCGTCGACCAAGAGGCCCAGCGCGAGGATCAACGCGAACAGCGTGACGCGGTTGATCGTGTAGCCGACCACGAGGTCCGCGAAGAGCGTCCCCGCGAGCGTGAGCGGCACGGCCAGCGCGACGATCAGCGCCGCGCGCCAGCCGAGACTCGCGCCGATGAGCACGACGATCGTCCCCACGGCGATGAGCAGATGCCCGACGAGCTCGTTGACCTTCTCGTTCGCGGTCTCGCCGTAGTTGCGCGTCACGCGCCAGCGCACTTCGACCGGCAGCAGCTCGCGCGCCAGCTCCTCGAAGCGCTCGAGCGCGCGCTCGGCGACCACCACCGCGTTCGAGCCCTTGCGCTTGGCGAGCGACAGCGTGACGGCCGGAAGCAGAGCTCCATCGATGTCCTGGTCGGTGACCGGCGATCCCAGTCCGCTCACGGCAGCGGACGGCCCGAGCGCCAAGTGCGTGTAGCGCGTCGGTTCGCCCGGACCGTCGAGCACCTCGGCCACGTCGCGCAGGAACACCGGCTTGCCGTCGCGCAGCGCGAGCACCACGGCGCCGAGTTCGTCGACCTCGCGCAGGAACGGCCCGACCTCGACGTTGCGCTCGGTCAGCGGGCCCTCGAGTGCGCCGGCGCGCAGGTTCTGGTTCGCGCCGCCGATCGCCTGCACGACGTCGAGCGCCGCGAGTCCGCGCGCCTCCAGCCGCACTCGGTCGAGCACGACTCGCGCGACTCGCCGCTCGCCGCCGACGACTTCGACGCGCGCGACCTCGTCGACCGTCTGCAGCCGCGCGGCGATCTCGTCGGCGTAGCGCACGAGCTGATCGCCGTGCTCTTGCGCCGAGAACAACGTCACCGCGAGGATCGGCACGTCGTCGATCTCGACCGGCTTGACCAGCCAACGCGCCACCTGCGGCGGCACGCGGTCGAGGTTCGACTGGATCTTGTTGTAGACGTTGACGAGCGCCTTCTCGCGGTCTTCGCCGACCTCGAAGCGCACCGTCACCATCGACTCACCCGCTCGCGTCATCGAGTAGACGTGCTCGACGCCGGGGATCTCCATCAGCAGCCGCTCGAGCGGTTCGGCGGCGAGCTTCTGCGTCTCTTGCGCGCTCGCGCCCGGCGCCTCGACGAACACGTCGATGAACGGGACGACGATCTGCGGATCCTCTTCGCGCGGCGTCGCGATCAGCGCGACTGCGCCCATGCCGACGCAGATCAGGATCAAGAGCAGCGAGAAGTTGCTGCCCAGGAAGGCGTCGACGACGCGCGTCGTCCAGGACATCTCGATCCGAGCGTTGTCGTCTGCGCGGCTCACGGCAGCAGCACTTCCTCGCCCTCGCGAAGGCCGCTGAGCACTTCGACGAAGGCGCCGTGGCGCTTGCCGGTGCGCACGAGCGCGGTTTGCACGCGACCGCGCTCGAGCACGCGCACGCGCTCGATCTGCCCCACGCGCTGGATGGCGGCGGCGGGCGCGAGCAACGCGGGACGCGAGCCGAGCTCGAGCGTCAAGCGCGCGAGTTGGCCGGGCCGCAACCCGCTGGAGTCGTCGAGTTCGATGTGCAGCGTGACCGAGCCGGTGGCGCTGTCCGATGCGGGCAGAACGCGCGTCACCGTCCCGCTGCGCGCCGCGTCGGAGTCGAACTGCAGCTCGCAGCGCGAACCGACGCGCAACTCCGCGGACTGCGACTGCGGTACGGCGACGCTCACGCGCACTTCGCCCTCGCGGAACAGCGTGACGAGCGGCGCGCCGGGGAGCGCGAGTTGACCGGGCTCGACGTGGCGTGCGAGCACGTGCCCCGCGAACGGAGCGCGCAGCTCGAACCAGCTCAGCGCCGTCTGGGCTTCCACGACGCCCTGAGCCGCCCGCTCGAGCGTCGCCTGCGCGCCCTGTTGCGCGGCTCGCGCGCTCTCCCAGTCCTGTTCCGTCGCGGCGGCGCCGCGTCGCAAGCGTTCGACGCGCTCGAACGCGAGCTGCGCCGCCGTCGCCTGCGCTTCAGCGGCCTCTCGAGCGGCCTGCGCCTGCGCCAGTCGCGCGCGCGCGTCGCGGTCGTCGAAGCGCACGAGCACTTCACCCAGCTCAACGGCCTGCCCTTCGCGCACCGCGACCTCGAGCACGCTCGCCATCACGCGCGCGGCGAGCGGCGCCGCGTCGAGCGCTTCGACGAAGCCGGGCTGCACCTGTGTGCGCGGCGTGTCGTGCAGCTCGACTCGCGCGGTGCGCTGTCCGGGCGTCGGCGCCGGCAGTGGGGGGACCATCGCCGTCACGTGCTCGGGCCGCAGGATCAGTCCCTGGAACCACAGCAGTGCGAGGACCAGCGCTGCGAACAGCGTCGCCACCAACAAACGGTTCGCCACCGGCTTCATTGCACGCCTCCGATCGCAGCCACCAATCGCGCGCGCGCCAACTGCACGCCAGCGCTCGCGGCGACGCCGCGCACCTTGGCGAGGTTCAGCGCGTCCTGGGCCTCGAGCACATCCGTCACCGTCGCGCCGCCCGCGTCCTGCGCGAGCGAGAGCACGCGGAACGCCTCTTCAGCGGCCTGAATTGCGCTCTGCGCCAACGCGAGCGACTGCCGCGCGGCAGCCTCCTCCGCCCACGCGTCGCGCACCTCGCGTTCGATCTCGAGTTCGAGCGAGCGCAGCTCGAGCGCGGCGACACGCTCCTGCGCTCGCGCGCCTTCGATGCGCGGCCCGGTGCGCGCCGAGAGGGGCACGCGCAGTCCGACGCCGACGAGGTACTTGTCGAGGTCGCTGTCCAGCCGCAGGTCCTGGTCGTCGAAGGCGTAGGACGCGAACAGGCCCAGGCTCGGCAAGCGCTCGGCCTCGCGCGCGGAGCTGGCGAGTTCGGCCGTTCGCACTCGGTGCGCGAGGGCCGTGAGGTCCGCGCGCTCGCGTCGAGCGCGTTCGAGCAGTGCGCCCAGCTCGGATTCGAGCTCCGCGCCAACCTCGACGGGCGCCGAGTCGACGCGCAGCAGCTCTTCGGCGCGCACGTCCATCAGCGCGGCCAGCGCGTTGCGTGCGCGCGCCACGGAGAACTGCGCCCGCGCAGCTTCGTCGCGCGACGCCGCCACGCGCACTTCGAACCGCAGCACGTCGGCCTGCAGCGCGGCGCCTTCGCGAGCCCGCACGCGTGTCTGCTCCAAGCGCTGCTCGACGGCCGCGATGCTCTCTCGCGCGACCCGCTCCAGCTCGAGGGCCGCTCGCAACGCCAGCCACGACTGCACGCCGGCGTTGAGCAGCCTGCGCTCGATCGCTTCGCTCTGCGCGCGCGCCGCCAGCTCACCTTCGCGCGCCGCAGCGTGCGCCTGCGAACGCCCCGGCGCGAACAGCGGCCAGTCGAGGCGCACCTGCTCGCGCCAGTTGCGCGTGCTGCCCGGCGTCGGATCGAACGCGGGTCCGAGCGAGAGTCGCTCCTGGTTGAGCAGCAGCGCGAACGCCTGCGCGGGATCGTCCGTCGCCACGAAGTCGACCTGCAGCGACAACTCGGGCGCGTAGCTCGCGCGCGCCTCGCGCACGGCCGCACGCGCCTGATCGATGCGAGCCAGCGCCTGCCCGAGCGTCGGCGAGCCGCTGGCGATGCGCTCGAGCACTTCGCTGAGCCGCCACGGCTGGTCCGCGACGCGCTGCGGATCCGCGGGCGCGCTCGCGTCGTGCGCCGGAGCGCGCGTCGTTCGTGCGATCGACGGACGCGGGCCCGTCGAACCTCGCGCTGCCGCGTCGGTCGCGCAGCTCGGGGCCAGCACCAGCGCCGCGACCAGAACCGCTGCGCGCGCGCGGCGTCGATTGCGCTGTTTGCGCGCTCCCTGGTTCGTCGGTGCGCCCATCGACGCACACGCTCGGCCTTTTGTCGGTCGCGGTCAGGTAGTCGAGTGGCCCACGCGGGCGCGAACTTCGGCCCGCTTACAGCCTGTCAACGATCTGGCCGTTCTGTCCCTGCCCGTGCGCGAGCGTGGACTCGCATCTGGCGCGGGCGTCCGACCTGAGCCGTTCGTCCACGCCAGGCGCCGCACGGCTCGGAAACGACGCGAGCGGCCTGCGCGATTCGCAGGCCGCTCGCTCTGAGATCGCGCGTCGCGCTCGGCTCAGCGCCGATACGCGATCGCCAGCGTGTCGAGCGCGCCAGCTTCGCCGCTGACGGCGTCGGAGACGAACGACACGCGCGCCTGGACGTAGCGCGCACCATCGAGGTCCGTGGTGCTCGACTTCCAGGTGGCGTCGCTGCTGGAGGGGTGGAACTGCGGAGTGAACAGCAGGTTCGCCGGGAGCGAGGACTGTGCGAGCTGCGCCGCGGTGAGCGCGTCGCCGTAGGAGTCGTACGCGTTCGGATTGCGCCAGCCCTCAGCGCTCGTGGCGCTGATCGTGTTCGCGCCGCGGTACGCCGCGATGACCTGCACTCCGGACGGGAGCGAGGTCTCGAACTCGAGCAGCGCCGGTTCGAACTGCGGCGCAGCGCCCTGCACCGCGAGCCAGCGCGTGTGGAAGCGCGAGATGCGCACCACGAAGTCCGCCTGACCCTGGTGCACGACGTTGTCGCCTGGGGGGCTGGGGAAGCCGTTGGAGTTGAAGCTGCCCGTGGCCGTGGGCGAGTTGTCGGGGTCGACGATCGTGACCGCGCCCGTGGACGCGTTCACGCCGCCGGTCGACTGCGCGCGGAAGTACGGCCGCGCGGACGAGTTGATCGCGATCGAGATCGCGAAGCTGTTGAGTCCGCTCGCCTGCGGCGACGGGTACGTGCGGATCTCCGTCAGCAACGGCAAGCCGATGGTCGGGACCTTGCCCGTGGCGTAGAAGCCCTTGGTCACCGCGTTGCCGCCGAGCACCTGGACTTCGCGCAGCAGCGGCGCGCCCGTGCTGTTCGGACCGCCCACGAGCTGCTTCGACGTGTCGCGCCAGGTCCAGTAGGTGTACTGACTCGGGGCGACTCCGCGGTTGAGCGGCCACGGCGCGATCGGGAGCCCCGAGGTGCTCGTGATCACATCGGCGGGGTTCACGGTGTAGCCCGCCGACTTGTCGTGCACGACCGTCAGGGGATCGATCGCGCTGCTGTCGTGGTTGCCGGCGAACGAGAGCCCAAGACCCGAGAGCGGAAACTGCGGCAGGAGGCCGGTGTCGAGCGCTTCGTCCGGCAGGCGCAGCGAGTGCGCCAGTGACATCTGGAACTGCGGGTAGTTGTCGGCGCTCACCGCTCCCGACGGTTGCCACCACAGACCTTCGACGTCGAGGTTGTGCAGCATTTCGTCGCGCAGGCCCATGCCCATGTCGGCGTAGCGCCACAAGCTCATCGTGCGCGAGCCGTAGGGCGAGAGCGGGCCGCGGACGCCCGCGGGCAGCTGCGCCATCGCGCCCACCAGCGGCTGCGTGGGATCGACGTTCACTGAGAAGCGCGTCACCGCCCGCGGACGGAGCACGTCGGCGGCGAAGTCGAACAGCACCTGTCCGCGCAATTCGCCTCGACCGTCACCGTCTTCGTCGACCGCGTCGAAGCGCAGTGAGACGCCGCCGGTCTCGAGCGTCGCCTGTCCAGCGGCCAGCTTGAACTCGATCGGCGGCGGATCGTCGGCCAGCGCGTTGCCGGCGAGGTCCGTGATGCGCGCGCCGTCGAGGTCGACGCGGTAGAGCTCTTCCTGACCTTGCACGTGCGACAGCGGCAATTGCGGCTGGAAGGTGAACCCGCGCAGGTCCGCGTCGGCGAACACTTGGCCGACGACCCAGGTCTCCAGCGCCGGCGCGCCGTTGCGCTCGATGCGGAACGAGTCGAAGGGACGCAGCGACTGCGGCTCCATCGGCTCGTTGAAGCGCACGCGGATCGAGGCGTTCGCCGAGACTTCCGTCGCGAGCGGTCCGCCGGCTGCGGGCGAGAACTCGAGCGCGCAGGCGAGGTTCTGACCCAGCCAGGTGGTCCACGGCGCCGTGTAGGTCGCAGAGCCGCGCGAGAACGTCGCGGGCGAGCCCTGCAGCACCTTCACGCGCGCGAAGGTCGGCGTGGCGCTCAACACTTCGGCCACGTGTCCGGCCGTGGTGATGACGTCGCCCGGACGGCGGCGCAGCGCGCAGCCCGGCTCGTTGAAGCGCACGAGCACGTCGAACTCATCGGGCGGCGCGCCCGCGGGTTGCGTGACCCGCGTCAGCGTGCAGCCCACGTCCAGCACAAGGCGCGGCGGCGTGGTGTCCGCCATGAAGCCTGCGAACGGGTCTCCGGTCGCGCCGCTCTGTCCGCCGGAGCGGAACGCGCGCACGACGTCGCCCGCATCGCTGCTTCCGCTCGAGCGCGTCGAGAGCGTCGCGCCGACGAGGTTGCTCACGGCAGCCTCAGCTCCTCGGGCTTCGCTCTTCAGGCGCAGGCCGATGTTGGCGCGCGCGGTCGTGCTCGCAGCGGGCAGGCCCGCACGCGAGGCGTCGGCGCGCGGATCGACCAGCACGCGCGTCGAGTGGAACACGCCATCGACCAGTCCGCCGTGGCTCGGCGCGGCCCACACTCGCGCCGCGAGAGCGTGGTCGAGCTCGTCGCCGCCCACGAGCGCGACGCTGGCGCGGTGGATGCTCTGCGCGTCGAGCAGGTCGTCGAAGTCGAGCGCGATCACCGCGTTGCGCGGCACGCGGCTGAACGGCGGGAGTTCGTCGGGCGCGAAGCTGCGGTCCTCGATGACTCCGCACTGAGCCTGGACGAACGCGAGCGCCGAGGCGAAACGCTCCGAGCCGAAGGCATGGCGAATGGTGAGTTGCTCAGCGCCGTTCACCAGGCTGGAGCTGAGTTCGCACTCGTCGGCTGCCGCGCCGAGTTCCTCGCCAATCAATACGTCTCGAAGGCGCAGCGTGCGCGCGCCCGTGGCCTCGTCCAAGTCGTAGACGTCCACGAGTCGGCCCCACTTCGTCGCCAGGAGTTGCAACGAAGTCGAGCGACCTTCGCGGTGCTGCGTTGCGACGAACAGCGCGCCGCTCGCCGGATCGACGAGCAATCCGTTCGCGCCACCCGGCGCAGCTCGAGCGCCTGCGCCGACGTCGTGTTCGGTCTGCGCCTGCCAGGTCTCGGGCTCGCAGCCGCTGACTAGGATTCCCAGGAGGGCTGCCGTGTAGACCGACCACCCTCGATTGCACATCTGCACAAGCCGCATAAACGAGTTTCCTCCGTGAACTCGGCAGTCCGCCAACGCCGAGATCAAACGTCGCTCTGCCGCGACTGCGGGGAACTAGTGAGCGCGCGACGCTCGGATACGCCGACTCAACTATTCGCGCGCCGCGGCAGCGTCGCGAGCACCAGCTCGCACTCCAGCCCGCCGTTGATGAGCTCGATCGTCTGCGCCTCGGGCAGCGCGAGATGCCGTGCGGTGTCGCCGCGCCGGCCCAACAGCGCCACCGAGTACCCGCCGCAATCCGTGCGCAAGCGCTCGCCGAAACGGCGTTGGAGGTCGTGGGCGGCGCGTTGGTCGGCGACGCGCTCGCCGTAAGGCAGGTTCGAGACGACGCAGGCGTTCCAGCCGCGCTTGAACTCGAAGTCCACTCCGTTGCCGACCTCGAAGTGGATCGAGTCCGCGACGCCGGCGCGCGCGGCGTTCTCGGCGGCGCCGGCGGCCGCAGCGGGGTCCCAGTCCCTTCCGCGGAGCATCAACTTCGGAGCTGCGATCGCCTGCTTCCGAGCGGTCTCGCGCAGCTTGTTCCACGCCGCGGCGTCGTGACCGAGCCAGCGTTCGAACCCGAACGATTCGCGCGCGAGTCCCGGCGCGATGTTGCGCGCCAGGCGCGCGGCCTCGATCAGGATCGTGCCGGAGCCGCAGAACGGATCGAGCAGCGGCGCGCGACGATCCCAGCCCGAGATCATCACGATCGCCGCCGCCAGCGTCTCGGCCAGCGGCGCGCGGCCCTGGTGGACTCGCCACCCGCGCTTGTGCAGCGAGTCGCCCGAGGTGTCGACGAGCACGCTGACGCGATTGCGGAAGACGTGCACGTACACGCCCAGGTCGGGCGCTTCCTTGTCGACCGCCGGCCGCGTCCCGGCGGACGTGCGCAGCGAGTCGACGATGGCGTCCTTGGTGCGCTGCGCGATGAACAGCGTGTGGTCGAGCTCGGAGAGGCTCGAGTGCGCGTCGACGGCCAGCGAACCTTCAGGACGAAGGAAGCGCGTCCAGTCGACGTTGCGCACGCCCTCGTACAGCTCGTCGCCCGTGGCCGCTTCGAAGCGCGCGAGGCGCATCAACACGCGCACGGCGGTTCTGAGCCACAGATTGGCTCGCCACGCATCCGCGAGCGCGCCCTCGAAGTACACGCCGCCGACCTGTCGTTCGACCTTCGCCAGGCCGAGCGCCTTGACCTCTTCGTGCAGCAGCGGCTCGAGGCCCGGCGCGCAGGTGGCGAAGAAGCGCTCTTTCGCTGCGGGGCGCGCGCTCACTTGGGCAGTCCGACGTCGGCGTGCGGCGCGAGCCACTCGTAGAACTTCTCACGCCGGATGGGCTCGCTCATCCACGACACGTCGGGCATCGGCCGGTGCAGCAGATCGCGCACGCGCTCGAGCTTGGGCATGGGCTCGCTGCTCACGCCGCCCTTCTTGGTGCGCCAGCGCACCTCTCCCAGCTCTTCGATCCGCGCCACGACGCTCTCGGTGATCTGGCAGTCGCCGGCGACGTACTCGAGCACCTTGGCGTGGTTGCCCGCGGCCCACTCCTTCGGAGCGTCCGCGCCGTGCATGAGCTTCTTCTGCTCGATCCCCAGCCCGTCCGCGACGGCAGCGAGCCCGATCGGGAAGCCGCGCTGCACCACGAACTGGAACATCGGGTCGTACAGGTCGAGCGCGACCTGGGCCGCGAGGCGCAGATCGCGCGAAGCCCAACCCAGCCAGCGCACGTCGAACGACAGACCGTTCCAGGCGCACACCTTCACGCCGGCGGTCTGCGCCTCGCGCAACACGCGCAGCATGTCGCTGGCGATCTCCGCGTCGATGCAGCGTTGCGGCGCGCCCTTCGCGTCGCGCTTGTACCAGTGCCGCACCTCGCCGCGGTCGGTCGCGATCGCCGCGCAGGAGATGTCGAACGGCCCGTAGCGATCCAGGTCCTCGCCGGGCGCGGCCTCGAACACGTTGGCGATCTCGATGTCGAAGGCGATGCGCGTCGCGCCGGGGGCGGCGGGCTTGCGCTCCGACTCGGGAAACAGGCTGGGCGTGTAGCTGGGGGCCATGGACGCATCATGCGTGCGCGAGCGCTCGTGCGCTACCACAGCGCGGGCAAGTCATCGCGGCCCGCGCGCGCTGATCGCCAGCGGACGGGGCCGGTCCGCGCGCGTGCTCGACCGCAATCGCCGCGGGGAGGAGCCGCGGACGCGCGTTGCGGATAGCATCGATCGAGTGTCCGGCGCTGCGTTGTTTCGCGTGCGTGACGTAGGTCTGGCGCTTCTCGCACTCGCGCTCGGATGCGCGCTCGTCAAGCGCTTCGTCGCGCTGGATTCCCGCGGCGCGCTCGGCGCGACGTTGGCGGAGTTCGCCGGGCGCAAGGACGAGATCGATGCGCTGCTGCTGGGCTCGAGCCACTTCCGACAGGGCTTCGACACAGCGCTGCTCGAGCGCGAGCTGGCGGCCGAAGGGCTCGAGTTCCGCGCCTTCAACTGCGGCGTACCGGGGCTGCGCAGCCTCGAGCAGGGCTTCCTGTTGGAACACTTGCTGGCCCAGCAGCCAGCGCGCTTGAAGTGGGTCGTGCTCGAGGCCGGGCCCATCCGCGTCGACGCCGAGCGCGACTACGAGCACGGCGACGATCCGACGGCGATCACGGCGCGAGCGATTCAGTCCCGCAGCTTCGCCGCGAGCTGGCGAGCCCTCGCGGCGATCCACCATGGCGCGCTGCCGCTGAGCGAGAAGGTCGTTCGGGCGGGGCGTGAGCTCGAACTCCTGGCGCGCAACCAGTTCAACGTCGGCGTGCTGGCCGACCGGCTGGGCGGCGCGCGGCGTGCAGCGCGGCAGGAGCGGGCCGGGGTTCCGCTCGAACTCGACGCGGAGTCAGGTGCGCGCGAGCGTGCGCAGAGAGCTCAGGCGCGCGCGGAGCGCAATCGCGCCGCACTGACGGACTCGGTGCACCGCGCGGTGGCGCAGCAAGTCGCCGCCGGGAACCGCGAGCGAGTCAGCGCCGATGAGCTCGACCTGGGCTTCCACCCGTGGCTCGAGCGCGCGGCTGCGCGGGCCGGCGCGCGCGTCGTCTACGTCACGGCGCCCAGCGCCACTGCGAGCACGGACGCGCTCAGCCTGGCGGAGCTCGGCGAACTCTCGCCGCTGATCCACCTCAACGATCCCGAGCGCTTTCCCGAGCTGTTCCAGCTCGAGCTGCGCCGCGACCTGGACCACCTCAATCCCCTCGGGGCCGAGCGCTTCAGCCGCTTGTTCGCGGCCGAGTTCGCCAAGCTCGTGCGCGCCGAGCGCGGGGTGCGCTAGTGCTGTTCACGCAAGCGCGCTTCCTGGCGTTCTTCCTGGTGGTGTTCCTCGTGCACTGGGGACTCTCCGGGGCGCGCGCGCGCAAGCTCTGGCTCCTGGCTTCGAGCTACGTGTTCTACGCGGCGTGGGACTGGCGCTTCCTGGCGCTGCTGTGGTTCTCGACCGCCGTCGACTACTTCTGCGCTCTCGCGATGGACGGGCGCGAGCGTCCCCGCCGACGGCCGTGGCTGGCGCTCAGCGTCGCGGTGAACCTCGGCCTCCTCGCGCTGTTCAAGTACTTCGACTTCTTCATCGATTCGGCGCTCGCGCTGCTCCAACTGCTCGGGCTCGAGCCGAGTCGAACCACGCTCGCCTTCGCGCTTCCGATCGGCATCAGCTTCTACACGTTCCAGTCGCTGAGCTACACGATCGACGTGTACCGCGGACGGCTGAGCGCGACGCGCAAGCCGCTCGAGTTCGCGCTGTTCGTGAGCTTCTTCCCGCAGCTCGGCGCGGGACCGATCGCCCGCGCGACGACGGTGTTGCCGCAGCTCGACGAGCCCCGGCGCTTCGCCCAGCACGTGGACGTTCGCGCAGCGCTGCTCCTGTTCCTCGGCGGCTTCCTGAAGAAGGCCTGCATCGCCGACTCGATCTCAGCGGTCGTCGATCCGGTCTTCGCCGAGCCCGGTCTCGTCGACTCGGGGAGCGCGTGGACGGCGCTGCTGCTCTACCACGTGCAGATCTACTGCGACTTCTCGGGCTACACGGACATGGCCATCGCGATCGCGGGGCTCTTGGGCTACCGCCTGCCGGAGAACTTCGACTTCCCGTACTTCTCGCGCGGCATCGGCGAGTTCTGGCGCCGCTGGCACATCAGCCTGTCGACCTGGCTGCGCGACTACTTGTACTTGCCGCTGGTCGGCAAACGCCCGTCGCCCGTGCGCCGCTGGAGCTCTGTGCTCGCGACCATGGCGCTGTGCGGGCTGTGGCACGGCGCCGGCTGGCAGTTCGTCGGGTTCGGCTTCCTGCACGGGCTGTACGTCGTGATCGAAGACTTCTGGACGCGCGCAGGCGCCGTGCGCGAGCGCTTCGCTTGGCTCACGGGACTCGTCGCCGTTCCCGCGGTGAATCTGCTGGTGCTGCTCACCTGGCCAGTGTTCCGCATGCAGTCGCTCGATCAGGCGCAGACGCTCTACGGGAGGCTGCTCTCCTTCGACTCGAGCGGCGCGTCGGTGTTCGGCGCGCGCGCGCTGTTGCTCGTCGCGGGCTGTGCGCTGGTTCACTGGCTGGCGCGCAACTACTCGCCGCTGCGCATCGCGGCGCGCTCGCCGGCGTGGGCCTTCGCGCTGAGCTACGGGCTCGCCTGGTCCCTGGCGCTGCCCTGGGTCGCGGTCGAGCTCACGCCGTTCATCTACTTCCAGTTCTAGCCCACCCTGCGCGCGCGCTTCACGTTGCGCACGAGCCCGAGCTTCTCGAACGCGGCGATCGCGAGGTAGTTCAGATCGATTTGCTTCAGCCCGTGTCCGTGAGCCGCGGCGTGCGGGAACGCGTGGTGGTTGTTGTGCCAGGACTCGCCCAAGGTGGGGAGCGCGAGCCAGGCGTTGTTGTGGCTCTTGTCGCGCGTGTTGAACGGCCGCGCGCCGAAGCGGTGGCAGAACGAGTTGAGCGACCAGGTCGCGTTGGACGTCAGGAACACTCTCACGAGCCCGCCCCAGATCAGTCCGCCGAGCGCGCCCGTCCAAGTCCCCGTGGCGAGTCCACCCAGCGCTGTCGGCAGCGCGAGGCCCAGCGCGACGCAGGTTCGATAGCGGCGATTCACCGCCATCAAGTGCGGCTCGCGCAGGATGTCCGGGCAGTAGTGAGCGCCGTTGGGCGCTCCGAACTCGAGCGACCAGCCGAAGTGCGCGCGCCACAGCCCTCGCCATCCGCCGCCGTCGGTGTGCGGCGAGTGCGGATCACCCTCTTCGTCCGCGAGCTCGTGATGTCGGCGGTGGACGGCGACCCAGTAGGCGAGCGGTCCCTGAGCGCTCATCGAGCCGAGCACGGCCAGGCACACGCGCACCGCTGGACTGGCCTGGAACGCGCCGTGGGTGAAGTGTCGATGGAATCCGACGCACAGGCCGGGCCCGAGCGTGAGCCAGTACATGCTCACGAACAGCGCGGCGTCCACGGCGGTGAATCCGACGTACGCCACGTAGAACGGCGCCGCAACGACGCCCGCGAGTCCGAGCGAGACCATCGCGAGGCTGCTCGTGCGGTGCGCTCGAACGACCTGCGGCTGGCGAATGACCAGGCTCGGCCGCTTCGCCGGAGCTGCGCGATCGCTCGCAGCGACCTGCGATGAGTCGTCAGCGGCGCGCATGCTCGGGATCTGCGTGCGCGTGGCCCGTAGTGGCGCTCACTCGAATCGGCCGCCGCTTCGCCTCGAGCTCGCGCTCGCTCATGCGTTTGGGATTGCGCACCCATCCCACGCTCGCGAGCGCGCGGATGGCCCACGCGGCGACGTCGAGCTCCCACCAGCGCAGTCCGAGGAACGCGGAGTGGGGGAAGGCGTGGTGGGTGTTCTGGTAGCCGGCCCCGAACGAAAGCAGCCCGGCCCACCACAGGTTGCGACTCTGATCGCCCGCGTCGAACGGCGCGGAGCCGAAGCGATGACAGGCCGAGGCGACGCTCCACGTGACGTTCTGCACGAGGAACATGCGCGCGAAGCCGCCCCAGAGCAGTCCGCTCAACGCGCCGGTCGAATCTCCCGTGAGCGCCCAGCCGAGCAGCGCCGGAAGAGCCAGCCCCGCGCCCACGCACAGCGCGTAGTGCTCGTTGACCCAGCGCAGCAGCGGGTCCGCGTTGAGGTCGCGCGCGAAGAGAGTCCCGTTCGGCACGTCGTCGGTGAGCATGTGGCCCCACTGCGCGTGCAGGAGTCCGCGCACGAGTCCCAGCGGCTCGGGTCCGCTCCGGTCGCGCCGCGCGCGCACGTGCGGCGAGTGAGGATCGTCCTGCGTCTCGCTGTGGATGTGGTGACGGCGGTGGTTCGCCACCCAGTGGAGCACGCGACCTTGCGCGCACATCGAGCCGCCGACCGCGAGGAGCGCGCGCAACCAAGCGCCCGTGTGGAACGCGCGGTGCGCGAACAAGCGGTGATAGCCCACTTCGAGGCAGAGCTGGCTGAACACCACGCCGCCGAGCAGGAAGCCCAGGTCGAGCGTCGTGAAGCCGCGCTCGAAGGCCAGCCACAGCGCCGCTGCTGCGCCCAGCGCCGGCGCGAAGATGGTGAGCAACGCGATGCGCTGCTGCCGCGGGCGCAGAGCCGCGTCGCGCACGGTGACGGCGGGGCGCACGCGCGGAGGCGTGTTCGCTGCATTGCGATCGACTCGAGTGTCTGTCATCGGACTCAGCCCTCGCTGACCAGGCGCCGCGCCACCAGGTGATTCACCAACGCGTCGACGTTCTCGTACTCGTACGCGAGCGTCGTGTCGAAGCTGGCGCCGAGCAGGTCCTCCAGGTCGCCGCTCAAGCCGACGGCGCCGGTCGAGTCGAGCCCGTAGCTCGCGAACGACTCGGTGGGGTCGATCTCGTGCGGCGCGAGCCCGAGCAGCTCGGCCATGTACTCGGTCAACCACGTGCGCATCTGGGCGCGCGAGAAACGAGAAGCGTTCATGTACGAGGCTCTCCGACGGCTGTCGTTCCGATCGCAGCGCGTCCGAGCTCCGGAAGCGCGCCTTGTCGCCACAGCGTGCGCGTCAGCGCCCGCTGCACTTTTCCGCTGGTGGTTCGCGGCTGACCTCGGGGTTCGATCAGGACCACCTTCCACACCGCGAGCCCGACGCGTCGCACGACCGCGTGGCGCACCGCGCCCGACAGCTCGGCGTGCATGGCCCGGCTCGTCTCGTCGTCGCGCGCGAGGATCGAGGCCAGTCGTTCGCGCACTTCTTGGACGACCACCAGTCGTTCATCGCTCTGCGCGCGATCGTCCGCGAGGAACGCGACCGTTCCTTCCGCGCGCAGCCCCTCGTGCGCCAGGCCCGCGGCCCACTCGATGTCCTGCGGGTAGTAGTTCCGACCGTTGTGGATCACGAGGTCTTTGAGTCGTCCGGTGACGAAGAGTTCGCCGCGCGAGACGAAGCCCAGATCGCCCGTCCGGAGGAACGGCCCCGCGCCAGACGCCAGGCGCGCCTGGAACGGGTCGTCGTCCGTCGCGAGCCCGTTGCGATAGCCGTGAGCGACGTGCGGGCCTGCGACCCAGATCTCGCCGACCACGTCTTCCGAGCACTCCGTGCGCGTGCGCTCGTCGACGATGAGCAGGCGCCCGTCGCGCCACGCGCGTCCGCAGCCGATCAGACGTCGTGCGGCGGGACTGTGCGCGGTGACCGGCTGCGCGAGTCCTCGCTCGAGCGCTTCGCTGTCGACGTCGAGCGAAACGTAGGGCGCTCGCGCGTCGCCGCCGGAGACGAACAACGTGGCCTCGGCGAGGCCGTAGCACGGATACGAGCTCGTGCGCCGGAACCCGGCCGGCGCGAAGCGCTCCGCGAAACGCTCGAGCGTGTCCGCGCGCACGGGCTCCGCGCCGTTGAACGCCACGGTCCAACTGGAGAGGTCGAGCTGCGCGAGTTCCTCGTCGCGCACGCGCTGGACGCACAGGCGGAAGCCGAAGTCGGGTCCGCCGCTCGTGGTTGCGCGGTAGCGCGAGATCGCGCGCAGCCAGCGCACCGGGTGTTGGATGAACGCGCTCGGGGCCATCAGCACGCAGCGCCCGCCGAGGAACAGCGACTGCAGCACGTTGCCGATCAGGCCCATGTCGTGGAACAGCGGCAGCCAACCGACGAGGACCGTGCGCTCGTCCTGCTCGAACGCTGCGCCGATCATGCGCGCGTTCGCCATCAGGTTGGCGTGAGTCACCTGGACGCCTTTGGGCGCCGAGGTCGACCCCGAGGTGTACTGCAGGAACGCGATGGCCTGTGGATTGATCCTCGCGGGTCGCCACACGTTCCGCACGGGCGCCTGGAGGTCCTCCGTCAGCAGGAGTTCGACTGCGCCGAGCTGTGAGAGCCAGCGTGCGCCTCGCTCGCGCGTGACACCGTCGGTGAGCAGCACGGACGGCGTTGCGTCGCGAGCGATCCCCAGCACGTTGTGCGCAGTGTGCTCGTCGCGCGGCGTGCTGACGGGCACGGCGATCACGCCGGCGTACAGGCATCCGAGGAAGGCCGCGATGAACTCGAGTCCCGGCGCGTACGCGAGCAAGGCGCGTTGACCGGACAGGCCGCGCGCCGACAGCGCGGCGGCGATGAGCAGCGCCCTGCGGTCGAGTTGTTCAAAACTGAACGAGTGCGATTCCCGCTCGCCGTCGTCGAGCCAGGTGAAGGCGATCTGCTCCCCGCGCTGCTGGGCGAGGTCGCGACAGCGGTCGACGAGATTCGTGCACTGGGGACTCGAGCGCGAAGGCATCAGCGCCACCTTCCGCACATGGGGCGTCGCAGTGCTCGCACGTGGCGCTCGAAGGAAGCTCTGGACTCGCCGGCCGCGCAAGCCACCCGGCAGACGACGCCGCCGCGTCCGCGACGCGCGTGCTCCGAACCGGAACCCTCAGGCGCGAACGCCAGCGCCCCCCAGGGGCTCGAGCGCGCGAGTTCGACGCCTTGCGGACAGCTCGCCGTTGCGCCGCCGGCCGAGCGCCGACGAACGCACCGCGCTCGGGGGCGTCGCGACGACACGTCGACTGCGTTTGCGAGTCTGAATCCCATGACACTTCATCTCCCGCGGAGGCTCCGCGCGGGCGTCTCGATGCCGCGCTGCCCTGGCCGGGTTGAGCGACTTGTGCGAAACTTGGAGTAAGCCGTGGCGCGCGAGGCGACGGCCGAAATCACCCTGAACGCTGCGCGAAGCGCGCCTGGCGCCGCTGGTGGCGTCGTTGGCTTTTCCGCGCGAATGCCGGTGCGGGCGATGCGCTCGTGCGGTCGCGACGAGCGGCTCGGACGCGCCGCCTCTGGCGCGGAGCCCGTCGAGTCGAGCGCGCTCAGATCGCGGAGCTCTCGGCGGACTCCACGGTTGATGCGCCGTGCTCCGAAGGCGCGCAGCTATGAGCCTCGCGGGGCGCGGCGTCGTCGCGATTCTCGCACTACGTCGCGCCGGACGCTGGCGGGCGCAAGCCGCGTGCGTAGGCTCGCCGCGCATGAGATCCCACCGCCTCTGGCCTGTGCTGCACGCGAGCGTCGCGCTCGCCGCGCTGTCCCTCATCGCAAGTGCTTGCGGCGCTGCGCCGGCGCAGAGCGCGCCCGCAGCTCCCGCGAGTCGCTCGCTCGAGCCCCGCAGCGAGTTGCGCGAACTGGTCGAGCGCTACGGCGTCGATCGGCGCGCGCTCGAGCGGCGCTACGACCTCGAGTGGAGCCCCGCGCGTCGTGCGCGGCTTCTCGCGTTGTGCGCGCAGTACGCGCGCGAGCTCGACGCGCTCGACTTCGCAGCGCTCGGGCTCGAGGGCCGCATCGATCACGTGCTGCTGGGCGGCGAACTCGCACACGAGCGGCGTGAGCTCGAGCGGCGCGGACTTTTGGTCGAAGAACTCGCCACGCTGACGCCGTTCGCGGAGCTCGTGTTCGAGCTGCACGGCGCGTGGCGCGACCGCGCGAGCGTCGATCCCCGCGCGGCGGCCGAGCGGCTGGGCGAACTCGTCGAATCGATCGGGGACGCACGCAAAGCCGTCGAATCGGCGCTCGACGGTCCTGAAGCGACGCGTCCGAACCGCTCCACGGCGCTGCGCGCTGGCGGTCTCGTGTCCGAGTTGCGCGAGGGGCTGCGCGAGTGGTTCGAGTACTACGACGGCTACGACCCGCTCTTCTCGTGGTGGTGCGCCAAGCCGTACGACGCGGCGCGCGCCGAGCTCGAGCGCTACGCGAAGCTGCTGCGCGAGCGCGTCGTCGGCGCGAAGGCCGGCGAGGACGAGCCGATCGTCGGCGACCCGATCGGCCGCGACACGCTGCTGGCGCACCTGGAGTTCGAGCGCATCGCGTACTCGCCCGAGGAGCTGATCGCGATCGCGGAGCGCGAGTTCCGCTGGTGCGACGAGCGCATGCTCGAGGCGTCGCGCGAACTCGGCCACGGAGACGACTGGAAGGCCGCGCTGGAGTCCGTCAAGCGCTTGCACGTCGAGCCGGGCGAGCAGCCGCGGCTCGTGCGCGAGCTGGCCGACGAGGCGGTCGAGTTCCTCGAATCGCGCGAGCTCGTCACGATCCCCGAGCTCGCCAAGGAAGTCTGGCGCATGGAGATGATGAGTCCCGCGCGCCAGAAGGTGAACCCGTTCTTCCTCGGCGGCGAGAGCGTGATCATCTCGTTCCCGACCGACGCCATGGAGCACGCGGACAAGCTGATGAGCTTGCGCGCGAACAACCGCCACTTCTCACGCGCGGTGGTGCACCACGAGCTGATCCCCGGCCACCACCTGCAGCAGTTCATGACCGCGCGCTTCCAGCCGCACCGGCGCGAGTTCTCCACGCCGTTCTGGACCGAGGGCTGGGCGCTGTACTGGGAGATGCGCCTGTGGGACCTGGGCTTCGCGCGCGGACCCGAGGACCGCGTCGGCATGCTCTTCTGGCGGATGCACCGCTGCGCGCGGATCCTGTTCTCGCTGCGCTTCCACCTGGGCGAGTGGACGCCGCAGGAGTGCATCGACTACCTCGTCGAGCGCGTCGGCCACGAGCGCTCCAGCGCCGAGGGCGAAGTGCGGCGCTCGTTCAACGGCGACTATTCGCCGCTCTACCAGGTGGCGTACATGATCGGCGGGCTCCAGATCCGCGCGATGCAGCGCGAGCTGGTCGAGTCGGGTCGCCTGAGCGAGCGCGAGTTCCACGACCGCGTGCTCCAGGGCGGCAACATGCCGATCGAGATGGTGCGCGCGCGTCTGAGCGGCGCGAAGCTCGAGCGGGGGCAGCGTCCGAGCTGGCGCTTCGCCGAGTGATCCAGCGCTCGAGCGCCCGGGCTGAGCATCGAGCGCGGTGCGTTGAGCGTTCAGCGTTCAGGCGCGCTCACCGAAACGGCGGCGGCGCCGGACGAGCATGGGCTCGCCCGGCGCCGCCGCCAGAAGATCGAAGTGCTCGCGGAGCTCAGTTCAGAGGACAACCCAGGTTGTTCTCGGTGTCGAGTTCCGTGGCGAGCGGCTCATAAGCGCCCGTCGCGATGGCGTTCTGCACCGCGGCGATCACCTCGGCAGCCGTCCGCGGATAGTTGACGTCGCCGCTGGCGGCGTTGAGCAGCGCAGCGACCGAGTGGCGACCGAGCTTGTTCAAGCCGCCGCCGCCGGCGCGCGCAGCCTGGAGCAACGTGCGGTCGGGATTGAACGCGTCGACGCCGAACACGGTGTCGTAGTCGTCGGTCGGCGCGTAGCCGGTCGCCGCCCACGAGTCGAGGTGGTTCTTCCAGTAGCCCGGCGTGCAGCCTTCGGGCGGCGTGAACACGCCGACGTACTGGCGGCAGACGTAGATCGCGCCGTGCTCGTCGATCAGGCGCGTGCGGATGCCGCAGATCTGATCGCACGACATCGAGGTGTCGATGACGATGTCCGTGACCACGGCCGTGGGGTCGGTGGCGTAGGCGTTGGGGCAAGGCAGCCACTCGATGGTGAACGCGTCGCCATCGGGGTCGTAGGGATCCGTCGTCACGGTCACGGTCGTCGTCGCGCCCTGACAGGGCACGAAGAACGGCGCGAAGTCGTTGCAGAACGGGGGGTTGTTTTCAGGCGTTTCCGCACTGGCGGTGCCGCACAGAGCGAGGGCCAGGGCGAGACGGAAGAGTTGCTTCATGGGGTCGAGATCGAATGGAGCCAGCCACGATCAGGGCGCGGGCATGCGCCTTGATTCGGAATTGCGTGGCGCTGGGAAAAGTACCACGCATTGGGGCTTTGCGCCCGAAATCGAAGGATTGCGCATCCCGGGCGCAACCCGGATGGGGCCGGCCCGCCGCCCCGCGCTGGCGTCACTGAATGCGCACGTTCCCCGCGTACACGCCGCTCTGCGCCCGGTCGACCGCCCCGTCGGGCAGCCAAAACTTCCAGGGGCCCTCGCGCAGGTTGTTCTGGTACTCGCCTTCGCTCTCCGGAGCGCCGTTCTCGTGCCACGTGCGCCAGACGCCCTCGCGCAGCCCCACGTGGTAGAAGCCCTCGTGACGGCGCTTGCCGTTGGGCCAGTTCTCGACCCAGTCGCCGGTGTGCTTGCCCTCCGAGTAGTCGCCCTCGCGCTCGAGAGTTCCGTTCTCGAAGAAGTAGCGCCAGCGCCCGTCGAGCCGCCCCTGCTCGTCGTAGCTCCCCTCGAGGCGCGGCTTGCCGTTCTCCCACCACGCGCGCATCGCGCCGATTCGCACGCGCTGGCGCTCGCCGGCGACACGCTCGGTCCGCTCGGTGTAGAGCTGGCCGTTGTCGTAGAACTCGCGCACGCTGACGAGCTCGCCGAGCTTCGCATTGCGCGGCGACTCCTCGCGGTGGCCGATGCGCTTGCTCGCCACGGCGGGAGCGCCTGCATTCGGGTCGGGGACGTCGCCGGCCGGAGTCGACGCCGCGGGCGCGCTGGTCGAGGTCGGGGGCGAGGTCGGGGGCGAGGTCGG
>CALKYE010000019.1 GCA_938003765.1 uncultured Planctomycetia bacterium
CAGCCAGCGCGCGAGCAGCTTGCCGACCTTCTCGTTCGCAGCGGCGTCGGGATGCTGATCGAACAGGCTGACGTGGTAGTGCGACAGGTCCTCTTCGCCTTCGAAGGCCTCGAGCAGGTCGAGCGTCGGAACCCCGAGGCGCGATGCGTCGGCGAGCGCCATCTCGTCGATCGGTCGGAACGTGTTGAGATCGACACGCGTGGGGTACGGGTAGGCCGCCATGCGGAACGGCACTCCGCTCGCCGCGCACGCGTCGCGCATGCGCGTGAGGGCCTCGCGGACGCGCGCGCCGCCGCCCGACTCGTACTCGGCGATCGAGGTCGCGTTCGTCCGGCGCACGAGCGAGTGGCCCAACATGAGCGCCACGCGCTTGAGCAACGCGCGCGCGCCTTCCAAACCCGCCGAGCGCAGCGGGAACAGCTTGAGCGTGTCGATCCGCGCGTCGGGCGGGATCGAGCCGAAGTTCGGCGGCTCGTCGACGTCGTTGGCGAAGAACACGTACAGCACCAGGTCCGGCGCGAACTCCAGCGCCTTGTGCTCGACGACCGCCGCGACGTTGAGCGCGCAGTAGCCGGGCACGCCGAAGTTGAGCACCTCGACCTGTCGCCCAGCCTCGCCGAAGGCGCTCTGGAGCTGCGACGCGATCGTGTCCTCGAGAGCCACGCCCGTTCCGAACGCGAAGGAGTCGCCCACGACCGCGATCCGCGGCTTGGCGGGATCGCGCTCCCCCACCTCGGGGCCGCGCAGCCCCGCGGAGTTGATGCGCACGACCTGGTCCTTGTAGAGCGTCTCGAAGCCCGGCCGCAGTTCCACCGCGAGCCCCGGAACCGAGCTGTTGCGGAACGGCGTGATGTCGCACGCAGGCACGAACGAGCGCGCCACGAACTCGACCAGCGCCAGCGAGATCGCGCTGCACAGGAGCGCGGGGATCCACCGCTTCGGCCGACGCGCCCGCGCAGGGCCGACGCCCGGCTCGTCACGGACTTCAGGCGAGCTCGCGGTGGTCGACATGCGCTTCAAGGATACCGGACGATTTCGACATGCCGCTCAGCCTGAGTGAGGTCGCGGCGAGCACTCACCACGCCTGCACCAGCGCGAGGTACAGCGGCATCCCGAGCGTGATGTTCAGCGGGAACGTCAGACCGAGCGCCATCGGGATGTACAGGCCCGGATCCGCCTTGGGCGCTACGAGCTGCATTGCGGCGGGCACGGCGATGTAGCTCGCGCTCGCGGCGAGCACCGCGAACATGAAGCGATCGCCGACGGCGGACGTCGCCCACGCGCTCAATGCGGCGCCAGCGCAGCCGTTCACCAGCGGCAGCACCAGCGCTGCGATGAAGGGCCACGAGCCGTAACTGCGCAGCGCGCGCAGTCTCGAAGCCGTGACCATGCCCATCTCGAGCAGGAACACCGCGAGGAAGCCCTTGAAGATGTCGGTCGTGAACGGGCGGATGCCCTCGGCCTGCTTGGCGTCCGCCACGGCGCCGATCAACAGGCTGCCGATGAGCACGATCACGCTGCCGTTGGTGAGCGAGTGGTGCAGCACGTCGCGGAGCGAAGAACGCTCGCGGCCCTCGCTGTCGTACCGGATCAGCAACATGACCCCCACGATGATGGCCGGGCTCTCCATCAGCGCCATCGTCGCGACCATGTGGCCGCCGAAGGCGAGTTGGCGCGCTTCGAGGAAGCCCGTGGCCGCCACGAACGTCACGGCGCTCACCGAGCCGTACGCGGCGGCGACGGCGGCCGCGTTCTGCACTCCGAGGCGTCGGCGCAGGACGAAGAACGTGTAGATCGGAATCGTCGCCGCCAGCGCCACGCCGAGCGCGAGACAGCGTGCGATGGTCGCGTCCAGTCCCGAGTGCGCGAGCTCCTGGCCGCCGTTGAACCCGATGCTGAACAGCAGGTACAGCGAGATGAACTTCACGCTGCCGGCGGGGATCTCCAGATCGCTGCGAACGAACTTGGCGAAGGCCCCGAGCAGGAAGAACAGCAGCGTCGGGTTGGAAAGGGTTCCGGCGAGTTGTTGAAGGTCCACGAGCGCTGCCGCTTGGGCGGCGCGCGACGATGCCGACTGAGTCGCCGAGTGTCCAGCCGAACGCTCGCGGAACGAGCCGCCGGCCGAGAGCTTCCGGCCCGAGCCCGTTCGCGTCCGACCGAACGGACACAGCGCTGACGCTCAGGACGCGGCGCTGGCGCGGTTCGCGCCTCGGCGTGGGCGCGCTCCCTGCTGGCGACTCGATGGATCGATGCGAATCGCCCATCTGCGCCGAGCGGTTCGATGCGCGCGCCCAGCCGACGCCGCGTCTCCGCGACAGACGCGGAGGCGACGGCTCGGCCACTCGTGCACGGACAGGGTTCGGATCCGGCCCGCGCACGACGCGCTCAGGCCTTCGGCGGAGTGCTGCGGGCCGCCTCATAGGCGCGCTCGGCCATCTCGCACTCGCGCACCGCGCCCGCGAGCTCTGCGCGCGCCACGGACTCGCGCGTTTGGCATTCGCTCATGCGCGACTCGGATCGACGCACGTCGACCCCACGGGACGCGGCGTGCTCCGAAGCCGAGAAGGCGCGGGCCTTCTCCAGGTCGGTATTCGCCAGGGCCAGCTCTTGAGAGCACTGCGCGAGATCTTCGGCGCGCTCGCTGCGCGTGACGGCGCACTCGTGCCAGGCGACGAGCATCTCGTGCTCAGGCATCCTCGCTTCGACGAGGTCCAGCGCCTTCCGCGCGGCGTCGAGATCCTCGGCGCTGTTGGTCTCCGCGATCGCGAGCACGTTGCGCGCGCGTGTCACGCCGACTCGGGCGAGTTCGAGATCGGTCTTCGCCAGCGCGAGTTCGGCCTCCGCGCGCACGATGTCCAGCCGAGCGACCGCGAGCTCGTCGGTGCGCAGGCTGTAGTTGGCGCGCGCTGCATCGATGCTCGCGCGCTGCGCAGGCGTCAGGGTCGCCATCATCGCGTCATCGGCGCCCGGCCCGCGCGGCGGACTGGTGCACGCCGTCGCGCCGAGCGCGAGCGCGAACGTGGCGAACAGGAGAGACAGTTTCGAATGGATCAATTGAGGAGCCTCGGCGTGAGTGTGGGGAGATAGAGCCGCCCTTGTACGCCGCAGCCCTCGACGCGACCCATCCACAGAAGCGCGGAGTCCATCCGGGCAAAACCCCTACTCCGGCGCGACGCCTGACTCGAACCGTAGCGGCGTCGCGGCCATGCGATGTGGCGGCAGGTGCGATCGCCGCGCCGCGCGAGCGCCTGCTGACGCTTGAGCGCCGCAGCGCCGCACGGACATTGGCTCGAGCCAGCGGGGCGACAACCGCGTCGAGCTCGTGTTCAAGTCCGCACCACCGTTCGCGTGCGCGTTGCGCCGCCGCGACTACCGAGTGTCATCGATTGCGGGCGTCGCGCCTGAAGCAGGAAATGGCGTGGATCGCTTCGCCGTCG
The DNA here is from genome assembly GCA_938003765.1 of uncultured Planctomycetia bacterium. Classification (GTDB taxonomy): domain Bacteria; phylum Planctomycetota; class UBA1135; order UBA1135; genus WYBT01. The sequence continues at coordinate 3,438 of CALKYE010000019.1, forward strand.
CTGAGTTCAGGCGCCGGGGTGCGACGCGCCGTCGAGCCGCACGATGAGCAGGCTCCGCGCGCGCTGCGGTGGGGCCACGCGCGCGCCGACGTCCGGATGAGTTCCTGCGCGCGCGCTCTTGCGCAAGGCGGGCTCGAACACGTTGGAGCGCTGCACGGAGAGCATGAGAATGACGGACTACTTTCGCTCGAGCCCCGCAGAGCCTGCGGCGCAGCGACGAAGCGAATCGTCGAACCGCGCCAGCCTCGAGGAGCGAGCGAAGTCTCTGGCTGCGAACTTCAAGTTGGCGCGCGCCGGATCTCTCGTCCGACGCAACGTCCTCGCGCAACTGGATCGCGATCTGCGCTCGCTCCGCGTCGCCTGTCGGTTGCTGGCCGAGGACGTTCGACGAGGAGACGCCGTTGAACCCGCGGCCGACTGGCTGCTCGACAACTTCCACGTGCTCGAGAGCCAGGCGCGCGCGGTGCGCACCGATCTCCCCCAGCGCTACTACCGGCGACTGCCGATGCTCGCGGCGCGGGAGTTCGCCGGGCGACCCCGTATCCAAGCTCTGGCCAGCGAGCTGATCTCGTTCGGCGACGGGCGGCTCGACGGCGAGTTGCTCACGCGCTTCGTGCTCGCGTACCAGAGTCTCGCGCCGCTGACGTTGGGCGAGCTGTGGGCGTGGCCGACGATGCTCAAGCTCGCATTGATCGAGAACGTGCGCCGAGTCGCAACGGGCTTGCTGCACAACCGTGCTGCGCGTCGCTCGGCGCTCGCTGCGCTCGTTCGGCTCGAGGCGGGCGGCGCGCTCCCAGCGCTGCCCGATCCACTGCACGGCGCATTCGTGGCCCAGGCGCGCCAGCGCGCGCACGGCCACGACCCGGCGGTGCTCGCTTGGAACGCGCGCATCGAAGCAGCACTGGCAGCGCGGGGCGTCACGTCGGAGGACACGATCCGCTCCGAGCACCAGCGCGAGGCCATCGATCAGGCCTCGATGGGCGACTCGATCTCGAGTCTGCGCCTGTGCGCGTCGCTCGACTGGAACGTGCTGGTCGAGCGCATGAGCCAGGTCGACCAGATCCTGCGGCGGGATCCGAGCGGCGACTACGCGCGCATGGACTTCGCCAGCCGCGACAGCTATCGCCACGCCGTCGAGGAACTCGCCGCACCCACGGGCGCGGCGCAAGTGAGCGTCGGCCTGCGCGCCATCGAGAACGCGCGAGCGCTCACTGCGCGCGCTCCGCACGGGCCCGCTGCGCACGTAGGGTTCCACCTCGTCGGTCCAGGTCGCGCGCAACTCGAACGCGACGTCGGAGCTCGCATCCCGTTCACCACGCGCATGCGCCGGCTCGCGCGTCGACATCCGTCGTGGTTGTACCTTGGCGGCATTGCGCTCGTCACGGCGCTGGTCGAGTGGCTGGCGCTGGCGTACGCGTCGTCCGTCGGAGACCACCGAGCCCTGCTCGCAGTGGCGTTCGCCGCGTTGCTGCCCGGCAGCGAGTTGGCAGTCCTGCTCGTGCAGCGAACGGTCGCTGCGCAAGCCCCGCCGCGCCGCTTGCCGCGCCTGGACTTCTCCGACGGCGTGCCCGAGAGCGCGCGCACGATCGCGATCGTTCCGACGCTGCTCGCGGACGTCGACGATGTCGTCGAGCTGCTCGACCACCTCGAAGTCCAGGCGCTCGCGAACCTCGACCCGCACATTCACTTCGCGATCGTCAGTGACTTCAAGGACGCGACCACCGCGTGCGTCGAGGGCGACCGCGAGATCCTGGACTGCGCTCGCGACGGAATCGCGGAGCTCAACCGTCGTCTCCCCGCAGACCGCTTCTTCCTGTTCCACCGTGAGCGCCAGTGGAACGCCAAGGAAGGCGTGTTCATGGGTTGGGAGCGCAAGCGCGGGAAGATCGAGGAGTTCAACCGACTGGTGCGAGGCGCGACGGACACCGGCTTCACGGTCCAGGTCGGTCGCTTGGAACTGCTCGCGTCGATGCGCTTCGTGCTGACGCTGGACCGCGACACCAAAGCGCCTCGCGACGTGGCGCGCGAGCTGATCGGCATCCTCTCCCATCCGCTCCACCGTCCGCAGATCGACCCGACGGTCGGACGCGTGACCCGGGGCTACGGGATCCTCCAGCCGCGCGTCAGCGTCACGCACTCGAGCGCCGCAGGATCGCTGTTCGCTCGCATCTACGCCGGGAACGTGGGCATCGACCCGTACACCACGGCCGTCTCGGACACGTACCAGGACCTGTTCGACGAGGGCGTCTTCACCGGGAAGGGCCTGTACGACATCGACGCCTTCCGCGCGGCGGTCGAAGGTCGCGCGCCCGAGAACGCGCTGCTCTCGCACGACCTGTTCGAAGGCGTGCACGCGCGCACCGCGCTCGTGACCGATCTCGAGCTGGTGGACGACTACCCGTCGAACTTGCTGACGCACTCGCGCCGCGAGCACCGCTGGGTGCGCGGCGACTGGCAGATCCTGGCCTGGCTGCTGCCCATGGTCCCGACGCGCGACGGCTTCGCACGCAATCGACTTCCGCTGATCAGCCGCTGGAAGATCTTCGACAACCTGCGCAGGAGCCTGCTCGCCCCGGCGCTGGTCGCGCTGCTCGCCGCGTCGTGGATCTGGCTGCCCGGTGATCCGCTGGTGTGGATGGCGGGCGCTCTGGCCGTCGTGGCGACGCCCGTGCTGACTGCACTGCTGAGCCTCACACTGCGGCCGACGACTCCTGGATCGACTCGCCTCTACGTTCGCGGAGCGCTGGAAGATCTGGGTCGGGCGGGAGCGCAGGCTCTGCTGATGCTGGCCTTCCTTCCGTTCCACGCATGGAAGACCCTGCACGCGATCGCGCTCACGCTCGTGCGCGTCGTGATCACTCGACGCCGTCTGCTGGACTGGGAGAGCGCCGGGCATGTCGCGCGCACGCAAGGAGTGAGAAACGGCGCAGCCCAACGCGATGGACTGCGCGCGTTCTACGTGGGAATGGCCTCGAGCCCGCTGATCGCTGTCGCGCTGGCGGTGACGATCAAGACGCTGCGCCCCGACGCATTGGCGCTGGCAGCTCCGTTCCTCGCGCTGTGGCTCGCCGCGCCCGCCTTGGCCTGGGCGCTCGGCCGCCCGCCAGCTCGGGCGCGCGCGACGCTCTCGCCGACGGACCGTCGCTACCTGCAGGAGGTCGCGCGCAAGACCTGGCTCTACTTCGAGCGCCATGTCGGCCCGGAACACCACTGGCTGCCGCCGGACAACGTTCAGGAAGAGCCGCTCCTCGTCGCGGCGCGGACCTCGCCGACCAATGTGGGCATGGGATTGCTGTCCACGTTGGCTGCTCACGACCTGGGCCTGCTGTCGAGGGCGGACCTGCTCGACCGACTGGACGCGATGCTCACGACGGTCGAGCGCCTGGAGCGCCACAAGGGCCACCTGCTCAACTGGTACGACACACGCACGCTCGCGCCGCTCCATCCGCGCTACGTGTCCACGGTCGACAGCGGAAACCTGGCGTGCTCGCTGGTCGCGCTGGCTCAGGGATGTCGCGAATTGGCGCGCGTGGGCGAAGCCGAGCGTTTCGAAGCCCTGCGCGCGCGCGCCGATGCGCTGGCGAGCGAAATGGACTTCCGCTTCCTGTTCGACTCGCAGCGCCAACTGCTGTCGATCGGCTATCGGCTGGCCGACGCGGGCGAGCCCGGCAGCCTCGACAACGCTCACTACGACTTGCTGGCCTCCGAGTCGCGCATGGCCAGCTTCTTCGCGATCGCCAAGGGTGACGCGCCGCAGAGCCACTGGTTCCATCTCGGCCGCCTGGTGGTGAGCGTCGACGGCGCGCCCACGCTCGTCTCGTGGAGCGCGACGATGTTCGAGTACCTCATGCCGAACTTGCTGATGCGCAGCTACCCGGACACGCTGCAAGACAAGTCCTGTCGCATGGCGGTGCGGCAGCAGCGGCGCCACGCCCAGGCGCACTCGGTTCCATGGGGCGTCTCCGAGTCGGCGTACAACCTCACGGATCGGAGCGGAAGCTACCAGTACCAGGCGTTCGGAGTTCCCGGGCTCGGACTCAAGCGTGGCCTGTCGGAGGAACTCGTCATCGCACCGTACGCGACGATGCTCGCAGCGCTGGTCGCGCCGGTGGCCGCCGCGAGCAATCTGCGTCGCCTCGAAGGCCAGGGCTGCGTCGGCGAGTTGGGCTTCTACGAAGCGATCGACTACACACCGCGCAGCCCGCGCGAAGACGACGGCGAGGTGAGCGCTGCTGCGACTGCGGGCCACGCCGTCGTCGTGAAGTCGTACTTCGCGCACCACCAGGGCATGGGCCTCGTGGCTCTGGCGAACGTGCTGCTCGACGACGTGATGGTGACGCGCTTCCACGCTGATCCGAGCGTGCAGGCCACCGAGTTGTTGCTGCAGGAGCGCATCCCACGCCAGGCGCCCTTCCTCCAGCCCAGTCCGGCCGAGGACACTCACCTCGCCCCGCGTGCGCCGCAGCGCGCGCCGCGGCGGATTCGCTCCGCCAGCACGCCGAATTCGCAGGCCCAGATCCTCTCGAACGGCGCCTACGTCGTGATCGTCACCAACGCGGGAGGCGGATCGAGCACCTGCCGCGGCCGAGCGGTCACTCGGTGGCGCGAGGACCGCACGACCGACCCCGGCAGCCAGTTCCTCTACCTGCGCGACGTTCAGACCGGCCACGTGTGGTCCGCGACGCACCAACCGACCGGCGCGAGCCCCGATCGCTACCTGGTCGAGTTCCTGAGCGAGAAGGCCACGTTCGAGCGCCTGGACCACGAGATCTCGACGCGCTTGGAAATCGCCGTCTCGCCCGAGGACGACGCCGAGGTGCGGCGCGTGACGCTCCGCAACCACGGCGACCGACCGCGCGAGATCGAGCTGACGAGCTATGTGGAGCTCGCCTTGTGTTCGCTGGCCGAGGACGTGGCGCATCCCGCCTTCGGACGGTTGTTCAGTGAGACCGAATGGGACCCGCAGAACATGGCCCTGTTCGCGCGACGCCGACCGCGCTCGCCGAACGACCCGCCGACGATCGCGTTCCACGTGCTCTCGCTCGACGGAGCCTCTCGCGCGCAGGTCGAGCACGAAACGGATCGCGCGCGCTTCATCGGCCGCGGACGCGCGCCGGACGCGCCGCTCGCGCTCGACGGCCGCGCACTGTCCGGATCGACAGGCGCCGTGCTGGATCCCGTGTTCAGCCTGCGCTCGCGCCTGCGACTCGCCGCGGGAGCGTCGGCGCGCCTGACGTTCACCACCGGCGTCGCTGGCGACGAAGCGGCGGCGCAGGCCCTGGCGCGCAAGTACCACGAACCGCGCGTCGCCTCGCGCGTGTTCGCATTGGCGTACACCGACGTCGTGGTCGCTCTGCGCCATCTGGGGATCTCGATGGAGGAAGCGCAGCTCTACGACCGGCTGGGGTCGCGCCTGTTCTCCTCGGACGTCTCGATGCGCGCACCGGTCGGAACGTTGGCGCAGAACACGTTGCCCCAGTCGAGCCTGTGGCGGCACGCGATCTCGGGCGACCTGCCCATCGTGCTCGTGAGCGTCATGAATACGAGCGACCTCGAGCTCGTGCAGCACGTGCTCATGGCGCAGGAGTACTGGCGCCTCAAAGGCCTGAAGTTCGACGCGGTGATCGTGAACGAGCACGCCGCTTCGTACCGCGACGAGATCCAGGCGCAGCTGCGTCAACGACTGGAGAACGGTCCTTGGTCGGCGCGCAAAGACCGACCCGGCGGTGTCTTCTTGCTTCGAGCCGACGGACTGCCCCAGGCCGAGCGAGAGCTGCTCCGCACGGTCGCGCGCGCCGTGCTCGCCGGTGAGGCGGGAGACTTCGCGCGACAGCTCGAGCGCGAGAGCGCGAGCGTGGTCCGCTGCCTCGACGCGCCTCTCGTCGAGCAGTCGGCGGCGGGCGACGAGGCGCTCGAGGCGCCAGAGCTCACCATGGGGAACGGGTTGGGAGGATTCACGCGCGACGGACGCGAGTACGTGATCGAGGTCGTCGGCTCGCGCAACACGCCGATGCCTTGGAGCAACGTCATCGCCAACGCCAGCTTCGGAACGATCGTCACGGAGCGCGGCTCGGCGCATACCTGGAACGAGAACAGTCGGGAGAACCGCCTGACGGCGTTCGCGAACGACCCGCTGAGCGACCCGACGGAGGAGGCCATCTTCCTCCGCGACGAAGCGAGCGGCGCCGTGTGGGCCGCAACGCCGGGCGCACTCGCGCGCGACGCACACTCTCCACGCTGGCTGGTGCGGCACGGTGCGGGCGTAACACGCTTCCTGCGCAGCTCCGGCGGCCTGCGCCAGGAGCTGGCCGTGTTCGTCGCCGTCGAAGCGCCCGTCAAGCTGTCGCTGCTGACGCTGACCAACCGTTCGCGGGCGACGCGGCGCATCACGCTCCTGTCCTACAACTCGTGGTCGCTGGCGGCGCCCTCGCCGGCGCAGAACAGCTTCGTGAGCACCGAGCTCGACGCGCAGAGCGAGGCGCTCTTCGCCCGCAACGCTTACAACGAGATCCACGGCCAACGCGTCGCGTTCGCCGCCGCGAGCGAGCCCTTGCTGAGCGCCACCGGCGATCGCACGGAGTTCCTCGGCCGCAATGGCGCGCTGAATCGCGCCGCCGCGTTGGCTGCGACCTCGCTCTCGAACCGCTTCGGCGCGGGACTCGATCCGTGCGCGGCGCTCCAGACCAGCATCGAACTCGCCCCGGGCGAGACGCGGGAGATCGTGTTCCTGTTGGGCCAGGGTCGCGACGCCGCCGATGCGCGCGCGCTGGCGCTCCGCTTTCGCGTTCCGGGCGCAGCGCGGCAAGAACTCGCGCTCGTCGAGGCTGGCTGGGATCGAACGCTCGACGCGGTCCAGGTCTCGACGCCCGACGACTCGTTCGACCTGCTCACGAACCGTTGGCTGCTCTACCCGGCGCTCTCGTGCCGACTGTGGGCGCGCTCGGGCTACTACCAGCCCAGCGGCGCCTTCGGCTTCCGCGATCAACTGCAAGACGTTCTCGCGCTGCTGAGCGCTCGCCCCGAGATCGCGCGCGCCCACATCCTGCGCGCAGCGGCGCGGCAATATCGCGAAGGCGACGTGCAGCACTGGTGGGACCCGAACACCGGCCACGGCGTGCGCACGCGCTGCTCGGACGACATGTTGTGGCTCGCCTTCGCGCTGGCGCACTACGTCGAGACGACCGGCGATCGCGCGCTGCTCGACGAGCGGGTCCCCTTTCTCGAAGGTCCGCCGGTTCCCGAGGGTGAGGCCGAGTGGTACGGCGCGCCGACGATCTCGCAGTCCGACGGATCGCTGTTCGAGCACGCCGCGCGCGCGATCGAGCGCGGCATGACGGTCGGCCCGCATGGCCTGCCGCTGATCGGGAGCTGCGACTGGAACGACGGATACAGCCGCGTCGGAAGCCTGGGGCGCGGCGAGAGCGTGTTCGTCGGCTGGCTCCTGTGCGCGGTGCTCGACTCGTTCGCGCCGCTGTGCGAGCAGCGCGGTGAGCTGCGCCGCGCGGCGCGCTTCCGCGGCGAGCGCGAACGACTCGCGGTGACGCTCGAGCAGAGCTGGGATGGCGAGTGGTACCGACGCGCGTACTTCGACGACGGCGCTCCGCTCGGTTCCGCAGAGAACGAGGAGTGCCGCATCGACTCGGTGGCTCAGACCTGGGCGGTGTTGTCGGGCGTCGCCCCGCTCAAGCGCGCCGAGCGCGCCATGGACGCCGTGCGCTCGCAGCTCGTTCGTCGCGCATCCCGGGTGATCCGGCTGCTGACTCCCCCCTTCGACACGAGCACGCCGGATCCGGGCTACATCCGGGGCTACCTGCCAGGCATTCGCGAGAACGGCGGACAGTACACGCACGCTGCGCAGTGGGTCGTGCTCGCGCTCACGCGCCTGGGCTGTGGCGACGAGGCCGCCGAGCTGTTCCACATGCTCAACCCCATCAACCACTCGCGCACGCAGGCTGAGGTGCGACGCTACATGACCGAGCCCTACGTGCTCGCGGGGGACGTGTACGACCACCCTTCGCATGCAGGCCGCGGCGGCTGGACTTGGTACACCGGCTCGCACGCCTGGATGCACCGCGTCGCGCTGGAGGGGATCCTGGGACTGCGGCGTCGTGGAGCGACCTTCGCGCTGCAACCCTGCATCCCTTCGGCGTGGCCGACGTATTCGATCCGCTGGCGCATCGGGCGCTCGCTGTACACGATCCGGGTGGACAATCCGGGGCATCTGTGTCGCGGCGTGTTGCGAGCGACCCTGGACGGAGAGCGGGTCGATGCTCTCGCGATCCCCTGCGTGGACGACGGGCGCGAACACCAGGTCCACGCCATCCTGGGCCCCGCGGCGTCGGACGCGGTCGCGAGGAATTGACAACGCCCGGCGCCGGACGATTCGCGCGCTCGCGAGCTTGCGACCGCCGCGGACAGGCGCGTAGAGCGGCATTCCAGGCCTCCTGCGACTGCTTCACCGCGGTTCTGCAAGGCGAGACACGCGCGGGAGGTCGCCGACATCCAAGCGCCGGCGCCGGAGCACCGCGCGCTCGTCGAAACCCCGCCCAGTCCCCCGGGAGGGAGTGCTCGGCCGCCCGCGGGAAAGGGTTTCCGCTCGCGCAGTCGACATGCCCCTGGAACTGTCTCCGCCGTCCCGCTCGGATGGAGTCCATGAAGACCACGCCCATGCACAGCGCCCAATCCACTTCGTCCGCCGCCAATCCGGTCGCCCAGCTCTACGGCTTGGGGCAGTCGATCTGGTTCGACTACATCAAGCGCTCGCTGCTCGAGCAGGGCGGCCTGACGAGCATGGTCGAGGCCGACAAGCTCATGGGCGTCACCTCGAACCCCGCCATCTTCGAGAAGGCCATCGCGACGGGCGACGACTACAAGAGCGCGATCTCGGGCATGCGCGAGCTGTGCTCGAGCGACCCCAAGGCGGCTTTCGAACGCCTCGCCATCGCCGACATCCAGCTCGCGTGCGACCAACTGGCCGGCGTCTACAAGCGCACGGACAAGCGCGACGGATACGTGAGCTTGGAAGTGAGCCCGCTGCTCGCGCACGACACCGAGGGCACGCTCGCCGAAGCGCGTCGACTGTGGAAGGCCGTGGCGCGGCCGAACCTGATGATCAAAGTGCCGGCGACCAAGGCCGGCGTGCCGGCGATCGAGTCGCTGATCTCCGAAGGCGTGAACGTCAACGTGACGCTGCTGTTCTCGGTGGACGCGTACGTGCAGGTCGCGCACGCCTACATGCGCGGACTGGAGTGCTTCGTCGCCGGCGGCGGCGATCCGCGCGGCGTCGCGAGCGTGGCGAGCTTCTTCGTCAGCCGCGTCGACACGCTGATCGACGCGCAGCTCGACGCGCTCGCGAAGAACTCCGCTTCGAGCGCGATCAAGGAGTGCTGCGCCAAGCTGCGCGGCAAGATCGCGATCGCGAACGCCAAGCTCGCGTACCAGCGCTACGCCGAGATCGTCGCCGCGCCGCGCTGGCAGGCGTTGGCCCAGAAGGGCGCGCAGACGCAGCGGCTCCTGTGGGCCAGCACCGGCGTGAAGGATCCCGCCTACCGCGACGTGATGTACGTCGAGGAACTGGTCGGACCGGACACGGTCAACACCGTGCCGCCGCAGACGCTCGACGCGTTCCGCGACCACGGCAAGCCGCGCCCGAGCCTGACCGAGAACACGTCCACGTGGCTGGCGCACCTGCGCGAACTCGAGAGCTTGGGGCTCGCGCTCCAGCCGGCCTGCGATCAGTTGCTCGACGAAGGCGTCAAGCTGTTCGAGACCGCGTTCATCAAGCTGCTAGCGGCCGTCGCGGCGAAGGGCGGCGCTCCCAAGGGCGTCACGAAGCTCGCGATGGTCGGCTTGGGCCGCATGGGCGGAAACATGGCGCGCCGCCTGATGCGCGGCGGGCATGAAGTGGTGGCCTTCGACGTGTCGCCCGAGAGCGTCAAGAGCCTCGAGAAGGAAGGCGCGAAGGGCGCGCTGACCTACGCCGAGATCGCAGCGAAGCTGACGCCGCCGCGCGTGTGCTGGGTGATGGTGCCCGCGGGCGACGCGACGGAGCACGCGATCGACGAGCTCGCCAAGGTGCTCGAGAAGGGCGATATCGTCATCGACGGCGGCAACAGCTACTTCAAGGACGACATCCGGCGCGCGGAGAAGCTCGCCGCCAAGGGCATCGAGTTCGTCGACGCCGGCACCTCCGGCGGAGTGTGGGGCATCGACCGCGGCTACTGCTTGATGGTCGGCGCCTCGCCGCGCGCGTTCGAGCTGCTCACGCCGATCTTCCGCACGCTCGCGCCGGGCGTGGGCTCGATCGAGAAGACGCCGGGTCGCGAGACCAAGGGCGGCACGGCCGAAGAGGGCTTCCTGCACTGCGGGCCCGTCGGAGCCGGGCACTTCGTGAAGATGATCCACAACGGCATCGAGTACGGAATGATGCAGGCCTACGCCGAGGGCCTCGACATCCTCAAGGGCGCGAAGTCCGACAAGCTGCCGAAGGCGCAGCGCTACGACTTCGATCTCGCCGACATCACCGAACTGTGGCGCCGCGGCAGCGTGGTCACGTCGTGGCTGCTCGACCTGACGGCGATGGCGCTGGCGGAGTCGCCCAAGCTCGAGAAGTACAGCGGCGTGGTCGCGGACTCCGGCGAAGGTCGCTGGACGGTGCTCGCCGCCGTTGAAGAGGCCGTGCCCGCGCCGGTGCTGACCGAAGCGCTCTACGCGCGCTTCCGCTCGCGCCAGGACCACACCTTCGCGGAGAAGGTGCTCTCGGCGATGCGCGAGAAGTTCGGCGGCCACGTCGAGATCAAGAAGTCGGACGCGAAGTAGCCATGAGCGACGCGCAAGGCGTGGTGAGCGGCGCTGGGCCCCTCGTGAGGAAGTCCGGCCTCGAGGAGACGAGTTTCCACATGGAGAGCGCCGTTCCGATCAGCGGCCGCCAGGCGCCGCCGTGTGTGGCGGTGATCTTCGGCGCGGCGGGCGACCTGACCGCGCGCAAGCTCATCCCCGCCTTCTACAACCTGGCGCGTCAACGGCTCTTGCCGTCGAACTTCGCCGTGATCGGCTTCGCGAGGCGCGAGTACGACGACGCGAGCTTCCGCGCCTACCTCGAGTCCGAGCTGAAGTCCCACGCGCCCGGCGGGTTCGACCCCAGCGTGTGGAGGTGGCTCTCCGAGCGCATCCACTACGTCTGCGGCAACTTCGACGACACGGAGGCCTACGGACGACTCGGCGCGCAGCTCGCGGTCGTCGAGAAGCAGCACGGCACGCGCGGCAACGTCCTCTACTACCTGGCGACCTCGCCCGAGTTCTTCTCGATCTGCGCGCGGCAACTCGCTTCGAACGGGCTCGCGCAAGAGCAAACGGGCTCGTGGCGCCGAGTGATCGTCGAGAAGCCCTTCGGCCGCGACCTCAAGACGGCGCGCGAGCTCGACAAGCAACTGCACTCGGTCTTGGCCGAGTCGCAGATCTATCGCATCGATCACTACCTGGGGAAGGAGACCGTGCAGAACATCATGGTCTTCCGCTTCGCCAACGGGATCTTCGAGCCGATCTGGAACCGGCGCTACATCGACCACGTGCAGATCACCGTGGCCGAGACGCTCGGCGTCGAGAAGCGCGGCGGCTACTACGACAAGTCGGGCG
>CALKYE010000020.1 GCA_938003765.1 uncultured Planctomycetia bacterium
TCACGCGCCGCGGCCGACGAGGCGCGTTCCCAGTTCCACCGCCTGCGCGGCGTTCGTCGCCATTCCGTCGGCGCCCAGCGCTCGCCACAGCTTCGGCGCGAGCTCGAACGGGCGGCCGCCGAAGATCACCGGCAGTGAACGTGTGCGCGGATCGGCGCGCAGCAGTTGCACCAGTTGCGCGGCGGCCTTGAGCTGCGTGACGAGCTTCGCCCCCGCAGCGATGAGGTTCACTTCGAACTCCGCCGCGGCGAGTGCGACCTCGGGCGGCGGAGTGCTGGCGCCCAGGTAGATCACCTGCCAGCCGGCCATCTCGAAGTGGGTCGCCACGACGCGCAGGCCGATGTCGTGCAGGTCGCCGTCCACGCTGGTCACCAGGACGCGCAGTCCATTGAGTGGCGTCTGCGGCATCTTGGCCGGAAGGCGCGCGAGCACCGCCTCGGTCGTGCGCGAGACCATGTGCTCTTCCACGACGGACAACTGCGAGCGGTGCCACATCGCGCCCAGTTCGTTCTGCACGCGGCCGAGCACTTCGCGCGAGAGCTGTTCGACGCTCAGCCCGCGGTCGAGCGCGGCGAGGGCCAGCGAGACGGCGTCCTCGCGCCGTCCCTCGAGCGCCGCGAGCAAGTACTCGCGCGCGAGGCTGGCGGTGGCGTCCTGACCGCTCAGCGCGCTGCTGGCCGAGGGGATCGGCAGCGCCGCTGCTTCGAGCGCTCGATCGAGCAGCGCGAGCGCGACGGGCGCGGCGCGCGGCGGAAGTCGCTCCGCCAACTCCTCGCGGACGCAGCTCAGGCTGTTGGTCACCAGCGCGGGATCGAGGTCGCGCGAGTCGAACGACACCCGCAGCCAGCGCGCTTGCTCGTTCAGCAGCTCGGGCGCGTCGAACTCGAGCGCCGCGCTGAGGTGCTGGAGCAGGCTCTCGAAGTAACTGTGCCAGCCGCCGCCGGACGCCGTCGTGGGGGCGCCGGCCATCTCCGGGTGCGTCTGCCCCATGCGCCAGGCGCAGTTGTTCGCCCAGGCGCGCCGGGAGCTCTCGATCAAGCTGGCGACGAACGCTCCGCTCGCTGCGCCTGCTTCATGGGCCCCGGCTTCGTTGTGCATCTTTCGCATCGTAGCGCGCTCGATCGCTCCTCTGCGGCCGCTGCGGCCGCTCCGATACCTGCGGTGTTCGGCGGCGCCGCGCAGATGGATGCGCGAGCGCTCGAGGCCCGCGCGCCGGACGCTTCGAGCTCTCGATGAAGCCGTCCGGCGGTCGCGGGCCCCGCCGGCATGCGTCCATTCGGCTTGTTCGTCGGCCGAGCCCGCCGGAGTACGGCCAGATCGAGCGCCTCGGCCGCATTGACCGCCGCCGTCGCGGCTCAGGGCTCCAGCAGCGCGCTGCGCTTCCACGGCGCGGACATCGGCCAAGCGGTCCGAATCCAGATCGACGACGAGGAGCGCGGCGACTTGTCCTCGCCGGTCGAGCATCGCGCGCCCGACGCTCGACGCGACCTTCTGGCCAGCGTCGACGACCGACGGCGCCGGCGCGGGCTTCGACCTCGAGGACGCCCGCTCGCTACCTCGCCGATCACGTGGCGCGCGCTCATGAGCCACTCCGAGCGCGTCCACCCAGCCTCCGGTCCGATTCACGGGCGACAGCCCTGTTCCGTTCGACCGCAACGCGTACTGCGCCGGCCGCCCGAGCGCCCTGCGCCCGCCCTTCGCGGTTGGGCAGCCCAGTTGGCCCAGGGGCGTTCCGTGATCCGCCGGTGGCCAAGGGCGCCAACAGGTCCGACGCGCTCGAGATCACCCTCTGCCCGCCGCCAGCTTGTCCGCCACCGCCGACGCCGCTCGGCGGTCCCCACCCGAGCATTCCCTGGCAGGCCCTCGCGCCGTCGGCGGAGTTTTTTGGGGTTTCCTGCGACGCGAGGCGGCGCCGCGGGGCCCTTGGGTAAGCGCCGCGTATGCCGCCGGGCGGCGGTAACGCAAACCGGGTGCTACGGTGAGGAACGGGACCGTGGAACGACTGGAACTACAACGTGAGCTGCGGCCGGCGATGACGTCCGCGGTCGCTTACGCCGACGATTTGGACCTGGTCCAACGCGTTCTGGCGGGCGAGCGAACCGCGCGCGAGCAACTCGCCGCGCGCCTGGGCTGCGTCGGCCCGATCCTGCGCTCGCGGAATCGAGCGGTGAACGGGCGGCTGGGCGCCGACGACCTCCTGGACGTGGCGCAGGAAGTGGTGGCGCGCGTGCTGACCAAGCTGCCCACCTACCTGGGCGCGGCCCGCCTCGAAGTGTGGGTCTACTCGTTCTGCGAGAGCGAACTGCTGCGGGCCCTGGCGCGACGCCGGCGCCATTCGCAGCGCACGATCGAGCTCGACCCCGAAGTGGTGGAGCCCGCGATCGACGAAGAGCTCGCGCGCGAACCCGACCTGGCGCTGTGGGGCTGCGTCTCCAAGCTGCAGCAGTCCGATCAGGCCATCGTCCACGCCCGGCACCACGCCGAACTGCCGTTCCAGGACATCGCGTCGCGCCTGGGGCAGACCGTCAGCTTCACCAAGACCCGTTACTACCGCGCGCTCGTGCAGCTGCGCGCCTGCCTCGACCGTTCGCGCGGGAGACGTTCAGCGTGACACCCTTCGAGATCGACGATTCGTTCGCGCCCAGCGAGCGCGAGCTGTTGACCGACCTCCTGGTCGGCGAGCGCCGCATGGACGACCCGGTGGTGGTGTCCGCGCGGCGCAATCCGCGCTTCGCGCGCCGCCTGGAGCAACTGCTCGAGGCGCAGGCGCAGCTCGAGCGCTCGGGTCGCGCGGTCACGCAGGCGCTGGCCGAGCCGCCGCACGCCTTCGACCTCGAAGTGCAACGAGCGGCGCGCCGGCAGTTGGGCGTCGAGCCTCCGCGCGCCGCCAACGCGTCACGCCGCTCCTTCTCGATCGTCGTCGCGTTGGCCGCGGCGCTCGCGCTGCTCGTCGGCTGGCTCGCCACGCGGCCGACGGCCGAACGCGACGACGTTCGACTGAGCGCGCAGAGCGTGCTCGAGGTCGCGGCGGACTTCTCGTCGATGCGCTGGGACGGCGAGTGCGGCAAACTCTGGTTCCAGGTGCGCGTGTTCGACGAAGCTGGCAATGAGCTGGAGCGCTCGGAGCTCCTGAAGGTGAGCGAGTGGCGCCCCACGCGCGTCAGCAGCTATCCGCGGCGCATCACGGCTCGCTTGATGCTCGTCAACAGCTACGAGGCCGGCTCGGAGCGCGCGGCCTCCACCGTGGAGCGCACACGCTGATCGGTCGCCTCGCTCGCTGCGCGCGCGCTGGGCGGCGCGTATTGAATCGCGTCCGCATCGCGACGCTCGTGCTGTCGGCCTTGTTGCCCGCCCTGGCGCTGGCGCAGGACGAAGGCGCGAGCGACGAACTCTCGCGCGAGCTGATGCAGCGACTGGACGGGATCAGCCGCACGGCGCCCGCGCGTCGGACGGTCGAGGAACTCGAAGCCGGAATCCCGGACATCGAGCGGGCCGCGGCGCTGGCGTCGTCGGACCCGCAACTGGCGGCGAGCCAGCTCGCGGCGGCGCGCGAGACGCTCAACCGCCTGTTCTTCCTGCACATGACCCAGCCGCTGTTCACGACGCCGCGTGGACGCGAGCTGTTCGACCGCATCGAGCGCGCGACGTCGGCGGTCGGCAATCAGGATCGCGGAGACCTCGACCTCAACCTCGCGTGCATCCGCTACCTGTTCGGCGAGACCGATCGCGCGCTGGCCGAGCTGGAGTCGCTGTTCGACGTTCCGCGGATGCGCGTCACCGCGTTGCTCCAGCACCTGGGCATCTGCGCCGCGGACCGCAACCTCGCCGCCGCGTGGCCGGTGTTCGAGCGCTTCGAGGAAGAGATCGCGGCCGGTCGGGGCTCGAACTACGAGCGCGCGAAGTACTTCGGCACGCGCACGGTGCTGCTGCAACTCGCGGGGCTCTCGGACGCCGCGGCGGAGTCCCTCGCGCGCGGGCTCGCGACGCCGCTGGATCCGTGCCGACCGATCGAGGAGCTGACCGCCACGAACCTGCTCCTGACGCAGTGCGACCAGTTCATCTTCACCGGGCGCTATGTCGAGGCGCTGCGCCTGGCGCACGAACTGACGCCGACGGTGCAGGGCACGCTGCGCGCGCGCGCGAACATGTGCGCCGCGCTCGCGCTGATCCGCATGGGCGAGACCGACGAGCGCGAGGCGCTCGAGAGCTTCGAACAGGTCGCGCAGAGCGGCACCGTGTTCGAGGACCGGGCTCGCGCCGAGTTGGCTCTCAACGCCATCCTCCACGCCGACCATGCGCGGGCCCGCGGCTGGTTGGAGGCCTGCTCGGGCGAGTTGAAGTGGAGCTCGCACGAGACGGTGCTCGCCGCCAACGCCTTCCTCGCGGTGACCGACATCAGCGAGGGGCGCGCGCCGCTGGTCGCGCTCGACGTGATCGAACCGTTGCTGCTGCAGCGCTTCGAGCACTTGCTGGCGCAGTGGGACTCCGCGCCGCCCAGCGCAAGCGGCGCGGCGTTCCTGCAGGTGGGCTATCGTCGCGATCTGTTCGCGGCGCTGTGCAGCGTCGTGCTCGCGCGCACACCGGGCGAGAGCGGGGTCGAGCGTTGTCTGGACCTGCTGCTCGCCGCCGAAGCGCGAGGATCGACCGCGCGCGGACTGGGCCTCGCGCCGCAGCGTTTCGCGCAGGTGCGCGAGCGCCTGATCCCGCCGGGCGGCGGCCTGCTCGTCTTCCTGCCGGGCATGACGCGCTCGCTGGTGTTCGTGGCGACGCGCGAGCGGCTCAGCGCCACGACTCGACCGCGCGAGCTCGCGGTTCAGCGCGCGGCGGCCCAACTGCGCGCGATCCTCGCGCAGCCCGATCGCGCCGATTGGGAGAGCGCGCTGAGCGAGGCCGCGACCTCCGCCGTCGACTGGTGCTTCCCCGACGCGGTTCGCGAGCAGGTGCGCGACTGCCAGGAGCTGTCGATCGTCGGCCGCGACATGCTCGCGGGGTTGTCGTTCGAATGCCTGCCCTGGGGCGCCGCCGGTGAGCGACTGGGCGAGGCGAAGGCGCTGTGCGATCTGCCCTCGATGACGCTCGTCGCGCACTACGCGGCGCGCTCTCCTCCCGAGCGCGCTCACGACCTCGTGCTCCTGTCGGCCGGCGCGCTCGACGATGACGAGGCGCGCGCGTACGGCGTGAACGCGCTGCCGCTCGAGCCGCGGGAGCTCGCGCGCGTCATCGACGCCGCAGACGCGGAGCACGCCCTCCAACTGGCGCAGGCGACGAGCGCGGACCTGCTGCACGGCGCAGGCGCCAACGCGCGCCTGGCGCTGATCTTCGCGCACGGCATCGTCGACCCGAAGCTGGACCGCCCGTACGGCTTGCTGCTGCGGCGCGGCGCGGACGGTTCGAGCGGCGCCGTGTTCGCCGACTCGCTGGAGCGCGCATCCGGAGTCGTGTGGCTCGGCTCGTGCGGCTCGTACGGCGGCGGCGCGCGCCGCGGCGAAGACGGCGGGCACCGCATCGCCAACGCATTCCTGCAGTCGGGCGCGAACACCGTGATCACCAGCGAAGGCGATCTCGATCTGGATGCGACGGTGTTCGCCGCGCGCGTCGCGATCGAACAGTGGGTGGCGGGCGCCACCGTCGCTCAAGCCGTGCGCGCGGCGCGCGAGCAAGTGGCGCGGCAACCGCGGTGGCGCCACCCGTACTACTCGGCCCAACTGATGGTCGTGGGCGTCGGCCAGCAGCGCGTCGAGCTCGCCCCGGCTCGAGAGCGTTCGCGCTGGTGGTGGGCCGCGGGCGCCGGTGCGCTGATCGCGGCCGTGCTCATCGGCTTGCGTCGTTCGCGCGCGCGCGTCACTCGACCCGCGCTCGGAACTGCATGACGCTCGAAGTGCTCCAGGCGACCAGGCGCGGCTCGAAGCTGACGCGCCGCCCGTCGCTCGGTGCGCACTCGATCGAGATGAGCGCGCCGTCGGGAGCATCCAACGAGGTCTCCGCGCGGCCCACCGCGTCGAGCTGCGCGCGCGTGCGACCGATCTGACTCTCGCCGCCGGGGCCGCGCGACCACACCAGGATCTCGACTTCGCGCAGCGACTCGAGTTCCTCGCCGCGCAGCACTTCGAGCACGCCGGCGGCGCGGGCGCCGAGCTCGACTCGCACGAAGCTCGAGTCCGTGGGCAAGGGGACGTTGCGATAGCCCAATCGCGGAGAGCCGACGACGAGCAGCGGGGCCTCAGCGCCGATCCAGCCGCTCCACACGCCGCCACGCACTTCGATGTCGACGTTGGTGCGCGGGTCGCGAGCGGTGAAGCCCTCGACGAGTGCGCCGCGCGCCGCATCGAGCACTTCCAATCGGAGCGCTCGCGGAGCTTCGAAGGTCAGCTCGACCGCGTCGCGCCCGAGCTCCACGGCCTCGATGGGGGCCGGCGCATACAGCGTTCCGACCTGCCGCGAGCCCGAGGGCTGCCCGTCCATCCACACGCGAACACTCGCTCGGCCCGCTGGCAGTCCCGAGAGCTCGACCAGTCCGTTCCCGTCGCTCACGCCGCGACTGGAGCGCTGCGGGCCGACGATCCAACCGCTGCTCGGAGCGCTCTGCCGCGGAGCAGGCTGCACGAACACTCCGACATTCACGCCCTGCAGCGGATCGCCGGCGGGCGTGCTGAGAAAAAGCGCACTGCGCGACTGCGGCGAGAGTTGGACGACGAGTTGCTGAGCGCTCTGGCGTTGCTCGCGCGGGCCGAACGGCGAGCCGCGGACCAGCGCGTAGCTCGGCGCCTGAAGCTCGAACGACGAAGCTCGAGCCGGTAGCCACAAGCGACCTTGGACGTCGGGCCGCAGCGGCAGGCGCGCGCCGCTCTGGTCGAGAACTTCGCCGCGGGCCACTGAAGTCATGTTGGAGGCGCCGTCGAGCAGCACCAGTTCCACCGCAGGGGTCGCGGCCCTGATACGCAGTTCGAGCGCACGCTCGGCTGCGAACCCGTCGAGGTGCAGGCCCGCGCTGCGCCCGTCGTCGAGCTGGGCCTCGATTCGCACCGGCGGAGCGCAAGGCAGGGTGATCGTCGTTGCACGGCCGACTTCAACCCGAACCTGTCGTGCTTCGTGCGAGTGGTCGTCACGGGCGATCACCACGCTCGCGTGTGCGGCGGACGGCGAGCGTTCGTCGAGCACGGTGATCTCGAATTCCAACTCGCGCTCCATCGGCAGCTCGTCTCGCTCCAGCTTCTCGATCTCGAACAGGTTCGGCAGGAATCCGGCCGCCGACGCTCGCAGCGGCTCGTCTCTGCGCACCCATGCGGGCAGCAGGAGCTGGTTCGTGTCCTCTGCGGCTTGTGCGACAAGGGTTCCATCGAGCGCAGAAACCACGCGAACGCCTTCCACCGGCTCGCCGCTCGCGGCGTCGACCACGTGCAGCCGCGTCGCATCGCTCCAGCAGCGCGAGAGCCGCACTTCGAGCACTTCGTCGGGCGGCGTGCTCAGCTCGATGAGCGCGCGCTCGAACTGCGGCGCCAGGATCGCCACGACGCACGGCGCGAAGGGACGTGCGCTGAACGTCGCGCGACCGCTCGAGTCCGTCGTGGTGTGCTCGATCGGCTGCATGCCGTTCGAGGAGTCGAACGGCGTCACGGAGCAGTTCGCTCCCTCGATCGCTGCGCCTGCCCCGTCGCAGATGCGGAGGCGCAGCGTCGCGAGTGCGCGGACCAACACGATCGTCGCTCGCTCGGACTCGACGCGCCACGCGCGCTCTTCGACGTCGTAGGGCGCGTCAACGGAGCAGAGACGCCACGCACCGAGGGGCAACGCTGCGCGCCCATTCTGGTCGGAGACAATGCTCACGCTTCGCGCGCTCGGAATCTCCGACGCGAGCCAAGCCACATTGGCGACCGCCGTGCGAGTTCCTGCGTCGAGGAACAGGACTTCACCTGTCAACTCGCGAGGATCCGCGGAGTCAGGGCGTTCGCCCGCATCCACTGCAATGCGTTGGACGGACACGTCAGGCGACTCGCGACTGCCAGTGGTCGCCGTTCTCGCGCCGGGTGTCGCGGACTGGCGCTCTGCGCCAAACGCGAGCAAGTACAACAGGCCAGCCGCGGCGGCGGCCAGCGCCACAGCGATCACGCGGAGATGCATTGCGAGCGTCCTACGTGCTGCAGATTCGGAGCGCTAAGACGCGAGGTCGGTTCGACCTTAGCCGAGCCGACCTCATGGCAGTAGCCGCCTTACTCCTTGGCGATGGAACCTTCTCCGGCCTTGGAATCCCGGTCGCTCGCGTCCACGACCTCGACGCTCCCGCCGAGCGGCACGCCAACCAGGAGTCCCTCCGGATCCGTCGGCAAAGGCTCGTTGAACGTCTCGTTGCCCGCTCCATCCCGCACGATCACACGCACGGAGTCATCTCCGCCGGAGTAGCGAATGCGGTAGTTCCCGGGATCCTGGTTGTTGGAAAGCGCTCGGGTCGAGCCGTCGTCGCGGCATTGCCAGGCGAGCGCGGCCCCGGTCATTCCGAACACGAGCAAACACTCGAAGCTGCGAAGCATGGATTCATCTCCACGGCCCTGTTGCGAGGGAGCGCGCCGCCTCGGGCCCCTCATTTGCGCACCCCGCTCGTCCTCCACGGCAACCCGCCGGACGACGAGCGGACTGACTAGACACGGCTGAGCGCGCCACTACAGCTTCGAAGCTGGAACTGTGAATCCGACAGTTCCAAACGACTCGCCAATCCCAACTCTGGGGCCGGCGCAATCGCCGACCCCTGTTCAGCAATTAGTAGTTCTTCGCGAACAGCACGCGTTGCGCGCTGGGCTGGCCGGTCTTCACGCACTTGCCCGCGCCGTCGTCGAAGCCCTCGGCGGCGAGCGGGATGCAGCGGATCGTGGCCTTGGTCGCTTCCTTGATCGCGAGCTCGGTCTCCGTCGTCCCGTCCCAGTGGGCGAGCACGAACTTGGAGTTCTGATCGGCGAAGACGGCCTGGAAGTCCGCCCACGAGTCGACCTTGACGATGTTCGCTGCGCGGAACGCGAGCGCGCGCTCGAAGAGCTGCTTCTGCAGCGAGTCGAGGATCGCGCCGACGTGCACGCCGACGTTCTCGAAGGGGACCTTCACCTTGTCCTTCGCGTCGGCGATGCGGCTCTTGCCCATCGCGGTCCCGCTGGCGACGTCGCGCGGTCCGACTTCCAGTCGCAGCGGCACGCCCTTGCGCTCCCAGTCGTAGTACTTCTCGCCGGGGCGCTTGTCGTCGCGGTCGTCGAGCTTGACCGTCAAACCGTCGGAGCGCAGCTCGCGCGCGAGTTTGTCGCTCGCCTCGAGCACCTGGGCCTTCTCCGCGTCGTTCTTCCAGATCGGCACGATCGCCACGTGGATCGGCGCGAGGCGCGGCGGCAGCACGAGCCCGCCGTCGTCGGAGTGCGCCATGATCAGCGCGCCGATCATGCGCGTCGACGCGCCCCACGAGGTCTGCCACACGAAGTCGCGCGCGCCGTCCTTGTTCTGGAACGTGACGTTGAAGGCCTTGCCGAAGTTCTGGCCGAGGTCGTGGCTCGTCGCGCCCTGCAGCGACTTGCCGTCCTGCATCATCGCTTCGACGCAGTAGGTCTCGAGCGCGCCCGCGAACTTCTCGTTGTCGCTCTTGCGGCCGCGGATCACCGGCACCGCGAGCACGTCGTGATAGACCTCGCGATACACGTCGAGCATGCGCATCACTTCTTCGCGCGCTTCCTCGTGGCTGGCGTGCGCGGTGTGGCCTTCCTGCCACCAGAACTCGCCCGTGCGCAGGAACAGTCGCGTGCGCAGCTCCCAGCGCATCACGTTGCACCACTGGTTGAGCAGCATCGGCAGGTCGCGATAGCTGTCGATCCACTTGGCGAAGAAGTGCCCGATGATGGTCTCGCTCGTCGGGCGGACGACGTAGGGCTCTTCGAGCTCGTTCTTGAGCTGGATCTGACCGTCGACGGTCTTCAGGCCGGCGTGCGTGACGACGGCGCACTCCATGGCGAAGCCCGTGGCGTGCTGCGCTTCCTTCTGGAGGAACGAGAGCGGAATCAGCAGCGGAAAGGCCGCGTTCTGGTGGCCCGTCTCCTTGAAGCGGCGATCGAGCTCTCCTTGGATCTTCTCCCAGATCGCCCAGCCGTGCGGGCGCACGACCATGCATCCGCGCACGACGCCCGCCGGCTCAGCGAGCTGCGCGGCGGAGATGACGTCCTGGTACCACTGCGCGTAGTCCTTCGCGCGCGGCGTGATGTGCTGCTCTGACATGTCTCGATTCCTCTCGCGCCGCGGTCGAGGACGCGCCCATTCGCGCCCTCCGTCGGCGTTTGGAAGGGCGAGAAGAGTAGAGGACGGCTCCGCGAGCCGCCAGCGACTTAGTCGTCGCAAGATGTGCGGCTAGCATGCGCGCACCGCGCTCATGTTCCGCATCCGCCGCATTCACGACGACGTCCTGCCGCGCGACGCGCGGGCCGTCGCGGCGGTGCAAGCCATCTTGCGCGCGCAGTTCTCCGGCGTGTCGGAGAGCTCGATCGCCGAACTGCCGGCGAAGCTCCGCGATCCGCTCGAGTCGCGGCTGCGCTCGATCCTGCTCGTCGCCGAGCAGCGCGAGACGGTGGTGGGCTTCGCGTGGTTCATGATCGCCACCGATCTGGCCTTCGCGTTCCTCGACTTCATCAGCGCGGCGAAGAACATGACCGGCCGCGGACTCGGGGGAGTGCTCTACCAGCGCGTGCGCGAAGAGTGCCGGTTGCTCGGGGCGGAGCATTTGTTCTTCGAGTGCCTGCCCGACGACGAGGAGCGCGTCAGCGACCCCGCGTACCTGGCCGCGAATCGAGCGCGCCTGCGCTTCTACGAACGCTTCGGCGCAGTGCCGATCGTCGGCACGGAGTACGAGTCGCCGGTGCGGCCCACCGACACCGACCTGCCGCATCTGGTGGTCGACGACTTGGGTTCTGGATCGCCGCTCACGCGCGATCGCGCGCAAGTGATCGTGCGCGCGATCCTCGAGCGCAAGTACGGTTGGCTCTGTCCGCCCGAGTACGTCGAGCGCGTGGCGCGCTCGTTCCGCGACGATCCGGTGCGCCTCAGGGCGCCTCGCTACGCCAAGAACAAGCCCGCGGCGGATCCGCAACTGCGCAAGCCCAAGCTGCCGGACGACGCGCGCATCCTGGTGGTGGTCAACCACGGCCACGACATCCACCACGTGCGCGAGCGCGGCTACGTCGAAGCGCCGGCGCGCATCGCGGTCATCGAGCGCGAGCTCGACAAGCTGGGCGACATGATCGAGAAGGCCCCGGCGCGGCGCTTCGCCGACCGGCACGTGTTGGCCGTGCACGACGCAGGATTCGTCTCGTATCTGCAGAAGGTGTGCGCGGCGCTCCCGGAGAACGAGAGCGTGTACCCGTACGTCTTCCCGATCCGCAACCAGACGCGTCCACCGGCCGACTTGCCGACTCGCGCGGGCTACTTCTGCATCGACACGTTCACGCCGCTGCATCGCAACGCCTGGCCCGCGGCGCGCGCCGCGGTGGACTGCTCGCTGACTTGCGCCGAAGCGCTCAGCGCCGGACGCCGGCTCGCGTACGCGCTGGTGCGTCCTCCCGGCCATCACGCCGAGCGCCGCGTGTTCGGCGGGTTCTGTTACCTCGCGACGGCCGCCATCGCAGCGAACTACCTGTCCGAGCAGGGCCGCGTGGCGATCCTCGACGTGGACTACCACCACGGGAACGGGCAGCAGGACATCTTCTACTCGCGCAGCGACGTGCTCACGGTGTCCATCCACGGCCATCCGCGCTTCGCGTACCCGTACTTCTCGGGCTTCGAGGACGAGCGCGGCGAAGGCGCTGGCCTCGGCGCGAACATCAACCTCCCGCTGCCCGAGCACGTCGACGGCGCCGCGTACTCCAAGCACCTCGCCAAGGCGCTGGCGTCGATCCGCGAGTTCGCGCCGCGCAACTTGGTCGTGTGCCTGGGGCTCGACACGGCGGAGCGCGATCCGACCGGGTCGTTCTCGCTGCGCGGCGACGACTTCGAGCGCAACGGCGAGATGATCGGCGCCCTCGGCCTGCCGACGCTGCTGGTGCAGGAGGGTGGCTACGACACCCGCGTGCTCGGAAGCAACGCTCGGCGTTTCGTAGCCGGCCTGTGGCGCGGCGCGTTCCCGCGCGCGGCTCTGTGAACCGCGGGCGCGCGCCGGCGCAAGTTCGCGCTACGGCAGCAGCGTGAACTGCAGCGCATCGGTGATGTTGCTCGTGAACGAAGCCGCGGTTGAGCGACGCACTGTGGGCCGCACTGTGGGCCGCACTGGAACGTGACCGCGCCTGCGTGGCGCTGCAATCAACGAGTCGCGCGGCGCAGCTTTGCACCGCGCCGGCGTGCGCGCTCGACGCGCTGCGGTTAGCGTCTGAGCGTGAGCTACACCTACACCGTGTTCGGCGCGGGCCGCCAAGGCGTCGCGGCGGCCTATGACTTCGCGAAGAACGGCCAGGCCGAACTCGTGCGGCTGGCCGACAGCGACGAGAAGGTCGCCGAGCGCGCGGCCAAGCGGCTGAAGAAGCTGCTCAAGGGCGGACGCACGAAGTTCGAGCCGATGCGCTGCGACGTCGAGAAGCGCAAGCACGTGCGCGACGCGGTCAAGGGCGCGCAGGTCGCGCTCTCGGCGGCGCCGTACCGCTTCAACGCGCAACTCGCGGAGTGGTGCGTCGAATCCAAGTGCTCGTTCCTCGACCTGGGCGGCAACACGGACGTCGTTCGCGCCGAGTTGAAGCTGCACAAGCAGGCCCGCAAGGCGGGCGTGAGCATCGTGCCCGACTGCGGACTCGCGCCCGGCCTCGGCAATCACCTCGCGGCGCACGGCGTCGCGTCGATGGACACTCCGCAGCACGCTCACGTGCGCTGCGGCGGACTGCCGGCGCAGCCCGTGGGTCCGCTGGGCTACAAGCTCGTGTTCAACTTCTACGGCCTGTGGAACGAGTACCGCGGCGAAGCGGAGTTCCTGCGCGGCGGCAAGCGCGTGCGCGTGCCGACGCTGACCGAGCTCGAGCGCTTCGAGACGTCGACGCTGGGGCCGATGGAAGCCTGCGTGACGAGCGGCGGGACCAGCACGTGCCCGCAGACCTGGGAAGGGCGGCTCGAGAGCTTCGACTACAAGACGATCCGCTACCCCGGTCACTGGGCGCAGATCCGTCTGCTGTTCGAGCTGGGCTTCATGGACGAGAGCTTCGACGCGCCCGATGGCAAGCGCTTCGAGCCGGTCAAGCTCACGCAGCGCCTGTTCGAGCAGCGCCTCGCGTTCCCCGAAGTGCGCGACATCGTGCTCCTTCGCGTGCTCGTGCGCGGCGAGCACGCGGGACAGCCGCGCTCGATCCAGTACGACGTGTTCGATCGCCACGACGAAGCCACGGGCTTCACCGCGATGGAGCGCACCACCGCATTCCCGGCGGCCCTGGTCGGGCACTTCCAGGCCCGCGGGTTGATCGAGCCGGGCGCGCGACCGCTCGAGGTGTGCGTGCCGCCGCAGCGCTACCTCGACGAACTCGCGCAGCACGGGATCGTCGTGCAGATGCGCGAGCCCGAGTGATCGCCTCGGAGCAGCGTCAGCGCTGACTCGGCCAAGTGCTCGGCAACGGCGGGCGTTTCGCGGCTTGAGCGAGGGCCTCGAAGAAGTTCGTGGCCCCGCGCGCGTCGGGCTCGGCGCCGAGGAAGAACGGCGGCGTGTTGCCGCGCGTGACCGGGAAGCCGAAGAACGGGCGCATGTAGAAGGCGGCCTGGCCGCCGACGCACAGCGCGAGCGCGAGCCAGCCGATCGCGAGGCCGACCGCGCGTCGACGCGACAGCTCCGTGGAGCGGAGCAGTCGTGCGACTTGGCGGTGGAAGGCGAGCACACCGGCGAGCGCGACTGCGCCCAGGTTCCACGCCAGGAAGCCGTCGTAGCCGCCCAACTGCCCGTCGTCGGTCGCGCGCAGGACGTGGGCGAAGAACAACACGATGGGGGAGGCGCTCGCGAGCAGCAGGCTGGCGTCGTGGAACAACGTCCACGTCGCTTGCTGCACGGCGCGGAACGACAACCCTGAGTTGAGCCACCGCGCGCTGATCCACCACGACGTGGCGCACACCGCCGCGGTCGTGACGAGCAGGAGGGGGAACTTGACCAGATTGCGCGAGGCGTACAGCTCGCTGTGCGCGGAGCCCAGCGAGAAGCCGTACAGCGCTGCGCCGAGCAGCGCGGCGAGCGTGCGGCGGATCACTCGCTGAGCCCGAGCACGTCCGCCACTCGGAAGAGCACGTGCAGGAACACGGCGTGCCAACCGAGCAGCACGATCACCAGCGAGCGGCGCGAGTCGAGTCCTCGCGCGCGCAGCAGGCAGTTCCACAAGCGAGCGACGCCCGCGACGAGCGCGGTTGCGAGCAGGAGCCGCGAGATGTCGCGCCAGGAGATCTCCGCGTTCTCGGTCTCCATCGTCGCGCGCAGGAACGCGAGCACGGGCGCGAAGCCGAATGAGAACATCGCCGCGACGGCCGGAATGCTGCTGGCCAGCACCGCGATCTGGAGCGGACCGACGCGCACGCCGACGTAGCGCGCGAACACGTAGAGCGACGGCAGGCAGATCAGCGTCGAGCCCATGTAGAGCGCGGCGACTCTCCACCACGAGTTCAAGCCGAGCACGATCCCGTAGGGCGTTGCGAACGCGGTCGCCGCCAGCACGAACGCCAGCGCGAGCGCAGGCCCGCCTCTCGCGCTCTCGAGGTTGGCCGCCAGTCGATCGGGCGTCTCGAGCACCAGATCGATCAAGCGCAGCGGGCTGCGCAGCGATGCAGCGATCTCGCTCGAGGAGTACGGCTCGACCGGAACACGCGGCGGACGCGGACGCGGTGACGGATCGACGGACGGGGGCGGCGACGAGTCGGGGCTGGTCATCGAGTGCGGGGGCCGCGCGGCGCGCGAACCAGCTCCATCTCATGACCGCGCCGCGCCAACGAAAGGCGTCGACGACCGCGTCGGAGTCAGCGCGCCGCTCGACGGAGCGAGAGGCGTTTGGCGAAGGCTCGTTGCCGTCGCGGCTCTCCCGATGGAGCTCCAGCGCTGCGGACCGCCCGACGAACGCC
>CALKYE010000021.1 GCA_938003765.1 uncultured Planctomycetia bacterium
TGGTGTTCCAGAAGCCCAATCCGTTCCCGATGAGCATCTTCGAGAACGTGGTGTACTCGCTGCGCATCGACGGCGAGCGCGACCGTCGGGTGCTCGAGCAGACCTGCGAGGACAGCCTGCGCGGCGCGGGTCTGTGGGAAGAGGTGAAGGACCGACTGCAGGACAGCGCGCTGCGCCTCTCCGGCGGCCAGCAGCAGCGTCTGTGCATCGCGCGCGCGATCGCCGCCGAGCCCGAGGTGCTGCTCCTCGACGAGCCGTGCTCCGCGCTCGATCCGATCGCCACGGGCCGCATCGAGGACCTGATCGAGGAACTCAAGGGCGCGTACTCGATCCTCATGGTCACGCACAACATGCAGCAGGCCTCGCGCACCAGCGACTACACGGCGTTCATGTACCTGGGGCGCCTGATCGAGTACGGGCCCACGGACGACATCTTCCTGCAGCCGCACCTGCGCGAAACGGAAGACTACGTCACGGGACGGTTCGGCTGAGCCTCGCGCGGTTGCGCCGCGCGCGCCCGAGCGGCACTCTGGCTCGGCGATGGCTGCCGCGCTCCCGCACCTGCCGCTCTCCACGCAGTTGATCGGCGTCGACGGCGGCGCCAGCGGCGTCCGCGCATTCGACGTGGAACTCGTCGAGCGCGCCGACGGACGCTGGCTGCGCGCGGACTCGGCGTCGATCGCGCGCGAGTGGCCCCAGACGGCCTCGTGGCGCACGCCTGCGCAACGCAACGCCTCGAGCGTGATCGAGCTGGGGCCGATCGACGCCCAGGAAGAGGACCAGGCCTGGAAGCGCGTCGAGACGACCGCTCGCTGCGTTCTCGAGCTCGCGCGCAAACGCGGCGCAGCCCGCGTTCTGGTCGGAGTCGCCATGCCGGGCGTGAAGACGATCGACGAGCGGGGGATCGCGTTCGCGCGCCACGGTCCGCGCTGCCCGCAGTTCCTCGATCGGTTGCAGACGCTTCTGAGCAGCGAAGGTCTCGAGTTCGTCGAGCCGCTCTCGCGTTTGTACAGCGACGGCTGGTGCGCGGGCCTGGGCGAGGAGTTCGCCGAGGACGGCCTGCTGCGCGGGGCGCCGTGCGCGTACTACCTCGGCGGCGGCAGCGGACTCGCCGAAGCGCTGAAACTGAGCGGAGAACTGGTCTCGCTCGACGCGGTGCAGACCTGGTTCCCCAAGGCCTGGCAGATGAGCGACGCCGAGGCGCTGCTGAGCTACGACGACCTGCTCTCGGCGCGCGGGATCAACGCGCTGTGGAACGAGCAGCAGCCCGAGCTCGCCGCCTGGCCCGAGGACTGCGCCGAATCCTCGCCCGTGGCGCGCAGTCTCTTCGAAGCGGTGGGCGCCGCGCTCGCGCGTCTCGTGGTGGAGCGCGTGATCTCGCTGCGCGCGCGCGGACCGCTCGAGGAGAGCTGGCCCGGTCCGCACGAGCTCGCCCGCGTCGTGATCGGACTGCGACTGGGGCGGCTCTTGGGCGACGAACGCACGCGCTCGTGCTTCGAGCACGTCTACTGCGAGACCGCGCCCAAACTGCTGGAGGCGCGTCGACTGCACGGCGTGCACTGGGTGACGCGCATCTCGACACTCGATGCTGCGCCGGCGATCGGCGCCGCGGCCGCCGCGCTGCTGGAGTCGCGCGGGCATGGATGAGAGCTCGCTCTCGACGCCCACGGCGCTGCAGGGCTCCTTCGGTTGGTTGGACTGGGCCGTAGTGGCCGCGCTGTTCGCGTTCACGCACTGGATCGGCACGCGCAGCGCGGCGAAGCCCGCCACGATCCGCGAGTTCTTCCTCGGCGGCCGCAAGCTGCCCTGGTACGCGGTCTCGGCCTCGATCATCGCCACCGAGATCAGCGCGGTGACGTTGATCAGCTTCCCCGCGACCGTGTTCAGGCCGGGCGGCAATCTCACGTACCTGCAGTTGGGTCTGATCGGGCTGCTGCTGGCGCGCTGCATCGTCGCGCTCGTCCTGATCCCGCGTTACTTCGAGCGCGAGATCTACAGCCCGTACGACTACATGGGCGCGACGCTGGGGCGCGGCGTGCGCGGCATGACGACCGTGCTGTTCTCGATCGGCGGCGTGCTGGGCCAGGCGGCGCGCGTGTACCTGACCGCGGTCGTGCTCGAAGTCGTGCTGGCCGAGCCGTTCGCCGCGCTCGAAGCGGCCACCGGAGTGCGTGGACTGTGGCTGTCGGTCGCGGTCATCGGAACGATCTCCGTGGCCTGGACCTGGCTGGGCGGGATGAGCACGGTGATCTGGACCGACGCCGTGCTCTTCGCGGTGTTCCTGGTCGGGATCGTGGCGTCGATCGCGACGGCTACGACGCAGGTCGAGGGCGGCGCCTCGCAGGTCGTGTCGCTGGCTCACGCGGCGGACAAGCTGCGCTTCTTCGACTTCCGCTCCGATCCGACCATCGCGTACACGTTCTGGGCCGCGTTGATCGCGAACACCGTCGTCGGCGTGGGCGTGTTCGGAACCGACCAGCTCATGGCGCAGCGCGTGTTCTGCTGCGGCTCGGTGCGCGAAGCCCAGAAGGCGATGTTGGCGAGCTACGCCTCGATGCTCGTGACCTGCGGCGTCGCGTGCGTCGGACTCGCGCTGTACGCCTACTACCAGCAGCACCCGCTCACGGGCCGCGCGCTCGAGCTCTACGCCGAGAACGAGGAGCGCATCTTCCCGCTGTTCATCGTCGGAGTGCTGCCCAGTCCGCTGAAGGGGCTGATCGTCGCGGGCGCCTTCGCCGCCGCGATCTCCAGCCTCGACTCGATCCTCGCCGCGCTCTCGCAGACCAGCCTCAACGCGTTCTACCTGCCGTGGCGCGCGCGCCGCGCGGATGTCGAGCAACCCGCGGAGCAGCGCCGCGCGCTGCGCGTCTCCAAGCTGCTCGTGCTCGTGTTCGGAGTGCTGCTGTGCGCGCTCGCGCTGTCCTGCGAAGTGATCGCGCGCGATCCGCGCTTCAAGAGCGTGCTCAACCTCGCGCTCGCGATGCCCGGCTACACGCAGGGCGCGCTGCTGGCCGCGTTCGCGCTCGCGTTCGTGTGGCGCGGCCGCGTCGACGGCAGCGGGTACTTGTGGAGCGCTCCGCTGTCGGTGCTCATGGTTTTTTCGGTGGTGTGGCACGCGCCGTGGGCCCACACGGCGTCGCTCGTCGGCGCGGGCGTGTTGCTCGCCGCATGGCTCGCCGTGCGCGTGCGCGAGGACCTGGGAAGCCCGTCGGTGAGTCGTGCGCTGCTCGCAGGGCAGACGCTGATGCTCGCCGCGGGCGTCGCGCTCGCGCTCAGGCTCTCGTTGCTCGACGAAGCTCCCGTGGCCTGGCCCTGGTTCTCACCGATCGGCGCGCTGACGGCGTTCAGCTTCGGCTGGTTGCTCGCTCGTCGTACCTGATTCGGCGCCGAGTCCTTACGCGCGATTGCCCGGCGCCGAGCGAGTGGACCGCGGCCACACTTCCACCTCCGCCGTCGCTGCCCAACCCATGAAGCACTGGTTCTCCGCACTCGCCCTTCTGATCGCGTTCCAGGACACCCGCGCTCCGCGTTTGCGGGACGTGACCGAGAGCCACCTGCCGCCGAAGGACTCGGTGGGGCGCAACAGCATGGACGTGGAGGCCGTGGATCTCGACGGCGACGGCGATCTCGATCTGGTGCTCGCGCAGGAGTTCCTGCCCAACAAGCTCCTGCGCAACGAAGGCGGCGGGAAGTTCGTGGATGCTTCGAACCTGCTGCCGCCGCTCGAGAAGGAGCGTTTGGGGCAAGGGCCAGCGGGCCATGACTCCGAGGACGTCTCGATCGCCGACTTCGACGGCGACGGGCGGCTCGATCTGATCTTCGCCTCGGAGGACGACCTCAAGCTCGGGCGCAAGAACGTGCACGAGTACTACCGCGGAACCGCGAGTGGCGCGTTCGAGCGCGTGTTCGACGTGCTGCCCGACAGCGAGGCCAACGCGGTCGCGCACGCGGACATCACGGGCGACGGCAAGCTGGATCTGTTCCTGTGCGGCGCCGGACAGGATCTGCTCCTCATCGGCGACGGCAACGGCGGCTTTCGCGACGAGAGTTCGACGCGCCTGCCGCGCGAGGCGGCGACCGGACAGGACGCGGAGTTCTGCGACGTCGACCGCGACGGCGATCTCGATCTCGTGCTCGCGCTCGAGGGAGGCCACGCGCTGTGGATCAACGACGGCAAGGGCAGGTTCAGCGACCAGACCGCCGAACGCCTGCCGTGGATCGGCGCGCTCGTCGAAGCGCGCAAGGTCACGCCCTTCGACCTCGACCGCGACGGCGATCTGGATCTCTACTTCGCCCACGTCGGCTGGCAGGGCCGCGCGCCGCAAGACCGGCTCTACCTGAACGACGGCAAGGGCAAGTTCAGCGACGCGACGGCGGCGTGGCTCCCACAGGAGCAGGAGATCACCGTCGACGCGAAGTTCATCGACCTCGACGGCGACGGCGACTTCGACCTCTTGCGCGCGAACCTCGGGCCGCTGTCGGTGTGGGAGAACACCGGCGCGAAGTTCGTCGACGCCAGCGAGAAGTTCCTGGGCGAGCCGATCGTCGCGCAGCAGCTCGGGCTGGAGCTCGCGGACTTCGACGGCGACGGCCTGCTCGACCTGTACCTCGCCTGCCTCGCCGGACCGAACAAGGACCCGCGCAGCTTCGATCGACTGCTCTTGGGCGTGAAGAACTGAGCGCGGCTCAGTCCTTCGGCTTCAGCTC
>CALKYE010000022.1 GCA_938003765.1 uncultured Planctomycetia bacterium
GGAATCGAGTCCAAGGCGACGTGTCGGGCTGTGGTCGTGGGAGTCATGAGAGCGAGAGAGTTTAGCGGAGAGCCGCGGCACATCGCTTGCGCAGCGCTCCCCCCAGCCGGATCCATCCCGCGCAGTGGGCCGACGTGCGCAAACCTGCGCTGTAACAACTGCGCGGGCCTTGAAAGGACTACAGCATGAGTGGTCTGTGGCGTCGCGACTGCGTGCGGCTTGCGAGCGCTCTGGCGGGCGTCGTTCTGGGAGTTGGCGCGCTGTTGCGCATCGCGCTCGCGGCCCTGCTCATCGAGCGGATCAGCGCGCTCGAGTTCGTCGTCGGGCTCGCGCGCGGAGCGGTCGACGACCTGCTCGTTTCGATGGTCTTGCTGACCCCCGTCGCCGCGGCGTGGGTCCTGGGCAGCGAACGATGGTTGCGCCGCCGCGCGGCGCGCACGCTCCTGACCGGCGCCTTCGGGACGTCGATCGTGTTCGGCGCCTTCGTCGAGTTCTTCTACTTCGAGGAGTTCGACGCGCGCTTCAACAACATCGCCGTGGACTACCTGCTCTTCCCGCACGAAGTGGTGGGCAACGTCTTCGAGAGCTACAACGTGCCGCTGTACGTGGCGTTGGCGGCAGCAGCAGGCGTCGCCGTCGCGTGGTTCACGCGAGAGCGCGCCAGCGCAGCGCCCGCGGTCCAACGGACCTGGCGAGCTCGGCTTGGCAGCGCGTCGCTCTCGCTGCTACTCCTGCTGGCCGCGCTCGCAGCCCTCGTCGTTCAACCGCGCGACAACTTCCGCAGCCGCGAGGCGAACGAGTTCGCCGCCAACGGCCTGGTCCAGCTCTTCCGCGCGTACTGGTCGGCCGGCTTGGACTACCAGCTCTACTACCGGACGCTCCCAGCCGTTGAGGCGCACGCGCGAGCGGCCCGGTTCCTCGAACTCGCTCCGGACGCGCCGACCGGCGCACTGGACAAGCAGTTCAAGCCCTCGCAACCACGGCGCGCGCCCGAGCAGGTCGTGATCCTGATGGAGGAAAGCCTCGGCGCGGACTACGTCGGCTCGTCGGGGCACGCCAAGACGCCGTGCACTCCCGAGCTCGACCGCTGGACGCCCGAGGGCCTCGCGCTGACGAACCTCATCGCCAACGGCAACCGCACCGTGCGCGGACTCGAAGGCGTGCTGTGCTCGTTCGTGCCGCTGCCGGGCGACTCGATCGTCAAGCGCGACAAGTCCCAGGACGTCGCGTGCATCGCGAGCGTGTTTCGCGAGGCCGGCTACTCCACCGCCTTCTTCTACGGCGGCTTCGGGGTGTTCGACTCGATGAAGCCCTTCATGCTCGACAACGGCTACGAGCAGTTCATCGAGCAGTCCGATCTCCCCGCGGACGCGTTCTCGACGATCTGGGGCGCGGCCGACGAGTACATCTTCGATGCGCTCGTCGCGCGGCAACTCGAGCAGCGCGCGAAGCACGCGCCGTTCTTCGCCACGCTCCTCTCGGTCTCCAACCACAAGCCGTACCGAGCGCCTCCCGGTCGCCCGGGTCACAGCGCCGACGCTCCCAGCCGCAAGGGCGCGGTGCGCTACGCGGACTGGTGCATCGGTCGGTATCTCGACACGCTGCGCTCGAGCGGCTTGCTCGACACCACGCTGGTGCTGGTGGTCGGCGATCACGGCGCGCGGGTCTACGGCTCGGAGGACATTCCGATTCGCAGCTACCGCATTCCGGCGCTCTTCGTCGGAGGCGGAGCGGCGCCCCGCGGTCAGCGCATCGAGCGCCTGTGCTCGCAGATCGATCTGGTCCCGACGCTGCTCGACCTGTGCGGGATCAGCGCTCGAGCGAGCTTCATGGGCCAGAGCGTGCTCGCCCTGCCGAACGACGGCGGCCGCGCCTTCGTTCACCACAATCGCGACGTCGGATTGGTGGTCGACGACGCCATCGTCGTGCTCGGTCTGCGTCAATCGGTGACGTTCGCGCGGCGCAGCGATCGCGAGAGCGACGAGTTCGCCCCCGCGTTGGAAGACGACCGCCTGCGCGAGTTGGCGGACGACGCGACAGCGGTGTTCCAGACCGCGTACGAGAACTACGAAGCGCGCCGGCTGTCGATCGGCGACGTGAGCTTGTCGCGCTGATCCTCGCCGCGTTTGAGCGTCGACACGTACAGCACGAGCGAGGTGTTCCAACACACCAGCGCCGTGCCGACGACGTGACTGGGATAGTGCGCCCCCTGCAAGACTCGCCCGGCACCCAGGATCGTTCCGTACACGAGACCGACGCCCAGCGCGGCGCGCGCGGCTCGTGGGCGGCGACGAAGAAGCGCGAAGTATCCGGCCATCAGCGCGAAGCCGGCCGACGCCTGCCCACACGGAAAGCAGCCGCGCCGACCGAGCGTTCCGTCCTCGACGTGGTTCTCCTCGTGCTTCGCGAAGCCGCCGTAGCGCGCGAGGTCCCAGGGGCAGCGTGCGTTCGAGAGGTTCTTCCCCAAGCCCGTGGCGAGCGGTCCGAGCACCAGCGCCGCGACGAAGAGCGCCAGCGGGCCGCGCCACGGGACCAGCTCGCGCTTCCAACGCGAGGCGATCAGCGCCAGCGCGGCGAGCGCAGCGATGGCGATGACGAGGTTCTTCCCGCCGGAGTGGATCACGTCCTCCGTGAACCAGTGGTAGCGCCACGGGAATTTGCCGCTGGAAGCGTCGAAGGCGGCGTCGAGCGCCGCGCGATCCAGACCGCTCGAGCGCAGCCACACGATGGCCGTCGCGCCGACCGCGAGCGGGGCCGCGAGATGCACGAGCCAGAAACGCATCGACGTAGCGTTCGATCCAACGCGAGACTTCACGTGCTCGAGCTACCGTTCGGCGAGGCGCGCTCGCTCCACCTTGCGCGCGCCATCGACTCGGCTCGCAGGGACCTTGGCCATTTCAGCGCCGCCGCGCTTCGAGCCGCTCGCGGAGCTTCACGGCCTCCGGCGCGAGCGCGCTGTCCTTCGACTCCACCTCGAGGGCGAGCGCAACGGCTTCTTCGATCTCCGCGCTCGACGCGAGCGCGTCCGAGTTCGAGATCATCGCGAGGCGAAGTTTGTTGTCGTACTCGGCAGGGAAGCGCGTGACGTGCTCACGGTAGGCCTCGCGCGCATCGGCGAAGCGCCACTCGGCCTCGGCGAGCGCCGCGCGCACCAGCGCTTGCCTGTTGGGATCCGTCATCTGCGGCGTCCACTGGCGGGTGAAGTCGAGGTGCTTCGCCGCGCCTTCGGCCCATTCCGCCAGCTTCGGGTCCAAGGTCTCGGCGCGCTCGAGCTCCGCGCGATGCGCGTCGACGTTCCCGCGGACGTAGTGCAAATGCGCGAGCGCCGCACGAGCCCAGGCCTCGTCGCCTCCAGATCGAATCATCGCTTCGTAGCGATCCTCGGCGCGCTCGAAATCCCCGCGGCGCTGGGCGCCGAAGCCTTCCACGTAGTTCCAGTGCGGAGACCACGGACGCCAAAACAGAACTACGGCGAGCGCGAGCGCGAGAGCGGCGCCGACTGCAGCGCCGCGGGCGACTCGGCCCGAGATCAACCAGCCCCAGGACACTCCCACCGCGAACCCGACGGCGTGAGCGGTGTTCGCCAGCGCATAGACGTCGAAGTGCGTGAGGAGCACTCCGACCGCAAACCACGCAGCCCAGAACTTCACGAAGTACGGCGTCGAGAGCTCGCGCATCGCGGGCCAGCGCTGCCCCGTTGCGAGCGCGAAGCCGAACAGCGCGTAGACGATTCCCGAGTAGCCAAATGCTGAGTTGTCCGACGCGAGGGCTTGCCCGACGCTCGCAACGGCGCCGGCGACGGCGGTCAGCAGACCGTACTGCACGGTCCCGATCTGCTTCTCGACGCGCGATCCGAGCACCCACAGCCAGTACACGTTCAGCGCCAGGTGCCAGACCGCCTCGTGAACGAAGCAGGACGTCAGGAGCCCCCACCACGCGTGCTCGAGCAGCTCTGGACTGGCGAACACGCCCCAGCGTTCCCAATCGTCCGGGTTCTGGAGCGGTTCACCGAGCGTGATCGCGAGCCAAACCCCGATGCACGCAACGGCTGCCAGGGACGTGAGGGGCGCGTTCGGGGCCCTTCGAACCAGATCGACCAGCGACCCCGAGTACGGCGAGTCTTGACTCATCGCGCACGAACCTACTCGCCCGAGCGCCAAACGTCACTGCGCACGTCCCGGGCCGCGCGACCGACGGGCGCCTCTGCGCGCCCTGGTTCGCCGCTCACGCCAGCAGCGAGCCCACTACGCGTTCGACCGCGGCCGCGAGGTCGCCGCTCGCGAGCAGCGCGCGCGCGGACTCGATGTCGGCGTGGAAGAAGCGGTCTTGCTCGAGCTTCGCGACGTGCTGGCGCAGGAACGCGTGCGCGGCCTGGGCGCCGTCGCCCGCGCGCAGGTCGGCGTGGAACTCGCGCGCCTGCGCGGCGGCGAGCCACTCGATGGCGAGCACGGACTCGGTGTTCGCGCAGATCGCGCGGGCCTTGCGAGCGGCGGTCAGGCCCATCGAGACGTGGTCCTCTTGATTCGCGCTGGTCGGGATCGTGTCGACCGAGGCGGGGTGCGCGAGGCTCTTGTTCTCGGAGGCCAGCGACGCCGCGGTCACCTGCGCGATCATGAAGCCCGAGTTGAGCCCCGCGTTGGGCGTGAGGAACGCCGGCAGACGCGAGATGTCGGGGTTCACGAGCTGCTCGAGCCGGCGCTCGGAGATGTTCGCGAGCGTGGCCAGCGCGGCGGCGAGGTAGTCGAGCGGGATCGCAATCGGCTGGCCGTGGAATTGCCCCGCGCTCACGACCTCGCCGGTCTCGGCGAAGATCACCGGGTTGTCGGTGACGGAGTTGAGCTCGGCCGCGAACACGCTCTCGACGTGCTCGAGCGCCGCCTTGAACGCGCCGTGCACTTGCGGCGTGCAGCGCAGCGAGTACGCGTCCTGCACGCGGCCACAGTCGGCGTGGCTCTCGAGCACCGCCGAGTTCGCCAGGCACTTGCGCACGTTCGAGGACGCACGTCCGTGGCTCGCGTGGCCCTTGAGCTGGGCGAAGCGCTCCTCGAACGGATGCGCCGAACCCTGCAGCGCCTCGATCGAGAGCGACGCGAGCACGTCGGCGCACTTGGAGAGGTTGCGGGCGCGCAGGAGCACCAGCGCCCCCACCGCCTTCATCACCTCGGTGCCGTTGATGACGGCGAGGCCT
The DNA here is from genome assembly GCA_938003765.1 of uncultured Planctomycetia bacterium. Taxonomy (GTDB): domain Bacteria; phylum Planctomycetota; class UBA1135; order UBA1135; genus WYBT01. Next base: position 5,189 of record CALKYE010000022.1, read on the forward strand.
TCCTTCGCCTGGTACTCGACGGGCGCCTGGCCGATCGACTTCAGCGCGTCGGCCGCGCTCATCCGTCGTTCGCCGCCCGGCGACCACACGTACGCCTCGCCGACGCCCATCGCAGCGGCCGCCATGTGCGCCAGGGGCGCGAGGTCGCCGCTCGCGCCGACGGAGCCCTGCTGGGGAACGACCGGCGCGAAGCCGGCGTTGAACTGTCGCATCAGCGCTTCGAGCAGCTCGACGCGCACGCCCGAGTGGCCGCGCGCGAGCTCGTTGATGCGGCAGATCTGCGCGGCGCGCACTTCGGCAATCGAGAGCGGCTCGCCGACGCCGCAGCAGTGCGACAGCACGAGGTTGCGCTGGAGCTGCACGAGATCGCCGCGCGCGATGGCGACGCTCTTGAGCTTGCCGAAGCCGGTCGTGAGCCCGTAGACGATGTCGCCGGCCTCGATGTGCGCGTCGACCAGCGCACGCGCCTTAGCGACGGCCTCGCGGGCGCGCGGAGCGAGTTCCAGGCGCAGCGGTTCGCCGCGCAAAACGGGCTCGAGGTCCTCGAGCCGCAACGAATGTCCATCGAGGGTGAGCGTGCGCACGGGGCGAAGATTGTAGTCGCGTCGCGCGACTCGCTCGCCTGTGGACGCTCAGTTCGACTTCACTTGCCCGAGGCGGCCAGCGCGCAGCAGCGTGTCCTCGTCCTGGCCTTCGATGGCGCCCTGCGGAGTCGGGATCACGTGCGTGTGGTCGCCGTCGAGCTCGAACTCCTCGCCTTCGGCGCCGAGGATCGGCTTGCCGTTCCAGCTCGCGCGGATGCGCCAGGTTCCGGCCGACAGTCCGCGCAGCACGAGCGGCTTGCGCGCGGGCAGGATCACTTCGGGTTGCGCGGCGCCGCCGATCGACGCGACCACGGGCACGCCTTGATGGCGACCGGCGAGGTCCACGCTCAGCGCCCACTGGCCCGACTCGACGGGCTTGACCACGAGTTCGATGCGTCCGGACTCGGTGGTCGACACGGCGCGCCCGCCCCAGCGCCGGCCGTCCGCGCTCTGCGCCCACAGGTAGCGCATGCCGCCGAACTTGGGCCAGGTGGAGAGCTGGAACTCGCCGTTGTGTCCGGTGCGGACTTCGCCGGAGCCCATGGGCATCGGCGCGAGGATCTCCGCCGCGGTCTCGAAGGGCGTCTTCGCCAGGTACTGGTGCTGCGCCGCCAGACGATCGGCCGCTTCGCACACGACGCGCGCGCCTTCCATGCGCCGCCCCTGTTCGTCGACGACCACGCCGACGATGCTCGGCCCCGGCTCGAAGCGCACTTCGTGGCGCTCGGTGTCGCCTGCGCGCAGATAGACGGTGGCGCTCTCGGGATTGGCCAGCGCGCCCTCGTGGAACACTCGGACGGTGATGCGCATCGCGGGCAGGTCGTCGAGCAGTCGCGACGTGCCCGGCGCCATGCGCAGCGGCGAGATGCGGTGCCAGGGGTAGATGCGGTTGAGCCCCTGCACCTCGGGCTCGATCACGACCACCGAGTCGCCGCTCGAGCCGATGCGCGGACCGAGCTGGATCGCGAGCGAGGCCGCGGGCTGCAGCGTGTAGGTGAAGTGCTCCTTGCCGAGCGGTCGCCCGGTCGCGACACCGACGACGCCCGACAGCGTGGCGAAGCCCTTCTTGCGCAGCACGATGCGCACGCGCTCGCCGCCGAAGGCGGTGTCGAAGCGGAAGTAGCCTTCCTGATCGGTGAACACGTGCTGGCCGTCGAGTTCGACGTCCACGCTCTCGAGCGGCTTGGCGTCGCGGTCGAACACCTGCCCGAGCACCGACCCCGGATAGTCGTAGGTGATGTGGAGCTGCTCGAGCGCGTGCGGACGCAGCACCACCTCGCGTATCGACTCCACGCCCGGCGCCGTGACGTGCACCTCGGCGAGTCCGGGGTAGAGATCGACGGCGCCGAAGTGGCCGCTCGAGCTGCACTCCAGCACGCGGCCGAGGTTCGGCCCGCCCGTGAAGGTCAACTTGCCGACGACCGGCGCTTCGCCGCGCGAGAGCCGACCGTTCAAGCGCGCGTTGGCGCCGGAGCCCAGCGGCGGGAGCCCCGCAGCTTTCGGCAGGTGAGCGGGCCGGATGAGTTCGAGGTCGACCTTCACAGGCCAGGCCACGGTCGAACTCGCGGAGTCGAGCGAATCGACCTCGAGCACCGCGGGCGCGCTCTCCACACGCTCGACACCGGGCGGCAACGCGACGGTGTCGCCAGGCACGCGCGGCGCAGCGGGCACGGCAGCCGCGCCGTTGGACGCTCCGCTCGAGTCGATCCACCACCACGCGCTCGCCACCAAGGCCACGGCTACCGCCGTCGCCATCACGACCGAGAGTTTGCTGGTTGACTTCGCCATCGTGCGCGCTTCGAACTCCTGCCCGTCGATTCCGGCCCTTCGCGGAACGCTCGTCGGATCCCGACGCCGCGTCCGATGCGCGGAAACGCCACTGCCGCGGACGGGGAGTATCCCACACGGAGGATGCGGTTATTCGCGCGCCCCGCTGGAACTTGCGCTCGCGCACGGACGCGCGCGGAGGCGCTCGGCGGCCCCTCTCGGAGCGCGCGCTCTTGTCGCACAGGCGGCGCTCACTATCCTATTCGCCCTTCAAGTGCGGGAACGCCCCTGGCGCCGCGCTCGGAACGGCGCTCCTGACGCCGCTCCGACGCTCGCCCAGGGGCCTCCCGTGCGCGAGCGCGCCTGCCCGCGCGGCGGCGCTCGCAACCTTCCAACCGTCGCCCGCCAGAGAATCCGCCCCTTGAAGAGCTATCGCGTCGTCGAGTTGCTGGGAGACGGCATCAGCGCCGAGCTGTCGCGCGCCGTGCACGCTGTGTCCGAGGTCCTCCCGCTGCGGCTGGAGTTCGTGCCCGTCGACCTGTCCGAGGCCTCGCGCGCCAAGCGCGGCGCGGAGCTCTACGACGAAGCCGAACGGCAGATGCGCTCGTGCCGGGTCTCGATCAAGTACCCCACGACGACCACCAGCGAAGACGCCAGCCCCAACAAGATCCTGCGCGACCGCTGCCAGTTCTCGGTCATCCACCGCCCGGTCACGACCATCCCGGGCATCCAGACCAACTTCAACAAGACGATCGACATCGACGTCGTGCGCATCGGCACGGGCGGGACGTACGAAGACGCCGGTCGGCGCATCGGCCCGGACACGGCCGTCAGCCTGCGCGTGATCGAGCGCCTCCCCACGCGGCACGCGGCGCGCTTCGCCTTCAAGCTCGCGATGGTGCGCAAGGCGGGCGTCGTGTCGAGCTCGAAGTACACCATCCAGAAGGGCACCGACGGCCTGTTCGAAGAGGTGTGCGGCAACGTCAGCCAGGACTACCCCGGCATCCCGTACCGCCGCGAGCTGTTCGACTCGATGCTGGCGAACATCATCATGCATCCCGAGCGTTACGCGGTGATCGTGACGCCGAACGAGTACGGCGACTTCCTCAGCGACATGCTGTGCGGCCTGATCGGCTCGGTCGGCCTCGGTGACAGCGCTTCGTACGCGTTCCAGGACAACGGCGTGATCTCGCTCGCCATGTTCGATCCGGCCGGCGGCACCGCGCCCGACATCGCGGGCAAGAACCTGTGCAACCCGACGGCGGCGCTGCTCGCACTGTCCTCGCTCCTGCGCCACATCGGCGAGATCGACGCCAGCCGCGCATTGCGCACCGCCCTGCTCGACGCGATCGCAGCGGGCGAGAAGACCGGCGACATCGGCGGCAAGCTGAAGACCGACGAGTTCACCGAGGTCGTCAAGCGCCGCGTCGTCGCGCAGCTCTCGCCGGCATGAAGGCGCTCCGCGCCGCGGCGGTCGCGCGCCGCGGAGCTTGCGCGCACGCGCGGCCCGGCTAGGCTCTTGGCCCAGCGAAATCTGCAGTTGCGGCGCGCGCGTGGCGCTTCGACTGGTTTCGCCGCACCGATGAGCCCAACTGGCTGCCGCCTTTCGATGAGCCCCGCGGCGGGCCTCCGTCGGCGAATCGCGCGCGCAGCGCAGTCATCGATCGTGTGGCTGCTCGCTGTCGTGCTGCTGCTCAGCGCCGCGAGCGCAGCGCCGCGTCGAGAGCTCTCGCCCCATCCTTCGCAGCGCGCGGAGGCCGTGCATCCCTCCTCGCAGGGAGGCAAGGGCGCGCGAGACGCGCAGACGGACGACCACGCGCTGTCGATCGAGGGCGAGGAGCGACCGATCGAGTCCGAGAGCGAGTCGGAGATCGAGGAACCCGAGGCGTGGAGCAGCGCTCCGGAGCGCTCGTGCGTCGCGTTGGCGCGTGCGCCGCGCTCACGCCGTCCGCGGGAGTGCGCGGCCCGCTCGCCGCGACGCGCACGTGCTCCGCCGGCGCGCGACTGAGCGAGCGCCTCCGGCGAGGCCTGGCGCGCTGCGTATGCACAGCGCGAGTTCCAGGGTCCTGCGCCGCGCCAGCCGCACTCGCTGGCCCGCTCGCTCGCCGCTCGCGCGCAACGCCGTTCGCCGGCCTGCGCGCGCCGAATGCGCCCGACAACGCCCGCGCTCCGTGAGCGACGGAGCGCTGTACGAGCGCGCACCTGTCGCCTGCCCTCCGCCCGTCGTCCGAATCAACCGGCGCACGCCTTCGACCGCGCGGTGCTTCCAGCGCTGCGCGAGCCTCGAGCCCGCGCCCCAACTCTGCCCGGCTTTGCTCCATGGAGTCCCACCGTCCCCGTCGACTCAGTGACGACCTCACCGCGTCCCTGGTCGTGTTCCTCGTCGCGCTGCCGCTCTCGATCGGCATCGCAGTCGCATCCGGCGCGCCGATCCGCGCCGGACTCGTAGCCGCCATCGTCGGCGGCATCGTCGTCGGCCTGAGCGGCGGCGCGCCGTTGCAGGTGAGCGGACCGGCCGCCGGCCTGACCGTGATGGTCTACGGCTACGTCGCGCAGTTCGGCTTCGCCGCGACGTGCGCGATCACCGTCGCCGCGGGCGCGCTGCAGGTGCTCGCAGGCTCCGCGCGAGTCGCGCGCGCGGCGCTCGCCATCTCTCCGGCGGTGCTGCAGGCCATGCTGGCCGGCATCGGCGTGCTGATCACGCTCGGTCAGCTCCACGTGCTGTTCGGCGGCGCGCCGCAGAGCTCGGCCTGGGCGAACCTCAGCGCACTGCCGCAGACGCTGCGCGCGACGAACTCGAGCGCGCTCGTCGTCGGCGCAACAACTCTGGCGATCCTGCTCGGTTGGAACCGGTTCGTCGCGCGCCGCGTTCCGTTCCTGCCGGGCTCCCTGGTGGCGATCGTCTGCGGCGCCGCGCTCGGCGCGCTCCTGCCGACGCGGCCTCCGTGCGTCGAAGTGCCGCCCAACGTGCTCGCCAACTTCGAATGGCCCGCGCTGGGCGACGCTCCGCTCGAAGGGCTCGCCGTGGCGGCGCTCGCGCTGGCCTTCGTCGCCAGTTGCGAATCGCTGCTCTGCGCGGTCGCGACCGACAAGCTCCACGCCGGTCCGCGCGCGCGATTGGACCGCGAGCTCATGGCGCAGGGCCTGGGCAACCTCCTCTCGGGCGCTCTCGGCGGCTTGCCCATCACGGGCGTGATCGTGCGCAGCTCGGCCAACATCGCCGCCGGTGGGAAGACGCGACTGTCGGCGATCCTGCACGGCGTGTGGATGGCCGCGTTCGTGCTGTTCTTCTCGGGACTGCTCAACTCGATTCCGCGCGCTGCTCTGGCGGCGCTGCTCATCCACGTCGGCGTGAACCTGGTCAAGGTGGGCGAGATCCGGAAGGTCGCCCGGTTCGGCGAGATCGCGGTCTACGCCGCGACGATCGCGGGCGTGGTGTTCATCAATCTCCTGTGGGGCATCGGCATCGGAGTCGCGCTGGCCGTCACGCTGCTCTTGCGCCGCCTGTCGCGCCTGGACTGCGACGTCGAGGAGCGCGGCGGAGAGTTGCACGTCACGTTGCGCGGCGCGCTGACCTTCCTGACCGTCCCGAGCATCACCGCGCGGCTGGCGGGCCTGCCTCCGCGCAGAACGGTGCGGCTGCGCCTGGAGATCAGCGAACTCGACCACGCCGCGATCGAAGCGATCCGCGGCTGGCGCGTGGGTTACGAGACCGGCGGAGGCAAGGTCGAGAAGGAGTCGCTCGACGAGCTGTGGGCCGCCATGAGCGCCGCGCGCGCGCCGCGCAGCGCGATCGCGAGCTCCTGAGGGCGCCGAACCCGCCGCCATGGACGCGACGCAAACTTCGCTCGCGGAGCAGTGGCTCGCCTACTGCCGACCGCGACTTCCGCTGCAGAATCCGCTGTGGGCCTTCGTCCACAACAACATCCTCATGCAGTTCGAGGAGCGGCCCTTCCTCGAAGCCGTGCGCGAGGCCGCCGCGCTGTACCGCGCGCGCCCGTTCGAGAGCGAAGCGTTCTACCGCAGTGAGCTCGCGCGCGGCCGCATCCGCCGGGAGTGCCTGGACGAAGTGCTCGCGCGGCATCGCGCAAAGCTCGGCGAGGTCGACGTCGAGGGCTTCCTCTCGAGGCCCTCGATCGGCGACACGCTCGCACCGCTCGAGCACCGCCGACTCGCGCCGCGCCTGGCGCGCGAGCTGGCTCAGCGCCACCAGCGCCGCCTGGAAGACCTGCTCGTTCCGCTGATCGCCGCATACCTCGACCAAGGCCTCGCCGCGTGGTCCTCGCCCTTGGCCGAGATGACTTTGTGGGATGCCTTCAGAGCCTCGTTGGCCACAGCGCCGAGTTGGAGCTTCGACTGGCGCGCACAGCTCGTGCGACGCCTGCAGACGCACGACTCCGCTGCGCGCGACCTCGACGCGCTCATCGAAGCGGAAGCGCGTGAAGGCGCGCACGACGCGGACGGAGCGGCGTACTGCCTCGAGACGTTGTTCGTGCTCAAGGGTTGGTCGGGACTGGTGTGGCGACTCGAGAGCGAGCCGGCGGTCGCGCCGGTGCGCGCCCCGGCGAACCTCCGGCTGCGCGACTGGTTGGCGATCCTGTTGGTCACGCAGCACGCGCTCGACGACGCGCTGCTCGAGGAACTCGGCCTCACGCGCGCCGAACTCCTGCAGCGGCCCGCGCCGATCGAAGCGACGCGGGGACTGGCGCGGCTCGCGCTGTGGCAAGAGGCCTACGAGCGCTCGTTCGTCGGTCCGTTCCTCGAACACCTCGAGCGCGGGCCGCGCGAACCGGTCGAGTCCGCGCCCCCGCGCTATCAGGCGCTGGTGTGCATGGACGATCGCGAAGAGTCCTTCCGTCGCGCGCTCGAGGCGCCGGGCGGCGGCTGCGAGAGCTTCGGCGTGGTGGGCTTCTTCGGCGTCGACATGCGCTTCGAGCGCGTCGGCGCAGCGCTGGCGACCTGCCAGTGCCCGCCCATCATCACACCGTCGCGCACGCTGCGAGAGACGCCGCTGGACGGCGAAGGCGCCGCGCTCGAGCGGCTCCAACAGGCTGGACGCGCCGGAGCAACGGCGAGCCTGGCCGCGTACTACCACTCGCGCTCGCTGCTGCGCGGCGTCGCGGTGTCGCTCGGCCTGGGGCTGGCGAGCTTCGTGCCGCTGGTCTTCAAGACGCTGCTGCCCAGTCGCATCGAGCGCTGGCGCGAGCTGGTGTTGCGCACCGCCTTCCCGCGGCCGCGCACGCGCATCGCGCTCGAAGCGGCCGACGGCTACTCCGTGCAGGAGCAGGCGAACATCGTCGAGTCCGTGCTCCGCACGTGCGGCCTGACACAGGGATTCGCTGCGCTCGTCGCGGTGATCGCGCACGGCTCGACCAGCTCGAACAATCCGTTTCGGCAGGCCTACGGCTGTGGCGCGTGCTCGGGCAACTCGGGCGCGCCGAATGCGCGCGCCTTCGCCGCCATGGCGAACTCGCGCGAGGTGCGCGCGTTGCTCGAGAAGCGCGGGCTGGTGTTGCCGGAGCAGGTCCTGTTCGCGCCCTGCCTGCACGACACGGCGCTCGATCGGATCGAGATGCTCGATCGCCACAGCTGGCCAGCGGAACGCGCGCTCGAGCTGGAGCAACTCCGCGCCAGCCTGTTCGCAGCGGCGCGCGCCAACGCCTGCGAGCGCGCTGCGCGCTTCGAGCAAGGGCCGGTCTACGGGCTGCGACAGGTGAGCGCCGCCGACGCGGAAGCGGTCGCGCAACACGTTCAAGATCGCGGGCACGACCTGGCGCAGCCGCGCCCGGAGTACGGCCACAACCGGGTCGCGGCCTGCATCGTCGGCCGACGCGAACGCACGCGCGGGCTGTTCCTGGACCGACGCTGCTTCCTCGTGTCGTACGACCCGACGCAGGATCCCAACGGCGAGCAACTCCCCGCCGCGGTGCTGGGCTCCGTGCCGGTCGCGGTCAACATCGCCATGGACTACTACTTCTCGCGCGTCGATCCCGAGGGCTTCGGCGCGGGCTCGAAGCTGCCGCTGAACGTCGTGTCGCTGCTCGGCGTGATCACCGGATCGAAGAGCGACCTGCGCATCGGCTTGGCGCGCCAGATGGTCGAGCTGCACGAGCCGCTGCGCGTGCTGGTGCTGCTCGAGGCGCGCGCCGAGCACGTGTCGCGCCTGGTCAAAGGCCACGCGCGTCTCTCGCGCCTGGTGCGCGGCGGCTGGATGCAACTGGGGCGCATCGACCCCGACACGCACGCGCTCGAGCTGTGGAACGGCGCGGAGTTCGAGCCCTGGCGCGACGCGTTGCCGGAGTTCGCCGAGCCCGGCGGAGGCGCGAGCGCGCTCGCATCGATCTTCGACTCCGCCGCGGACCGACTCGCGCCCGCACTGCCGTGATCACCCTCGAAACCCTGCTCGTCGGCGGACTGGCGGCCGCCTTCCTGCCCTGCGCCGCCATGGGCCTGAGCCTGCTGCTCGGCGTTCCGATGAGCGAGCGTCGCTCGCAACAGAGCGCCCATGCGCAGGCCGTGGTGCTGCTGGTCGTCGCGGCCACGTTGATCACGGCGCACGTGACAGGCGAAGGGCCGCGCGAGCTGCGTCTCGCGCCACTGATCGAAGCCCACGGCTACGCGTGGACGCCGGTGTTCCTGCTCGATCGGCTCTCGCTCGCGTACGTCGCGCTGGTAGCGCTCGTGCATCCGGTGGTGGTGCGCTTCTCGATTCCCGCGTTCCACCGCGAGAGCGGCGCGCAGCGCTACTGGTTCCTCGTGAGCCTGCTCGCGCTCTCGCTCTGGCTCGTATCGCTCGCCGGCAACATCGATGTCCTGTTCGTCGGCTGGGAGCTGGTGGGCGTGTGCTCCGTGAGCCTGATCGCCTTCTTCCGCCACAACCTGCGCAGCACCGAGAACAGCCTGCGCACGCTGGTCTACTACCGCGCCTGCGACGCGGTGATGCTGTTCGCGACCGTGTGGATCCACCACGAGCTGCCGAGCGCGGACTTCACGCAGTTCGCCAGCGCCTCGAGTTCGAAGGCCGCCGCAGCCATCGGGACACTGCTCGTGCTGAGCTCGCTGGCGAAGTCGGCGCAGTTGCCGATGTCGCCCTGGCTCCACCGCGCCATGGAGGGCCCGGCCACGTCGAGCGCGATCTTCTACGGCGCGTTGAGCGTGCACCTGGGCCCGTGGCTCCTGCTGCGCACCGAGCCGCTGTGGGGCGAGCACCTGCTCCCGCGCGCGGCCTGCGGCGCCATCGGAGTGTCGACGGCCGTTTACGCGTCGCTGGTCGGACGCACGCGACCGGACGCGAAGACGGCGATCGCGTACGCCGCCATGGCGCAGCTCGGAGTGATCTACGTGGAGATCGCGCTGGGCTTCGAACGCCTGGCGCTGGTCCACCTGTGGGCGCACGCCGGACTGCGCACCTGGCAGTTCCTGCGCTCCTCGTCGCTGATCCAGGACTTCCAGGCCAATCCGCTGGTCGGCGCCGACGTGCGACTGCGCACGCGCGCCGGGCTGTGGCGCGGCCTCGTCGGCCCCGAACTCGAGCGCCGGGTGTACCTGGCTGCGATGCGCGGGTTCTGGCTCGACGCAGTGCACTGGCGCTCGGTCGCGCGGCCGACGCTGGCGCTGTTCGCGTGGGTGCAGCGCATGGAAGAGCGCGCACTGGGCGCCGTCCGACGCGAGGAGCGCTGAGTCATGCAAACGAGAGTTGGAACCGAGCTCGACGCGCCCGGCGACCCGCGCGCGCGCGTGGCCTTGGCGATCGGCGCCGTGCTCGCCGCAGTCCTGTGGATGCTGAACGAGCCGCTCGAACTCGCGGCCGCGTGGCTCGCGTTCGGCGCGTGGACCGTGTGGCGCGCCCGCGCTTCCGCAACGCCGCGATTGCCGCTGCTCGCGCTGGTCGGAGGCGCGTCAGGCGGAGTCGTGCTGCTCGCGCCGCACTTGCCGCAGTGGGCTCTGGCCGGGTGCCTGGTGATCGGCGCCGGAGTGGCGCCGGCGCACCTGTGGCTGGAGTCACTGCGGCGCTCGCTCGCGCGCGACGAGTTCGCGCTCGTGCTGGTCGCGCAGCCGTTCGCGGCGCTGCTGCACGGCTTCGTCCATGCCTACCCCGACGCTCTCGAACCGCAGACACTCGCGGTGCTCCAGCGCGTGTTCGTCGCGAGCGCGCTGATCCACGCCGGACTGGCGCTGGTGCGGCGCGAACCCGAGCGCGTGCTCGGCGCCGTGATCCAGTCGCAGTCCGCGCTCGTCATCGCTGGCGCGGCGGCCGGCGAGACGGGCTGGGAGGCGGCGCGCATGCTGCTGGCGAGCACGATGGGCTCGGGCCTGGTGCTCACCAGCATCGCCAGCGAGTTGCGCCGGCGCTTCGGCGCGCTCGACGCGGCCTCGCACCACGCGCTGGCCGAGGCGGCCCCCAAACTGCACCGCCTGTTCGTCGTGTGCGGCTGGACCTTCGTCGGATTGCCCGGAGGCCTCGCGTTCTTCGCCGAGGACCTGCTGTTCCACGCGCTGGTCGATCAGTCGGTCGGCGCCACGGTGGGCTTCATCGTGGCCGCGGGCTTCAACGCCATCGCGTTCTACCGGCTGTACCTCGCGTTGTTCACCGGCCCCGCCGTCCATCCGCCCCACCCGACGTCGGCGACCGCCAGTTGGAAGATCGCCGGACTGACGCTGGCGGTGCTCGCGTTGCTGGTGCTCGGCCTGCTCCCGTCGCTGCTGGTCAGCCACGGCGGATGACGTAGGCTGCGCGGCGCCATGACAGCGAACGAGCGCGAGTACGTGTTGGGGACCGGCGCCGACGAGTTGGAGCGCCTGGGCTTGCAGCACAGGCTCTGGTCCGACGCGGCGCACGAGGCCTGGAAGCGCGCGGGGCTCGTCCCGGGCGCGCGCGCGCTCGACGTCGGCTGCGGGCCGGGCTACGCGGCGTTCGACCTGGCGCAGCTCGTCCAGTCCCGCGGGCGCGTGGTCGGCGTCGACGAGTCGGCGAACTTCATCTCCCACGTGCGCGAGCAGGCCGCGGTGCGACGCCTGCCGCAGCTCGAGGCGCGCGTCGGCGACGTGCAGCGCCTGGGCGACGTGCTCGAGCGCGACGAGCGCTTCGAGCTGGCCTACGCGCGCTGGGTGCTGTGCTTCGTTCCCGATCCCGGCGCGGTGATCGCCGGCGCCGCCGCGGCGCTCGCGCCCGGGGGCCGCCTGGTCATCCACGACTACTTCAACTACGAGTGCATGACCGCCGCGCCGCGCCGCGAGTCGTTCACGCGCGTCGTGCGGGCCACCGCCCGCTCGTGGCGCAAGCCCGGCGGGGATCCCGACGTGATGGCGCGCGTCCCGCGGCTGGTCGCGGCGGCGGGACTGGAGCTCGAGCACCTCGACGTGCGCCAGCGCATCGCGCGGCCGGGCGAGAGCATGTGGGCCTGGGTGGCGAGCTGGTGGCGCAACTTCACTCCCAAGCTGGTCGCCCTGGGCGAACTGTCGGCCGGCGAAGAGCGCGAGTTCCACGCCGACTTCGACAGCATGACAGCGGCGACAGATTTCGTCGTGCTGCCGACGGTGTTCGAGTTGATCGCCCGCCGACCGAATCCGTCCCAATCCGCGCTCGCGTGAGAGCCGCGCGAAAGTCGGATCAAGCTAGACCAAGCTCCCGTCGACGTTAGAGTGACGCGCGCTTCGCCCGGCGCAGCACTTTCGCGCGCGCCCCGATTGCGCCGCGTGCGCATCGCGGCGCCACGACAACCTGCCGGGCACGTGAAGCGCCTTCAAACCGGTCCGTGAAGCTCGCCGCGAAGTGCGGCTGACGAGCGGCGCGAACTGGCCTGAGCGATCCTGCGAGCCCTAGTGCTCGGAGCCCCGCCTCCATGCCCGAAATCGTCGATACGTCGTCGAAGCAACCGTCCGTCCTCGAAACCGAACCGCCAGTTAGCTCGCCAACGCTGCTCGCGGACAAGCGCCGAACCGGTCGGGCGCACTACTACCCCGAAGCGACCGATGAAGAGTGGTCGGACTGGCGCTGGCAGTTCAAGAACCGCGTCACGACCTTGGAGGAGCTGGCCCGCAAGCTCTCCATTCCTCCCAGTGAGTGGGAAGCACGCGCGCAAGTGCTGCGCGACTTCCGCATGGGCATCACGCCCTACTACCTCTCGCTGATCGACGCGGACGATCCGAACGATCCGATCCTGCGCCAGGTCGTGCCGCTGGAGGAGGAGTACCGCTATCGCGCGGTCGGCGACGAGGATCCGTTGGGCGAAGAGAACTTCTCGCCCGTGCCCGGGATCACTCACCGCTACCCCGACCGGGCGTTGATGGTGATCTCGAACAACTGCGCGATCTACTGCCGCTACTGCACGCGCAAGCGCACGATGTACGAGGGCGCGACCCCCGACGTCGAGATCGACGCGATGGTCGACTACATCGCGCGCACGCCGCAGATCCGCGACGTGATCGTGTCGGGCGGCGACCCGCTCAACTACTCGACGGCGAAGCTCGAGTCGGTCCTCTCCAAGCTGCGCGCCATCCCGCACCTGGAGATCATCCGCATCGGCACGCGCGTTCCGGTGGGACTGCCGCAGCGCATCGACGACGAACTCGTCGAGATGCTGCAGCGCTACCACCCGCTGTGGATCAACGTGCACTTCAACCACCCGCGCGAACTCACGCCGGAGACGGCGCGCGCGTGCGACAAGCTCAGTCGTGCGGGCATCCCGCTGAACAACCAGGCGGTGCTGCTGCGCGGCGTGAACGACAGCGTCTCGACCATGCGCGCGCTGTGCACGGGGCTGATGAAGCACCGCGTCCGGCCGTACTACCTCTACCAGTGCGATCCGGTGCGCGGCGCGGAACACTTCCGCACGCCGATCTCGAAGGGCCTGGAGATCATCGAAGGGCTGCGCGGCCACATCAGCGGCCTCGCCGTGCCGACGTACGTCGTCGACGCCCCCGGCGGCGGCGGCAAGATCCCGGTGCAGCCCGACTACCTCCTGCGCTACGAGCCCAAGAGCGGTCGCGCGCTGCTGCGCAACTTCGCGGGCAAGCTGTACGAGTACATCGAGCCGCTGCGCGTCGGCGACGAGATCCGGCCGCGCAAGAAGCGCTCGGGACCGGTCGAGTGCGACCACCCGCGCGCCGAGGGCGGCGAGGCTCCGGCCAAGGTCGTCGGCAAGAGCCGCTGGGTTCACCGCGGCGCGGCGCCGCGTCGCAACGGCGCGGCCAAGCCTGGCGATTCGTCGGCCAAGCC
>CALKYE010000023.1 GCA_938003765.1 uncultured Planctomycetia bacterium
AGACCTTCACCTGACCCGCGTTCACGCCGCCGGCATCGTTGCCAGGAGCGCCGACCGCGAAGTCGTCGCGGCCATCGCCGTTGAGATCGCCCAGGATGGTGATGGCGGATCCGAACTCGTCGCCAGCGGCATCGCCGGTCAGGACACGCACCTCGACCTGCGCCGAGGCGCTCAGCGAAAGCACGAACACGGAAAGCCAGCGAACTCGCAGCATTGGGGACCTCCTTGGGTTGGTGGGGCAAGACTGAGAGCCACCATGCGGCCGTCGCTCCAGCGTTGGTTGGTTTCCGCAGAAGTCCCTGTCGCCCAGCGCGAGACAGCGCTGGACGTGAGTCGCGACCGGTCGTATTCGAAGCGCCCGAGCCGAACTCGCGGCGCGCCTCGAGGTGCGTGGGAGCCGCGTCGGGGCTACGGCTGGAGCGTCACCCAGATGCCGGCCGACAGGCTGTGGTTCCCCGGCGGCGCATACCCCGGATCACGGCCTGTGAACTGGATGAACATCGTCTCGCCGGCCAGATAGCTCTTCTGGGCGTAGAACGTCGGCGTGAACTCGAACGTGTACACGCCCGAGCAATCGACCACGCCGATCGGCGAGCCGCCGGAGCTGCGCACCGTGGTTCGCGCGGCGGGCGGGCTCACGCACAGCACGCCGCCATGGAACGGCGCAGCGTTGGGCGTGTGCGCGCAGACGAGCTTCGATCCCGTGTTGTTGATCAAGTTCGTCGCCGTCACCGTGAACGGGTCGTTGACCTCGGTCACGCCGGGGCGTCCGGTGTACGACAGCGTCGGCGTGCAGCCTTGGCTGTTGACCTTCCCGGTGCAGTACGGCGTCGCCGCGTCGTACTCGATCGTCACGTCGTCGACGAGCCAACCGAGGTAGTCGTTGGCGAGGTCGTCGATGGCGTCGAAGCGGAAGCGAATGAGCACGTCGTCTCCGATGTAGTCGGAGAGGTCGACGGAGTTCGTCAGCCAGACCTGCTCCGGACCGCCTTCCGCGATCTGCGTCCAGGCTTGGCCGCCGTCGTTCGAGATGTAGACGTAGCGCTCGTCCCAGCCGCAGTTCCCGAGGTTCCCGCACTCGGTGTGCTCGTACGTCGCATAGCTCAGGCGCGCCGACGTCGCGCTCGCCGGGATGTGCGTCGGCAGCAACATCGTCAGGGTCCCGTCCGGGAAGCCGTCGAAGTTGCAGTAGTTCTGCCAATTCTGCCCGAAGCGCGCGCACGCATCGCCGCTGGGGAACGGCGCCGCTTGCGAGCCGCAAGGCGCCGAAGACAACTCCAGATGCCACATCGAGGTGGTCGCCCACTTCGCCAGGCCGCTCTCGAAGTCCTCGTGGAACGCGACGGTCTGGGCCGGAGCCGCCGACGTCACGCAAGCCGCCGCCGCCAAGCAAAGCCAGGTCCTGCCCAATGTCATCGCGAGACTCCTCTCAACTTCCGTTCGGGGGGTCGATGGAACGCCGAGCGATGCGTGCGCGCCTTCCGGAGTCGGCTCGCACCGCCGCGCATCGGATGGTCCATGGAACGTGACTCCAGGGCGCGGCGAGCGGGCGTTGCCACGCCAGTTCGCGGCTCCGATGGCGCGACTCTAGACCGGCCCGTCCTCTCTGCGGGCCGCAACCGCGGACTTTCTGTGAGCAGAGCGCGCGAGGCGCCTCGATTGCGCCGAAGCGCACGCGACTCTCGGAGGGCGGGTGCGCGATCCGCGGTGTGTCCGTCGACGACTCATCGACAGATGAAGTCGCACTCGAAAACCAACGTTCGTCGGTCTTCGCTCGGCTCGTTCAGCTTCACGTCCTCCCACGGAGCGCGCTGTGTCGGTCTCGAGTCGCCGGTGATCTGACGCCATGCGCTCCTCGCGTAGGGATCTGTTGCCGTCCAGGCGACGGCGCCGAGCACGACGCAAATCGTGAACGCGCTTGCGAGCGAGGTTCTCAACTCCATGGTTCCAAGATAGTCGAGCGCCGACGGACATCGCCGCGCTCCGACGCGCCGCGGCGTTCTCCCCTCGCGCTACCATCCGACCATGCCCTCCGTGCGCTTCTTCGCCGGCCCCGGCGGACACCGGATCGCGTTCACGATGCACGGCGCCGGCCCGCCGCTGGTGTGCCCCGCCTGGTGGGTGAGCCACGTCGAACGCGACTGGCTCGATCCGCAGTTCAGCGCGTTCTTCGAAGCGCTGGGCGAGCACCGCACGGTCCTTCGCTGGGATCGCCGCGGCGCCGGACTCAGCGACCGCGATCGCGGCGAGTACGAGCTGGCCGAGGAGGTCGAGGTGCTGTCCGCGCTCGTCGACCATCTCGAGCTTGAGCGCTTCGCGTTGTTCGGAGTCTCGTGCGGAGGTCCGCCGTCGATCACGTACGCCGCTCGCCATCCGGAGCGCGTGACGCAACTCGTCCTGTTCGGTTCGTACATGTCCGGCTCGCACGCGGCGCCGGAAGCCATGTGGACCGCGGTCGCACAACTCGTGCGCAGCCACTGGGGCCTCGGCTCGAAGACTCTGATCGATCTGCTCGCGCCCGACCTGCCGCGAGAGCAATCGCGTCGCATCGCCGAGCAGCAGCGCGCGCTCGCGTCCCCGGAGATGGCCGCGAACTTGTTCGAGTTCGCGTATCGCATGGACGCCGCGGAGCACGCTCCGGCCGTGCGCGCGCCGACGCTCGTGCTCCATCGCCGCGGCGACGAGATCGTGCAACTCGAAGCCGGTCGCGAGCTCGCGGCGGCGATCCCGGGCGCGGAGCTGCGCGTGTTCGAAGGCAGCGAGCACTCGCCGTGGCTCGGAAAGACGGGACCGGTGTTGCAGGCGATTCGCCGGCATCTCGACGGCGTCGAGGCGCCGGCGCAGCCGTCGGCCGAACTTCCTCTGTTCCGCAACGAGGGCGAGGTGTGGCGCGTGAGCTTCGCCGGCGTGCGCGCGCACGTCGTCGACTGCAAGGGCATGGCCGATCTCGCGGCGCTGCTTCGGCGGCCGGGCGCGGAGCTCTCGGCGCTCGAGCTTCAGCAGGGCTTCGACGGTCAGGTTGAGCGCTCGACGGGCGACACGCGGCTCGACGAGCGCGCGAGGCGCGAGTTCCGCGAGCGCCTGTCCGAACTCGACGACGCCCTCGCAGCGTCTTCGCAGCGCGAGGACGATGCTTCCGTCGAAACACTCGCGCGCGAGCGTGAGCAGCTCGTGGCCGAGCTGTCCGCGGCATCCGGGCTCGGCGGACGCGCGCGGCGAGTCGGCGATCTGGAAGAGCGCGCGCGCAAAGCCGTGAGCGCGCGAATCCGCGACGCGCTCAAACGCCTCGCGGCGGCGCACCCGGCGCTGGGCGAGCACTTGCAGCGCAGCGTGTCGACCGGACGCGTGTGCTGCTACGCGCCGAACGAACGCGTCGACTGGACGTTCTGAGTCTTCGCACGAGGCCTTTTTCCTCGCCGCTACTCGCGATCTGGCGGCGCGCGCGACGGCGTCTGGCGCCTCTCGGTCGGAGGGCGTTCCTCCCAGCGCGCCGCCCGAGCCGGCGTTGCGCTCCCGAAGACCTCAACACGAGACGACGCGATGACGACTCAGCTCTCTGGAAACACCGCACCGAAACCGACCGCGCACGCGGCGCTGGACATGAACACGCTGAACGCCCTGCTCGGGACGTTCGTCAACGACATGGGCGCGGCGATGCAAGCTCCGCTGCTCCTGCTGGGCGAGGAGCTCGGCCTGTACGCCGCGCTCGCCGAAGGTCCGGCGTCGAGCGCCGAACTGGCGCAGCGCGTCGGATGCGTCGAGCGCTACGTGCGCGAGTGGGTGCGCAGCCTCGCCGCCGCCGGCTACGTGACCTACCACGAAGCCCAAGACGTCTACAGCTTGAGCGCCGAGCAAGCCCTGCTCTTCGATCCGCACGGTCCCGCGTTCATCCTCGGCGCCTTCGAGGTCGCGCTCGCGGCCGGGCGTTCGCGCGAACGACTCGCGCAGGTGTTTCGCACCGGAGAAGGCATCGGCTGGCACGAGCACGACGAGCACGTCGCGTGCGGCACGGCGCGCTTCTTCGGGGCCGGCTACCGCGGCAGCCTCGTGACGAGCTGGATCCCGGCGCTCTCCGGCGTGCAGACGAGCCTGCAGAGGGGCGCGCGCGTCGTCGACGTCGGCTGCGGGCACGGCATTTCGACGATGCTGATGGCCGAGGCCTTTCCACGCTCGACGTTCCTCGGCATCGACGCCCACGACGCATCGCTCGCGCACGCGGTGCGCGACGCGAAGTCCAAGGGACTCTCGAACGTGCGCTTCGAGCACGGCGCGGCGAGCAGCTTCCCCGGCGGCGGCTACGACCTCGTCACGATCTTCGACGCGCTGCACGACTTCGGCGATCCGGTCGCGGCGGCGCAGCATGTGCGTCGCTCGCTCGCGCCCGACGGCGTGTGGATGATCGTCGAGCCTCGCGCGGGCGAGCGCGTCGCCGACAACCTCAACCCGGTGGGTCGCGCGTACTACTCGGCGTCGACCATGTTCTGCGTGCCGAACGCGGTGTCGCAGGGCGGGCGCCGGACGCTCGGCGCGCAGGCCGGCGCGAAGGAGCTCTTCGCGGTGCTGAAGGAGGCCGGCTTCACGCGCGTCCGTTGCGCGACGGAGACCCCGTTCAACCTCGTGATCGAGGCGCGCCCCTGAGCGCGCATTCGCGCGGAACGCCTCCGTGAGCGAGGCCGGCGGCGCGCGCCTCCCAAGCCGCGCCGCTGTTGCTTCCCGCGCATCCGTTCGCTCCGATCGCCGCCCCCATGTCGCCCTCCGACGCAAGTCCGCCGCACTCGCCCGCCCGCCGACCGTGGGCGGTGTTCGTCGTCGTCCTCCTCGGCGTGCTGCTCCACGCGCCGTCGCTCGGCGGCGGCTTCTACGCGGACGATCACATGCACCAGCTCGCGCTCGACGGCAAGCTGCCGTTGAAGCCGTGGGCGCTCTACGACTTCGGCGGGTTCGACGACTGGGCGCATCTGCAGGAGACGGTCGGCGGCTTTCCGTGGTGGACGTCGCCGGACTGGAAGATCCGCTTCTTCCGCCCGCTCTCGAGCGTGCTGCTGTGGCTCGATCACTCGTTGTGGGGCGGCAACGCGGCGGCGTACCACGCAGTCAGTCTTCTCTGGCTCGCAGCGTTGCTCCTCGGCGCGCAGCGCCTCTATCGGGCGCTCGGACTCGAGCGAGGAGTCGCGCTCGGCGCGGTGGCGCTGCTCGCGTCCTCGCAGGCGACGCTCTATCCGACGGATTGGATCGCGAACCGCAACTCGCTGAGCGCCGCCGTGTTCATCGTCGCCGCCGCAGCGACGCTCGCGTCGCACCAACGACTCGGACGCAATCGGGCCTTGTTCGGTGCGTGGATCTGCTCTGCGCTGGCGTGTCTGTCCAAGGAGTCGGGCGTCGTCGCGTTCGCGGTGCTCGCGGCGTACCTCGCGTTGTTCGAACACGGTCTGCCTCGAGCGTGGGCTCGTCGCGCGATTCTTGTCGCGTGCGTGAGCGCGGCGCTGTTCGTCGTCGGACTCGCGCTCGCCGGCTACGGATCGCGCAGCGCGTTCTACGCGACGCCGTGGAGCGATCCGCTGCGCTTCGGCGAGCACCTCGGGCTGCTGGCGACGGTCGGTTCGCTCTCGCTGCTCACGCCCGTCGCCTCGGACCTGGTGTTCGTCGCGCCGGCGGCCGTTCCAGCGCTCGTCGTCGCGGGCAGCTTCCTCGGCGTGGCGTTCGTCGTCTGGGCGCGTCGCCGTCTCCGCGGCGATCGTCGCGCGGCCTTCCTGTTCGCGTGGACGGTGCTCGCGCTGCTCCCGGAAGCGGGCGCGCCGACGCAGGATCGACTGCTGCTCACCGCGACGATCGGCTTCGCAGGAGGCCTGTCGCTGTTGCTCGCGCGCACGTTGCGAGGTGAGCCGAGGCGTTCGCGGTTCGAGCGCGCGGTCGCGTGGACGTTCGTCGTGCTCGCGAGCCTCGAAGCGCTGTCCACGCTCGGCCTGTCGGCGGCGACGGCGCAGATGGCCGGCAAGCTGCGCGAGCAGATCGTCGCCGCGGACGTCGGCGCTCGCGAACTCGGACGTCGCGACGTCGTCGTGCTGCAAGCCGACGATCCGCTCGTCGCGTTCACCTTGCCGGCGACGTGGGCGCTCCAGACGGACGACGTCGACGTTCACTTCACGATCCTGCAGACCGGACGCCGAGCGCTGCGCTGGACGCGCATCGACGAGCGCACGATGGAGTTCGAGTCGCTCGACCGTCCGTTCGTCACCGATCCGTTCGAGACGGTGTACCGCTCGAGCGACGCCGCGATCCCCGTCGGCAGCGCGTTCACCTCGGACGGATTGCGCGTCGAAGTGACTCGGACCGACGAGGACGGCGGCGTGCGCGCGTTCCGCGTGAAGTTCGAAGAAGCGCCGGAAGGACCGAGCCATCGCTTCCTCGCGCCCGTGGCCGGACGTCTGACCGACATCGCCGCCCCGGCGCCCGGACAGAGCATCGACCTGCCCGAGGCGCCGCCCGCGCATCCGTTCGTGCCGTGAGCGGCGACGACTCGCGTCGAAGCCTCGGTGCGCGACGCCTGTAGCAGCCTGAATCACTTGGAGGGTCGCGTCGCGCTCGTGAAGAGCTTCGCCGATGTCGAACGCGTCGAGATCAAGCTCGAGCGCGTGTGGCGCTGCACGCTCAGCACGATGAACCGCGCGTCGAGCTGCGCAGGTGCGAATGCGGCGCACGCGGCAACCCGCTGCGGCGAGGGCTCGCCGAAGAAGCGGCCGCGCCGATCAGTCGGATGCCGACGCTTCGTCCTGCATCGAGGCCGGCGCTCGCGGCGCAGGTCCGTTCGCGCGCGCCTCCAAACTCGGATCGACGACTGAATCAGATCGCTGACGACACTCTCGCCGGAGTGCGTCCAAGCGATGCGAGTTCCACCGCACCGCCGTATTCCGCGCGCGGGAGACTCGACAGTGCGGAGCTGCCGGATGCGTCTACGGTGGCCGAAGTGCGAACTTCACCGCTCGCCGAACGCTTCATTCTCGGGAGACGCCGAAGATCTCGTCGATTCGTCCGCCGCGATCCCCACGCACCGCTACGGTCGCCTCCCGTCCGGCGACCCGCTCGCCGTTCACCGCATGCTTCCCCAACGCTCGCACCGCGAGAACGGATGAACATGAAATCGACGCAACGCTCGAAGCAGTCCACCCCCGAACGTTCCTCAACGACCCAGGACGCGCCGATCGCCAAGATCTACGTGGCCCAGCCGGACGGAACGCTCCGCCTGCACTCCTCAGAACCCGCTGCGCACGCGCCGGTCGGGCAAGCTCCGACGCCCGAGGTCGCGCGACTCAAGGGCCCCGGCGCGGCCGCGGTGGGCACTGCGATCGTCTTCGTGGTCGAGCAGTTCTGGAAGCTGATCGACCACTCGGCTCCGACGGCCGGCGCGGACACGAAGCCGCACATGTCGGCAGTGATCCTGCCGGACACGACGGCCGCTGATTACTCCAACGCAGAGCCGTTGCACACGCCGTGGTACGGCATGGAGTTGTGCTTCGGGCATCTGACGCTCGCAGCGTGTTGGTTCAGGATCCGGGGTTCGACGCGCGCGACACCGAACGACAAGCCCGGCGTGATTCGACGCCCGGGCCTGTACATCCCGAACCTCGCCGTCGACACCGATCGCTTCTACTCCGGACTCGCGCAGAACGTGACCATCTCGGTCTCGCTCAGCTCTCCCGAGTTCCGGGCGCCGGCCGCGGGACAGTCTGGCCCGGGCGCAGCGTACGTGGAGGTCACGATCACCATGTCCACGGCTGACGCGTTCACTCAGTCGTCCAAGTCACTCACCTTCGCCGTCCGCGGCGACGAGACCACGCCGACTCTGTTGAAGTAGAGCCGCATCGACTCGGAGCGCTCCGCTCACGTCGGCGACGTGGCGGAGCCTCCACGTCGGGCGCTCG
>CALKYE010000024.1 GCA_938003765.1 uncultured Planctomycetia bacterium
GCGCGCCGCAGCTCGAGGTGCTCGACGCGCGTGTCGGCCCCGAACACGAGCGGCTGCGCGGCGCTCGACGCGAAGCGCAGCAGCACGGAACCGCTCGCGCCGTTCGCGGTGATGACCGGGCGCTGCGAGCCGGCGACGCCGATGAGCTGATGACCGGGCTTCGGCGCGATGGGGAAGAGCTCCCCGCTCTGCGCGCTGTAGGTCCCGGCGGCGATCAGAATCCGCTCGGACCCCGCCGGAAGCTGCGTGACGGCGTGAGAGATGGTGCGCCACGCGGTTTGCGGGCTCTGGCCGTTGTTGGCGTCGCTTCCGTTGACCGCATCGACATACCAGTCGGATGCCTGCGAAAGGCCAGCGAGAAGGACTGCCGAGACTGCGATACGAATGCCTGCCGCAATTCGTCCCTGATTCATAAGGAGTGCTCCACCGGTTTGGTTCGTCGTGTCGGACGGGTCCGCCAACCCTCTGCCCGACGATCGTTCGCCCCAGTAGCACCTCGTTTCGGCGCAGTAACACGGGCCGTACCTCGAATCCGCAGGCCAAATTCGGCGCCAACCGGGCCCAGAGCGGCTCGTCAGCGCAGCTCGATGAAGGGGGCCGCGCCGCGCACGAGCACGGTTTCGAGCAACGTCTCGACGTCGCGCCACTGACCGTTCTCCACGTGCGCGCCGATGAACTCAGCCCGCCCTTCGATCGCGAACGGGACCTCGAATGCGCCCTCGGCGTCGGTGCGGATCGGCAGGAACATCGTCGCGGTGTCGGATTGGATCGACACGAACAGCGAATGGTCCGGGGCGCTCGGCCGGGCCGAGCGGCCTCGCAGGTGCAGCGTTCGTGCGTCGGCGCTCCACTCGTTCGGTCCGCGCCGCAGCTCGGTGCGCAAGCTGACCTCGATGCGATCGCCAGTGTCACTGGCCTTCGCGAACGTCAGGCGCACGCGGCCGGGCTCGTCCAGCGAGAGTTGGAACTCGCCGCGCTCGTCGAGCGCCGTCGACGGGGGTTCGCCGGCGTAGGAGTTCTTGTCGCCGAGCCACGCGGTCAGCACCCAGCCCGCGGCGGGTGCGCCGTCGATCGTGAATCGTCCGTGCAGCAGCGCGGGTTCGTCGTCGCGCAGGTCCAGCTCAATCGTCTCGACGGCGCCCTCGCGCACCTCGCAGTTGAACTTCAACAGCGTCGGCGACGACGAGTCTCCCACGGACCAGTTGTCGAACGGATTGCCGATCACCTCGCTGCGGCCGCGCGTCACCGACCACGGACCCGGCGTGAGGCGCTCGAAGCGGAACTCTCCGCCGTCGCCCGTGCGCTGGGTGAGCACGTAGCCGTCTCCGCGATTGGCGACGACGATCACGCCTTCTTCGCTGCGGCCAGGCGCAACTCTCACGCGCCCTGCGATGGCGCCGCCCGCGCCGAGCGCGAGGTCGAGCCCCGTGCGACCCACGCCCACGCTCACTTCCATCGGTCCCAGCTCGCTCGGCGCCAGCTCATCCGCCTCCGCACGAATGACGTGCTGTCCGTTCGCGCGCGAGCGGAGGAAGTAGCTCCCGTCCTCGTCCGCGATCGCGCGATCGACGGCGACGGGCAAACGCAGCGCCGGGTAGCCGGCGATCTCCACCGACTCGCGCGAGTTGCTCGCGCGCCAGAGCGTGACGCGCGCGCCCGCGAGCGGTCGCCCCGCGGAGGTCACTCGACCGCTCAGGCCCTCCTGCGGCTCGAGCACGAACTCCAGTTCGCTCGGCAGGCTGGTCGGGTCGAACGGTCCGAGCCGCGCAAGCGCGAACGGCGTCGCGGAGCACTCGACGATGAACGGCTGCGTCGGAGCGCGCAGGTGGCACAGGCCGCTGTCGTCGCTGCTCCGCTCGTTCTGATCGAGCCGTCGTTCACCGCTGGATTCGTACAGCTTGAGCGTGAAGCGTCGCACGTCCACGCCGCGCGGTCCCTTCGCGCGCACGGCGACGGTGCGACCGGGCTCGAAGCGCAGCACCAGATCGGTTGCGCCGGGCTCGATCCCGGGCGCGTGCAAGTCGGGCCAGCGGTTGAGCGCGTCGCTCATGGTCAGCGTGTGCGGCGCGGTCCAGCGGACTCGGAAGCGGAAGCGTCCTTGCAGGTCGACCGCCTGACCGAACGAGTTCACGCTGCCATCGATGCTCGCCGTCGCGCGGAAGCTGGTCCGCGTCGCCGGCTCGCCGGTGGGGGTGAGCACGATTCCCGCGATCTCGTCGGTGCGTTGCAGCGGCTCGACCACGAGCAGGATGTCGTCGATGCGCTCCAACGCTCGCGCGACGAGCGGCTCCGACACGCCGAAGCGCATGCCTTCCACTTCGGCCCACACGCGCACGCCGCCGGGCGCGACGCCTTCGAGCACGAACGAGCCATCCGGTGCGCTGACGGTCTTCGGCGGGAGGTGGTGATAGCCCGGCCCGCAACGCTTGGCCGCGTTCAGGTCGTTGTCCCACGCCGCCGGAGCCGTCACCACGATCGCGGCGCCGCCGAGCGGTCGGCCGTCCTCGAGCTGAACGCGCCCCGCGAGCGTCGCGCCGTTCTCGAGCACGATGTCGCCCAGGTGCTCGACCGAGTCGAGCTGCGCCGTGACGTCGAGCTCGACGATCGCGTAGCCCGCGGCTTCGACGCGCAGCGCCGTCGACAGCTCGTCGGTCGCCGGCGACACGAGCAGCTCGAAACGCCCGTCGTTGTCGGTCCAACGCGGTTCGCCGTCGCCGAGTGAAGCGCGCGCGCGTGCGATCGGTCGCAGAGCGCTGTCCACCACGCGCGCTTTGAAGCCCGTTGCGGACTCCGTCGGCGCGCTCGCCGGCGCTGCGACACTCGCATCCGGCTCCTCCACGTCGGCCTGCGCCGCCGCGGGCAGCTCGGAGCGTTGCGAAGGCTGCGAGCTCGGCCGCGACGGAACGTCGACGTTTGCACTCGGCGCCGCTGCGACAGGCTGCGGCCGCGCGGCCTCGCGTTCTCCATCGACCCACAGCCACCCCGCGCCCAGCGCCGCGAGGAGGGCGACGCCGCTTGCCACTTGCAGACCGAGCTTCATGAACAGGACTCCCTGAATGAGTTGCGAAACGGGAGTCGATGGCAGGTCGAGCCAGCGCGGCAAGGTCGGCAGCGCGAGCGGCGCGAGGGCGCTTAACCACTCGCGACGACCGCCGCTGCGCCGATCGAGCCGCTCGCGCAAGAGCTCGAGCCCGCGCTCGAGCCGCGTGCGCACCGTCGTCGCCGGGCAGCCTGCTTCGCGCGCGATGCGCGCCGCGGACCAGCCGTCGAAGAAGTGGCGCACGAGCGTCGAGCGATAGGGCTCGCTCAGCGCCCGCAGCTCTTCGGCGAGCGCGCGCTGCGCGTCGAGGCGGGCCGCGAGCTCATCGGCGGGCGGCAACGCCTCGTCGCGGGCCGCGTGCTGCTCGTGCGTGCGTCGCACGGCCTCGTCACGTTGCTCGCGCCGCGCGAAGTTGAGCGCCGCGCGCATCACCCAGCCTGGGCCGACGCGCTCGCCGCTCCGCTCGCGACGCAGCGCGGCGAGCCGAGCCCGGGCCAACGCGTCCTCCGCGCCGGCTGAGCCGCTGACGAGGCGCTGCGCGAGTCGGCGCATCCACGCCGACTGCTGTTCCAGCTCGCCTCCGAGCCCCTTCGCGCCTCCGCTGTCCATCGATTCCAACGTAACGGTCCACGCGGCAGCCGAAACGACGGCGCGAAGGCCCGGAAATTCGCCGCGGCGCGGCGGTGCCGGCCTCAGCGGAGCACGATCACGTCGCGGAACGCGCTGGGGTCGATCTCGCGCGCCAGCTTGTGCAGTCGCTCACGTTCGTCCTTCTCGGACTGCGGCAAGGCGCTGGCGAGGCTGTCGTAGAAGCTGGCCTCGAGCGGATCGCGCTCGATGGCCTTCTTGAACAGCTCGCGCGCGCTCTCCTTCTCGCCGTCGGCCGCGAGCAACTGACCGTAGCGGTGCATCGCGACCGGGTTCTCGCTGCCCTTCTCGAGCGCCTCCTTGAACAGGCGCTTGGCGCGGATCGGACGCGGCGGGTAGGTGCGCGAAGCGGTCATGGCCGCCTGCTCGAGCCCGCGCGCGCTCGTCACTTTCAACTCGTCGCGCACGTAGGCGTGCCACGCGCGTTCGAGCTCGACCACCGCCGTGTCGTCCTTCAGGCCCATGTAGCTCTTGAAGGCCTCGAACACGTCGGCCTGGCGCACGGTCTGGAGCCCGAAGCCCTCGGAGGAGCGCTTGACGTCCTTGGCGGACGGCAGGGCGAGCACGAACTTCTGGAACTTCGACGCGTAGGCGTCGCGGTTCATCAGGAAGTGCACGAGCGACCAACCCCAGGTGTAGTGCTCGTACATGTCTTCGGTCGAGATCAGCGCCTGCAGACGGACCCACGTGCCGGCGGCGATGTCGTTCTGGACTTCGACGAGACGTCCCTCGAGCACGAGCCCCGTCGTGATCTTCTTCGTCTGCGGATCCCAGCTCGACGCGCCGTAGTACTCCGCCAGCGATTCGCCCGGGAAGTGCGGGTAGCTGAACTTCAGGTCGATCAACTTCTGGAGGTAGTGGTTCGTCTCGTGGAACATCACTTCCTCCGTGCCGCGCGGGTCGAGCCGGTCGTAGTAGAAGTTGAGGTCCATCGGCTCGACGTAGCGGAAGTAGCCGAGCACGCCCCAGCCCGCGCCGCTGACCTGCAGGAAGCCGTCGGGCCCGTCGTAGTCGCAGTACAGGTTCACCGACAGCGGCGGGAGGTCCTTGGGCGTCTTGATCTTCCAGGCGCGGCAGAACTCCTTGAAGTAGGTCTCCATCAAGTCGCGGTAGCTCGCGAACACGTCGGCCGGGACGTTGTGCTTGTAGGCGAACGCCTTGGTGCGCTCCTCGCGCGCGTTGCGCCACAGTCGATAGCCCTTGAGCTCCTCGGCCGCGCGCTTGCGTTCGGCGACGCGCTTGGACACGAGCTCGTCGCGAGCGCGCGCGCTCACCCAGCGCCCTTCGAAGCGCACCATGCCCTTCTTGCGCTGCTCGGCCTCCTCAGGGGTCGCCGGTTCGCCCAGCGGCTCGTTCTCGATCACCGCGTCGAGCACCAGCGACGATGGCACGCGCACGTCGCCATTCTCGAACTTCACGACGATCGCATCCGCCTCGCGCACGAGGGGCTTGCCGTCGATCACGCGACCGTCGACGAGCAGCAGCACATCGGCGCTCGCGGCGGCGGAGGCGAGCACCAGCGCCGCCGCCACCCGTCCGATCCAGGGAAACTGCGCCATGGGCCTCAGTCCTGCGCGGCGAAGTAGGCCTTCTCGAAGTCGGCCCAGTCCTTGTCGCTCCAGTCGCGGAAGGTGCGCTCGAAGGCTTGATCGACGATGCGCTGCTCGCGGTCCTTCCACTTGGTGCGCTCGGCCTTGAAGCGCGCGGCCTCCTCTTCCTCCGTCTTGGGCTTGTCGGCCTTCGCGGTCTCGGCGGCGTCCGCTGCGGGCTTCTCCTCGGCCTTGATCTCCTCGACGACGGTCTTGAGGTTGGCGATGTAGTTCTGGAGCACGTCCTTGGTGCGCGCGTTGCGCTGCGCAGCGGGACTGAGAAGGAAGCGCACGAGAGCCTCGGTCTCGTAGTGCATGCCCCAGTCCTGCTTGTCCCAGAACGAGCTGCTGCTCAGCCGCATCAGGTCGCGTGGCTTGGAGAGCGCGCCCTCGCGCGCGCGTGTGCGCAACTGATCGCGCTCCCACGAGTCGCGGCGGAACTCGACCTTGCCGCGCGAGACGACGACGTCCTCGGCGGTGTCGCGCAGGCCCTGCGAGAGCCAGGGCGGGAAGGCGTAGAACAGGTCGTCGTCGTGCTCCTGGAACCAGAGCTCGAACACGCGCCAGTTGAAGTACTGGCCCTGCCAGCTCGCCGCGCCGCCCTTGTCGTCGTGCGTGACGATCTCGAGCCACCAGGTGCTCCAGCCGGTGCCGGAGCTGACGGCGTTCTGCTCCTCCCAGTCCTTGCAGATCCGCAGGATCGGCGCGCGCATGTACTCCTGCGGACCGACGAACGGGAACTGCGCATCGAGCCAGCCGATCAGCGCTTCGCCGCGTTCGACCATGCGCTGCGCGCAGCGGTCGTCGGAGCGGTTGAGCACGAGGAACCGCCCGTGCTTCTTGACCGTCCAGCCCTCGGGCAAGTTCTGTTGCGCGCGCTGGTGCAGTACGCGTTCCTGATCCTGGCGGCGCATGCGCCGCTCGAACACCGGGAGGTCGGACCAGGCCGACGGCGACAGGGTCATGTCGCCCGCGTTGTGCGCCGCCGATGCGTTGGCGGCGCGCGGAGTGATGCGGAACGACTTGAGCGAGGACTCGAGCTCCTTCTTGAGCTTGGGGTAGGCCGTTTCGAGCATCTCGATCTGCATCGCGAAGTCGATCTCCGGCGTGTCGAAGATCCACGTCATGACGCGCTTGGGCCCGTTGTACGAGAGCTTCTCGACCTTGATCTCGAGCTTGCGCACCGCGACGCCTTCGATCTCTCCCGTCTCTTCCGCGGCGATGAAGTACCCGCCGCCGGCGTACGTGCGCGCGAGGTAGTCCTCGTAGTTCTTGAAGGGATTGAGGATGCGGATCTCGGTCGTCTTCTCGTCCTTCTTCTCGACCTCGACGTCCTTCTCGACGACGGCGGCCGGGAAGGCGATCACGATCAACTGCGGCTTGTGCTCCCAGGTCCAGCCCTGAGGATCGTTGTAGAGGTACTCGCGCGGCGAGAGGTACTTGGCCACCTGCCAGTTCTCGTCGACCTTGAGCGGAACGGCCGTCCACTCCTTGGGCGGTTTGAACTTGAAGCCCAGGCGCGCGTCCTCGTGCTGCGAGGACTTGGACTGCGCGAGCGGCGCGAGAGGTGGAGCGGCGCAGAGCGGCGAGCGGCCTGGCGCCGAGGCGAGCGAGATCAGCGCAGCGAGCGCGACGAGCATGTTGAAGCCTCCCGGAGTTCCGCCTGCGCTCGCGCGCTGCGGTGCGTGGATCCGACGAAGGGCGCGACGCTTGGGGGCGAACGCGCTGAAGGCGAGCTACCGTACTCGGACGGCCTTTGATCCGGCAACCGATGCCGATTCGCCGCACTCCAGATCCACTCCACCCCGAGCCTCAGGCCTCCATGGCAACCCGCAAAGCAGCAAAAGCACCCGCGAAGAAGCGCGCGAAGTCGAGCAAGACCGGCCGCAAGGCTGCGCCCAAGCGCAAGACGACATCGAGCGCGGCTCGCGAGCCCAAGCCGCTGGTCGGTTCGATCGCGTGGCGCGATCTGACCGTGAAGAACGCTGACGCGGTGCGCGACTTCTACTCGTCCGTCGTCGGCTGGAAGGTGATGCCGATCGACATGGGGGGCTACAGCGACTACTGCATGATCCCGCCCGCGACGGACACGCCCGAGGCTGGCGTGTGCCACAAGCGCGGAGTGAACTCGGACATCCCCAGTCAGTGGATCATGTACGTCGTCGTGGCCGACCTCGAGGCCTCGCTCGAGCAGTGCAGGCGCCGCGGCGGCAAGCAGGTGACTCCGATCCGTCCGCAGGGCGCGAGTCGCTTCGCGCTGATCAAGGACCCCGCGGGCGCGGTGCTCGGCCTGTACGAGCCGGGCTCCTAGAGCCGACGCCCGCCGCGCGCTGTTGCCGATCTGTCACGCGCCGCTCGGAAGCGCTGCGCGGGCCGGTGACTGATCCAAGTCCCGCAGGTAGCGTGACCTTGTCGATGGGTCGCCGCGCCGAGTCTCGAGCTGTTGCGACCTCGCTTGGTGCGACCCAGTCAGGAGCCTCGTCGTGCGAACAGCTCTCGTTCTAGCGCTGCTGGCCGGCCTTCCCGCGTCGGAGGCTCTCGGCGCCCCGCAGGCCCCGGGACTGGTCGCGCCCGAACTCGACGGACCGCAGCTCGGCTTCGGAGCGGCGACGCGCGTGTTCGACCCCAAGCTCGACGACGCCTTCGCGAGCTTCGAGCTGCGCCTCGAAACGCCCGGCGCGACAGCGGACGCGACGCTCGAGGTGCGGCGCCAGGGAGCGCTCGTCGCGACGTTGTGGAGCGGCGAGCTCGTCGCGGGCGAGCGCTCGGTTCACGTTCGCTGGAAGGGGCGCGAAGCGTCGGGCGCGCGCTGTGACACGGGGCGCTACGAGCTCGTGCTCTCGGGCGCCGGTTGCCGACCGGCGACGCGCGGCCTCGACATCGTGCGCTTGGGCGTGACCGAGATCGAAGCGCAGGACAGCCCGGCCGGCGACGACGAGTTCCAGATGGTGTACTTCATGAAGGGCGCGGGCTACGCGTTCTACGCCACGCCGGCGGTGCACGAGTACAAGAACGTCGCGCCGCCGACGGGGGGCTCGGAGCTCGACTTGAACAACGCGGAGCCGCGGCCGTCCGTGGCGCCGCACGACTCGACGGCCTCGCCCGCGCTCAGCGGCTCGAACTACAACACGAGCACGCACAACTACCCGCTCGCCTACATCCGCGGCGCGCGACCCAGGCTCGAGCTGCGCTTCGGCGCGAGCGGAACCAGCGCTCACGGCGGACCCATGGGAGTCGGCTATCCGCTCGCGAACGAGCAGATCCGTGTGCGCTGCGACCAGGGCGACGTGTTGAGCGGGTGGGAGCTGGTCACGCCGAGCGGGTTCGCCGTCGTCGATCTCCCTCCGCTGCCGAGCAACGTCCAGCGCGTCGACACCTCGATCACGCTGCGCTTCGAGCACCGCGGCGCGAACGCGCCCGCGTGGCGAGCGATCCCAGGAAGCGTTTCGATTCCGCTGCGCTTCTACACGCTGCTCGCGACGCCGCGCTTCCGCCCCGGCGCGCCGGGCGTGCAGCACTCCGGACCGTGGGTCGAGGTCGTCGACTACGTCGCCAGCTGGAGCGCGACGCTCGGCGTTGCGATCACCGACCAGGCGAGTCTGACCGAGGCCTTCATCAAGGGCTTCTTCGGGCAGAACGGCGGGATCGCGACCGCGCTCGAAGGCGTGAAGTACGACGCGCCGTCGCTGGGCGGGAACAACGGGTCGACGCACTACTTCCAGTTCAGCAGTTGGCGCATGAACCTCTCGCGCCTGCTCAACAACCACGCGCTCGGCGTGTACGTGAACTGCAGCGACAACATGGGCGCGTCGACGACCATGCTCTCGATGATCGGGGCGCTCGACGTGAAGCCCGCGCGCCTGGGGCCGATGAGCCTGCGCGCGATCTGGGGCATCGGCGCTCCGGACTACACGCTCGACCTGTGGAGCAGCGGCAACCACGGGTTCAGCTACCACCACATCGTGACGGACGACGCGAGCGCGAGCGTCTCGGACACCTGCCTGCAGCTCGACGAGGACGGCGAGCCGAGCGCGCTGCCGGGGACGCCGGGCTGGAACGTGCGACGAGCTTGGCTTGGAGCCGAGGGATACCGCGCGCTGTCGAGCTCGAACACGCCGAGCATCACGGTCGAGACCCTGCCCGGGCTCCTGTAGGAGATCCGCCATGCGCACCTCTGCTCCGCTGCTGGTCTCTGTCGCGCTCGCGCTGTTCGCAGTGACGCTCGGCGCCGCGCCACTCAACTCACAGTCAACGCAGGACGCGCCCGAGCGGTCGGCGCTCGAACAAGCTCACCTCGCGCGCACGCGGCAGCGCTTCGGCCACGCGCTGTGGGTCAAGGGACCCACGCACGCCGGTCTGCCGCTCGAGTTGCCGCTCGAGGGTTGGGTCGGCGGACAGCTCCAGTCCGTGCGAGGTCGTTTGACGAGGTCCTACGCGCCCGC
>CALKYE010000025.1 GCA_938003765.1 uncultured Planctomycetia bacterium
TCGCCGCGCCGCTGCGCACGATGCCCATCTGGCGCCACATGAGGCTCTTGAGCGAGTAGGTCATGTCCTGGATCCCCAGCCGCACGTCGCTCGAGCCGCGCGGGCGCTCGACGCGCAGGCGCGAGTCGATCGGGATCAGCGGGAAGTCCTTGCCGTCCGCCGCGGCGCGTTCGCCGGCGCGCGCGCCGCACACCAGGCCTTCGAGCAGGGAGTTCGAGCCCATGCGGTTGGCGCCGTGCAGGCCCGAGCTGGAGCACTCCCCCACGGCCCACAGACCGGCGACGTTCGTGCGCCCGTCCGCGTCGACGGCGATGCCGCCCACCATGTAGTGCGCGCCCGGGCGCACCGGGATCGGATCGCGCTTGATGTCGATGTCGAAGTACTGGCAGATGCGGCTGATGTGCGGGAAGAGCTGGTGCGGATCGCGCTCGAGGCCCGACAGGTCGAGGTACACGCTCGTGTCGTTCGTCTCGACCATGCGCCGGAAGCAGGCGCGGCTGACCACGTCGCGCGGAGCGAGCTCCGCCGCGGGGTGGTACTCCGGCATGAAGCGCACGCGGTTCTTGTCGAGCAACACGCCGCCGGCGCCGCGCACGATCTCGCTCACGAGCACGCGCGCCGCACCGGCGATGTAGAGGCAGGTCGGATGGAACTGGAAGAACTCCATGTCGCGCAGGGTCGCCCCGGCGCGGAACGCCATCGCCACCCCATCGCCCGTGGCGATCGCGGGGTTGGTCGTCTCGCGGAAGAGCTGACCACCACCGCCGGTCGCCAGGATCACTTGCGCTGCGGAGAACAACACGAGTTCGCTGCGCGAGGTCCAGGCCAGCACTCCGATCACGCGGCCGTTCGCGCCGGAGACCAGATCGATCGCGAAGCACGACGTGAACAGCGCGACGTCGCGGCTGGCGCGCACGGACTCGGCGAGGCCGCGTTGGATCTCGATGCCCGTCGCTGCGCCGCCGGAGTGCACGATGCGGTGATGGCTGTGTCCGCCCTCGCGCGAGAGGTCCAGGTCGCCGTCGGCGCGGCGGTCGAACGACACACCGGCCTCCATCAAGCGCTCGATGGCCGCAGGTCCGCCGCGCACGATGCGATCGACGGCGTCCGCGTCGCACAGTCCACAGCCCACCTCGAGCGTGTCCGCGACGTGCGCCTCGAACGAGTCCGACGGCGAGAGCACGGCCGCCACTCCGCCCTGCGCGTAGTGCGTGTTCGTCTCGATCAGATCGTCCTTGGCCAGGATCGCGACCGAGCTCCCGGCCGCGGCCGCGGCGAGCGCTGCGCTGCAACCCGCGACGCCGCTGCCCACGACGAGCACGTCGAAGCGATAGGTCGGCAGACGCCGGGTCTCGAAGGGGGCCAGATAGCGCGGAAGCTCGAAATCGAGGGTGTTCAGTCGGTCCATTGATGCTCGCGATCGGGCGCTTCGAAGCGAAGCACTCAGTGTACGTCGGCGCGCACGGCCCCCGCCCACGAGGCCGCAGACATCGCGAAGACCTGTTAGCCCGTGTTCGTGTTCGCCCCGCGCTGACGGGGTCGCAAAGCGCCCTGGAGGGCCCTGCGCAGGCCGCTGGCGACCGTATTAGGGTTCTTTTCGGTTTTTGTTCGTGACGGGCCCGAACAGGCGCGATAGGGTCGCCCAGGTCGATCGAGGGCAGCGCTGCCGGGGGCCGAGCTGGCGCTCCGACGGGGTTCGCCCTCGCGGCGCCCAGCTCAGCGCGGCCTCCGCGCCCGGGCCGCACGAACCCGAGCCCCGAGCAACAAGCCGAGCCCCAGATCGAGCACCAGATCCAGCCCTGAACCGCGCTCCTGAACCGCCACCGATCACCGCTCGCCCGAACCAGCCGCTGGGCGCCGACCCCGCTCACGGCCCGCGTCACCCACTCTCACTTCGACCCTGGAGCCCGCCATGCGTTCCGACCTCGCCACCGACTTCATCCGCCGTTCGAACTCCCTGGGGAGCCGCTCCGCGGGACTGGGTTCCCAGGAAGGTGGCTCGAGGTCCGGGTTCGCGCGGGCTCGCGTTCCCGTGCCGGTGTTCCCGTCGACGCGCGCACTGGCGACCACGCTGCGCGCAGCGCGCACCCGCGCCGACGTCGCCGCCCAGCGCGCACCCGCGCCGCGTACGAGTTCGATCGGTGCGAGCTCGTTCAGTGCGAGCTCGTTCAGTGCGAACTCGATCCACGCGAGCGCTGCTCGCTCGAGCGCGCCCGTGACGCCGAGCCCGACGCTTGGAACGTCGATCGAAGCTGCTCCGGTTGCTCTGCACGTCGATCGCTGCGTCGCGGCCGACTCGCGCGCACAGCTCTCCAGCGCCAGCGTGAGCTCCCGCGATGCTCTCCAACGCGCGCGCCGCTCGCTCGCGGCGTTCGGCGGCGCCGTGCTCTCGCTGTTGCCTTCGTGGTCGGAGCTGCGCGCGGACTGGCGCGGCGCGCGATCGAACGCATCCCCTTCGCCCGCGCTGTCGATCGCGGCGGGCGAGGTTTCCACCGAGCTGCTCTCGTTCGCCGTGATGTTCGGCGCCATCGTCGCCCTGTTCTTCGTGTAGCGTCTCGCGCCGCAGTCCACGCCACGACTGGCCCCACTCCATGACCTCGATCCCGCTCACGCGTCGGCAGCACGAGATCCTCGCCTTCTACCGCGCGTACTCCAGCGAGCACGGCTACAGCCCGACGCTCGAGGAGGTCGCGCAACACTTCGGCGTCAACAAGGTCACGATCTTCGGCCACGTCGCCGAGTTGGAGCGCAAGGGCGCTCTCCAGCGCTCCGCCAAGCACGTCAGTCGCGGTCTCGTGCTGGTCGATGGCGCCGGCGCGGACACGGCGCCCGAGGGCGCTTCGGTGCAGATCCTCGGTCGCATCGCGGCCGGCGTGCCGATCGAGACCATCGAGACGCCGGAGCCGCTGTCCTGGGCCGACATCGTTCCGGACGATCGCGAGGTCTACGCGCTGCGCGTCCGCGGGCACTCGATGATCGACGACGGCATCCACGACGGAGACGTCGTGCTCGTGGAGCGGCGCTCGAACGCGGTCGATGGCGATCTCGTCGTGGCGGTGCTCCCGGGCGAGGAGGCCACCTTGAAGCGCTTGTACCGCGAGCGCGGCGGCTATCGCTTGCAGCCGGCGAACCTGGCCCTCAAGCCGATCTTCGCGCCGAGTGTCGAGGTCCGCGGCATCGTGATCGGCGTCGTGCGGCGCTACTGATCCAGCGCCTCCACAGCGGATCCAGACGACGCGCGTCAGGTGCGCGCTGACCGTCCGCGGCGCTGCGCGAGTCCGTTCGCGTCCGGTGCGCTGCGCGGAGGCGGCGTGTGACGTCGCCGGCCCGTCCGTCGAACCCGAGACGCCAAGTCGCGCAGCGAGCTCGAAACGCCAGCGAGTTGCGCCTGCGGAGAACACTGCCGCACGCCCCCGCTGAGAGTCGAACCCTGGCCTGGGAGACGAAAGCCCCACGCGTTCGGCCCGCGTAGACTTCGCCACGCCCGCGCGCCGTCGAGTGCTGCGCGGACGCCCCTGTGCTGCGACAAGCCATCGCCAAACTCACCAAGCACACGGCGATCTACGCGGTGGCGGAACAGCTCGGCCGGCTGGCGAGCTTCCTGCTCCTGCCGCTGACCACCGGCTACCTGAGCGAGGGCGACTTCGCGACGCGCGAGCTGCTGGCCGTGACCCTCGCCGTGCTCGCGCAGGTGTGCGGCATCAACATCAGCGCGGCCATGTCGCGGCTGTACTTCGACAGCGCGGACCCCGGCCGGCGGCGAGCGGTGCTCAGCACGGCCATCGCGACCGTCAGCGGCTCCGCGCTGCTCGCGGCGCTGGTCTTGGGCGCGCTCGCACCCCGCTGGGCGCACTGGTTGCCGAGCGAGGCCGCCGATCTGCCGCACCTGGCTCAGATCGCGCTCGGCATCTTCGTGTTCCAGACCGTGCGCGAGCTGCAGAACAAGGTGCTGCAGACGCAAGAGCGCTCGGCCGTGTTCGGCGCGCTCTCGGTGACCAAGCTCGTGTTCGAGATCGCCGCGCAGGTCGTCGCGCTGGTGCACTTCAAGGCCGGACTGCCCGGACTCCTGTGGGCCGTGCTCATCAGCGAGGCGCTGTTCGCGCTGCTCTCGACCGCCATCAATGCGCGCGCCGTCGGGGCCGCGTTCTCGGGCGCAGTGCTCGCGAGCTTGTTCGCCTACGCGGCGCCGCTGATCCCCAACGGAGTGCTGCAGTTCTGCCTGCACTCGCTCGATCGCTATCTGGTGGGCGCGATCTGCGGACCGGAGCAGCTCGGCCTCTACACGCTCGCCTACAAGCTGGGCTACGTGCCGAATTACCTCGTCCTCGGCCCGTTCCTGCTGATCTGGTACCCGTTCGTGTTCTCGATCGTCGATCCGCAGCGCCAGCGCGAGCTCGTGGCGCGGCTCGCTCCGCTGTTCCTGCTGATCCTCACGGCGGCGGCGACGCTGGTGGCGCTGTTCGCCGAGGATCTGGTGCGCGTCGCCGCCACGCGCAGCGGATTCCACCGCTCCTGGCCGGCCGTGCCTTGGATCGCGCTGGGCTACTGGTTCTGGGGCTTGTTCCAGTTCCTCCAGACCGGCTTCTACGCGGTGAAGCGCACGACGCGGCTGCCGTTGCTCACTGCGGCCGCCGCGCTGGTCAACGGCTTCACCAACCTCGTGCTCCTGCCCGTGCTCGGCTTCCAGGGCGCCGCGCTGGCCACGGTGATCACCTTCGCGGTGCTGTGCGTCGCCACGCACGCCCTCAGCCGCGAGGTGTACCCGCTCGACATCCAGTGGCGGCGCGTGCTCGTTCCGGCGCTGCTCGGCGCGCTCGCCGCGACAGCAGTTCTGGCGCCGGCCTGGCCCGTGGGAACACCGCTCTTCGCAGTCAAACTGCTCGCGGCATTGCTGTGGGCGCCTCTGGCGTGCTGGAGCGCGACGACCGGTTCCGAGCGTCGCTCGGCGCTGGAGTGGCTGCGCAGCGCTCGACTGCGCTCGAGCTGAACGCGCGCCGCCGACTCCTCAGCGGGGCGCTACACTTCTCGCGCGCGATGAGCCTCAACCCCGGCAGCAGCATCGGCCGACCCTGATTGCGCGCATGGGCGCCAGCTGGAAGGAACTTCGCGAGGTGTGCCAGCGTCCCGTGCGGGCTGGCAACGACGTGGCCGGGCTCTTGTTCGGCGACCACGCTTCCCTCGTCATCACCAAGCTGTTCGTCGACCTCGGGCTCAGCCCCAACTACGCCTCGGTCGGCTTCCTGGTGAGCGGCCTGGTCGGCGCCGCGCTGCAGGTCGGGAGCGGAGGCTGGGCGCTGTTCGGCGCGGTCGCGCTGGTCATGTACTACGTGCTGGACTGCGTCGACGGCGAGGTCGCGCGCTGGCAGAAGGTCGTCAACGTCCAGTGGGGCTACTACGACTACCTGTTCCACATGCTGATCAAGCCGCTGGCGTTCTTCGGCGTCGGCGTCGGGTTGTGGCGGGAGTTCGACGCGAGCTGGGCCCTGTGCGCAGCGTTCGCAGCTTCGACGGCGACGCTGTGGCGCAAGATCCTGATCGAGATCCCGGGGATCCTGTTCCTCAAGGACGTGCTGCGCCGCGCGCGCATCGGCGCGCCCGCGTCGAGCGAGCACCTGCGCGAGCAGGCTGACGGCGAGTCGTCGTCCACGAGCGCGGCGTCGAGTCACGCCGCGAGCGGCGCGCCTACGGCCGCGGTCACGCACCCCGTCGACGCGCCCGCGTTTCAACTGCACTTGGACCTGGTGACGCTGCGGGCGTTGCTCACCAACTTCGACGTCGGACTCGTGCTGCTCACGTTGGCCTGCGCCGTCGACCTCGTGCTCGCGCCGTGGGACGCCGGTCCGCTCGGTCCGCTCGGCGCGCGCGGCGCATGGCTCGCGTACTACGCGCTGGTCCTGCCGCTCGACTTCCTCGACTACCTCGTGACGTTCCTGCGACGCCGGCACTTCTCGACCGAGATGAAGCGCCTGCTGACGCTCGCTCACAACTTCCACGTCGCCCCGCCGCATCAGGACGAACGCCGCGCGCGTTCGTGAACGCGGCGCCCCCGATCAGCGCGCGCGCTCGGGGTTCTCGACGTAGAACGGGCCCATCACCAGCGCGTCGATGCGGCCGTCGAGGAACGCGCGCACGGCGTCGCGCGGCGAGGCCACGATCGGCTCCTCGTGCATGTTGAAGCTGGTGTTGATCAGCGAGGGGCTGCCCGAGAGCTTCTCGTGCTCGCGCAGGATGTCGTAGTAGCCCGGGTTGACCTCGCGTCGGATCAACTGCGGCCGCGCCGTGCCGTCGACGTGGACGGCGGCGGGGCAAGTGCTCTTCATGAAGTCCGTGCAGTCGAAGGTGACCGTCATGAACTCAGCGGCGTGCGCTGCGCCGCCGACGCGGTGGTAGCACTTGGATGCGGCTTCCCACAGCGTGACGGGCGCGAAGGGCATGAACTCGGTGCGGCCCAGTCGCTGGTTGAGCCACTGATTCACCTTGGGCTCGCGCCCGTGGTAGAGGATCGAGCGGTTGCCCAGCGCGCGCGGGCCGTACTCCATGCGACCGTCGAAGCGCGCGACGACCACGCCTTCGTGCAGCTTGCGCGCGACGTGGCTCGCCAGGTCCGCCGGCGCCTCGAAGCGCAGGCCCGCTTCGTCGAGCGCGGCCTTCATCTGCGCCTCGTCGAAGCTGGGGCCGAGGTACACGTCGCGCACCGTTTCGCGCACGCCGCCCGGCCACGACAGGTGCATCGCCAGTCCCGTGCCGCAGCCGCCGTCGCCCATGTTGGGGTAGACGAACAAGCCCTCCACGCCGTCGATCTCGTGGATGCGCTGATTCATCTTCACGTTGGCGGTCACGCCGCCGGACAGCACGACGTGTCGCGCTCCGGTGCGTCGCATCCACTCGCGCACGTAATCGCAGGCGAGCACTTCGAGCACGTGCTGGTACGCGGCCGCGACGTCGACGACCGGGAACTCGGCCGCGAGCCGTCGCGAGAGGTGCACGTTGAGGTTCTGGTAGATCGCGAACTCGCCCGCGCGGCTGCGGTCGACGCGGCTCAGCAGCACGTCGGCGAGCACGCGCGGATCGCCGTACGCGGCGAGCCCGACGATCTTCCCCGCGTGACGATCGGGCTTGAAGCCGAGCGAGCTCGTGACCATCTCGTAGAAGCTGCCCAGCGAGTGCGGGAAGCGCTGGCCGTGCAGGCGCTCGATGCGCCCCGCTTCGCCGAGGCTCACCGATCCGGCGAGTCCGGTTCCATAGCCGTCGAGCGTGACGATCAACGCGCGCTCGAAGCCGCTCGAGTAGTACGCGTTCGCCGCGTGCGAGAGGTGGTGCTCACTGCGGCGCAGCTTGCCCTGCAGCCCGAGCTTGGCGAGACCGGCCTCGAGCTCGCGTTGCCAGTGCTCGTGATCGGCGATCGCGCGCTGCGCCCAGTCCTTCGCGATGCGTCGCGCAGCGAAGCGCGAAGCGCGCGGGTGCGTGCCGGCGAGGCGATAGAAGTGCTCCTTCGCGGCGCCCTTGCGCATGCGGAAGTTCGGCTCCGCCAGGCCGTGGATCGGCTCACCGCGCGCGGGCACCCGCGCCAGCGCCTGCGCGAGCAACGGTTCGAGCGACGGGGGCTCGAAGGCGTCCTCGAAGGCCGCGTCGGTCTTGAACGCGCTCTCGATCGCGGAGCGCTCGGAGGCCGCGTCGAGGAACGGGTAGGCGACCGTGTCGATCGACTCCGGCGAGAGTCGCGCGAACGCCAGCGCTGCCTCGATCGCCTGAGCCGGAAAGCCCGACTGCTGCTTGACGCGCGAGTAGCGCTCCTCGCCCGAGGCGAACAGCACGCGTCCGTCGACGACCAGGGATGCGTGCGCGTCCTTGTCGAGCGGCGAAAGGCCCAGCACGTTCACGGCGTGGCGACCGTCCTGGAGCGCGCGCGCAGCGACTCGAACAACTCCGAGCCGGTCATGCTGACGGCCCCCAGGTCGCCGAACATGTGCTCGTAGAACTCTTCGCAGGTCGAGAGCAAGCGACGATGCGCCTCGGCGTCAGCGGCGTACGGCGTGCCGCCGACTTGGAACGACGGGCTGTGCAGGCTGAACACGAACACGCGATCGCCGCGCTCGATCAGCGCCTGCGTCAAACGCAGCAACTCGGGGAACGAGTGCCCTTCCGCCGAGAGTCGGATGCGCTCCACCATTCCGGTTCGAGCGAGAAGTCCCGGCAACTTGAGCGCGGCGCCGATGCGCGAGCCGGCGAGCGAGTACAGACGCGCCGCACCCTCGCCGGCGCGACCGACGAAGGCGCCCGAGACCGGCGCCGAGAGCAACGAGCGACCCTCGCCGAGCCAGGCGGGTTGAGTGGGCGTGCGCGAGTAGTCGGGCCCGCCGTCGCGGCTGTAGTCGAACGGCGGCGCGGCGCTGAAGTCGACGCGGTAGCCGAGCGCGCGCAGCGCATCGGCGGTGTTCGGACCGAAGCCGTAGCGTCCGGCTTGATAGCAACGCGGCCGGACGCCGAGGTTGCTCTCGATGGTCTCCGTCAGTCGCTGGAGCTTGGCGTGCTCGAGTGGCGCGTCGAGGTTGCCAGGGAAACTCGCGTGCGAACCGAGTCGCTCCTCGAGCGGAGGCGAGACCCATGGATGAAGGTGCGTGCCGATCTCGCAGCGCTCGGCGTGGGCCCACTCGCGCAGTTGGCGCCACGCGCGCTCCTGCGCCGCGATCGGGTAGTCGATCACGTACACCGGGCGCACGCCGCAGCGTTCGAACAGCGACTGCCCGACGCCGATCGAGGCCATCGCCTCGGTGCTCACGTTCTCGCTCTGGAACGGCGCGTTCCAGTCGAACTCCTCCTCCGTGCTGACCACCGTCACAACGGTCAATGGCAGCTCAGAAACGTCAGCCGCGGTGCGCTGACGCCATGCGAAGGGAGAGCGGTCGCGAGCGCCGAACGCAGACATTCACTCCGTGTTTATCGCTACTTGTCCAGTGGCGCAAGCTCCGCGCCGCGCGACGCGCGCTTCCCCGGGCCCATGCGAGACACGGTGGTAGACTCTTCTCGGCCTCGTTCCGGCGCCCGTGCGTTGGACCGCTCTCCCCACCCGCTCAGCCCGCGCCGCCATGCTTTTCCCGCGTTCTTCACGCCTCGGCCGACGCCGCAGCGTCGGCGCCCTCGCAGTCGTCAGCGTCCTCTCCAGCGCGCTAGCTGCAGCCCCGAGCGACAATTTTTCGCCCTCGGGCCCGCAATTCCGCGTCAACGCTTCGGCCAACTTCGCGCAGTACTGGTCGCGCGTGGACATCTCGCCCGACTCCGCACGGCTGGGCTTCTCGTTCAGCAACGGCCAGGACCCGCGCGCGCGCCAGTTCACGATCGACGGCGCGCCGCTGACCGGCGACATCAACTGCAACCCGCTCTACACGCAGTACATCCAGGACGAAGCCGAGACCTGCTTCTCGCTCGACGGTCGACAGTTGATCGCCTGGTCGGAGCGCAACGGTCACGACGGCGAGCAGATGGGCATCTTCGGGATGATCGTCGCGCCGAACGGCATCCCGGCCGCGGCGGAGTTCCAGATCAATCAGATCTGGCAAGCCTCGCAGTGGCGTCCGCTGATCGCGCAGCGCCCGGCGGGCGGCTGGGTCGTGGCCTGGTCGGGTGACTGGGATGGCGATCCGTTGTTCCGGCTGGTGAACGCCAACGGAACGTTCGCGACGGGCGACATCGACATCAGCACCTGGGGCAACGGAGCCCAGGTCGACACCGCGCCTGCGATCGCGCCCAACGGCCGAATGCTGATGGTGTTCGTCGACTACTCGGGCGCGTTCGGCGTCGGCTCCGGCACCAACTTGTGGGCGCGGCTGTACGACGCAAACGGAGTCG
This sequence comes from uncultured Planctomycetia bacterium, assembly GCA_938003765.1. GTDB lineage: Bacteria > Planctomycetota > UBA1135 > UBA1135 > WYBT01. The sequence goes on from CALKYE010000025.1 coordinate 9,847, forward strand.
CGCTTCAAGCTGCTCCCTTCGCGATGCTCAGCGGCGCCGACGCCGCGGGCGATCAACGCGAACCGCGTGTGGTGGCCGACGGTGCGGGGCGCTTCATCGTCGTGTGGGAGGACGCGGCGCGCGAAGTCGGAACCACGTGGGGCATCTACGCGCAGGTGTACGACAACGACGCGAACCTGCTCACGCCGCAGCCGATTCACGTCAACACGACGGTCCTCAGCTCGCAGCGCAATCCGCGCGTGGCGTGCGATGCGCTCGGGAACTTCATCGTGTGCTGGGAGGACTGGTCCGCCGGCAATGCGGACATCCGCGCGCAGCGCTTCGACGCCAACTTCCAACCGGTCGGCGCCGAGTTCATCGTCAACGAGGACCTGCCGGGCGATCACCGCCGCCCCAGCCTCGCGATGCATCCGACCAGCGGGTCCGTCGCGTTCACCTGGGAGGGCCCGGGAGTCTCGACCGACGTGTTCGCGCGCGTGTACAGCACGTACGCGCCGCCGCAGACCTACTGCACCGCCAAGGTCAACGGCCTGGGATGCACGCCGGCGATCGCGTGGAGCGGAACGCCGACGCTCAGCGGCGCCGACGACTTCCACGTGCTCGCGAGCAACGTGCTGAACCAGCGCAACGGCCTGCTCTTCGTGGGCTTCGCTCCCACGGCGTCGCCGTTCTACGGGGGCACGTTGTGCGTCCAGCCGCCCGTCGTGCGCGGGGGCGTGCAGAACGCAGGCGGCAGCTCGGGGACCAACGACTGCAGCGGACAACACGACACCTTCCTCTCGCACGCCTGGTTCGCCGCGAAGGGCCTGAGCGTGGGCGACAGCGCCTACTGCCAGTACTGGACGCGCGACCCGCTCTCGCCGCAGCCCGTCGGCCTGACCGACGCACTGTCGTTCGACGTGCGGCCGTGAGCACGGCGCGCGGGCGCAGCTCACGCTGACCGCGTCGCCAGCTCCGCAGCGCCAGCGTGCGTCGTGCTCGCGCGCAGCGCGGGCCCCTTGTCACGGGCTTTTTTTCGGTCGCGTCCGGCGAAGAGAAATTGCATCGCGTTCGGCGCCTTGCGAGAACGGCGAGCTCTGGCACAGTACGACGCTCCGCTCCCCCAAGCGCTCCCCCCGCCATGCGTTTGCTCCCCCTGATCGTCACCCTGCTCGGCTCATTCCTCGCCAGCGCGCCCGCTCAGACGCTGCAGGCCCGGCGAGTCGCGTGGGGCTTCACGCAGCCCGTGTTCGCAGCGGCTCCAACGGGTGACCTGCAGCGACTGTTCGTCGTCGAGCAGTCGGGCAAGATCAAGATCCTGAGCAACGGGGTCGTGCTGCCGACGCCGTTCATCGACCTGGGCGCGAGCGGATTGGACCGCATCGTCGCGGGCGGCGAGCGCGGAGTCCTCGGGCTCGCGTTCCACCCCGACTACACGAGCAACGGCTACTTCTTCGTCAACTACACCGCGCGCAGCAGCGGAGCGACGGTGGTCGAGCGCTTCCGCGTGAGCGCTCAGCCGAACTTGGCCGACGCCGGCAGTGGATTGGTGATCTTCACGCTGCCGCAGCCGCAGCCCAACCACAACGGAGGCTGCATCGCTTTCGGGCCCGACGGCAAGCTGTACATCGGCACGGGTGACGGCGGCGGCTGGGCCGACCAGGGACCCGGCCACGCGGCGATCGGGAACGGACAGGCGCTCGACACGCTGCACGGCAAGCTCCTGCGACTCGACGTCGATCTCCCGCCGCCCTACATCCCCGCCGACAACCCGTACTTCGGATCGAGTGCGGCGCTCGGCGAGATCTGGCACTTCGGCCTGCGCAATCCCTGGCGCTTCAGTTTCGACGCGTCGAACGGTGACTTGTACGTCGGCGACGTCGGACAGGAAGCGCGCGAGGAGATCGACTTCGTCGCCGCCAACGCGCCCAATCGGAACTTCGGCTGGCGCTGCATGGAAGGTCTGCAGTGCACCGGCTGGACGGGTTGCTCGTGCTCGTCGTCGGCGCTGACGGCGCCCGTGCACGACTATCCCCACAACCTGGGTTGCGCCGTGGTGGGCGGCTACGTCTACCGCGGCACGGCCATCTGCGGGCTCCAAGGGGCCTACTTCTTCGCCGACTTCTGCAGCTCGCGCGTGTGGAGCTTCCGCATGGTCGGCGGTCAGGTCACTGATTTCCGCGACCGCACCGCGGAGCTCGAGCCTCCTGGCGGGCCGGTGAGCATCGCCGCCATCCCATCGCTCGCCGTCGACGGCGCCGGCGAGTTGTACGTGCTCGACTCGGACGGCGAGATCTACCGCATCGAGAGCGCGCAGAGTCAGCCGGACTGCAACTTCAACGGCTACGCCGACGCTTGCGAGATCGCCGACGGAGTCGCGCAGGACTGCAATTCGAACGGCGTGCCCGACGACTGCGACGTGACGAGCGGCGTGGACACCGACTGCGACGGGAATGGAGTGCTCGACGGCTGCGAGATCGCCGCCGATCCGGACCTCGACTGGAACGCGAACGGGACGCTCGACACGTGCGAGTGCGATGGCGGCGCGCCGCCGGTCACGTACTGCACCGCGAAGGTCAATTCGCTCGGCTGCACGCCCTACATCCAGTTCACGGGCCACCCCAGCGCATCGCTCGCGCTGCCGTTCTGGATCGGCGCGAAGAAGGTCCTCAGCCAGAAGATGGGCGTGATGATGTACGGCTACTGGCCGAACGCGACGCCCTTCCAGGGCGGATACGCCTGCGTCGGCTCGCCCATCCGCCGCATGCCTCCGCGTCCGACCGGCGGCTCGCAAGTGACGGTGAACTGCTCCGGCCTGCTGGTGTACGAGTTCAACACCTACATCGCTTCCGGCGTCGATCCCGCGCTGCAACTGGGGCAGGAGGTCGTCTTCCAGTTCTGGAGTCGCGACCCGAGCGCGTCGTTCGCGTCCAGCTTGAGCAACGCGCTTCGCGCGCGCATCTGCCAGTGAACGCGCGATCAATTCGGGCCCTGCGATGAACGCGCAGCTCGAACTGCGGCCGACGTCGACGCTGCGGCTGGCGGACTGCCCGCGCGTGCCGCGACCGCGTCGCGTCGTCATGGCGGATCCGGCGGAGTTCGATGTGGCGTACGCCATCAATCCGCACATGCTGGGCGACGACGGTCAGCTCGAGCGGGTGGACCGGCGCGTGGCGCGCGAACAGTGGAGCGCGTTGCGCGGCGAGTTCGAACAAGCCGGACTCGACGTCCACGTGCTCCCGGCGCTGAGCGCTCACCCGGACCTCGTGTTCTGCGCGAACCAGGCGCTGCCGATCCCGCGCGAAGCCAGCGTCACCGGCCGCGCGCTCGCGCTGGCGTCGAACATGCGCTGGCCGCAGCGTCGCGGAGAAGTCGCTCACGTCCTCGGCGGCGTGCGTGGCCTCGGCTACGACGTGCGGCGCATCGATCGACTGGCGCCGCTGGAAGGGATGGGCGATGGCCTGTGGCATCCCGGTCGCGCGCTGCTGTGGGCTGGAGTCGGCCCGCGCTCGTCGCTGGAGGCGTGGCGCTCGGTCGCGCGTTGGACGCAGGCCACGATCGCTCCGCTGGAGCTGGTCGACCCCGACTTCTATCACCTCGACACGGCGCTGGCGCTGCTCGACGAGCGCACGTGCCTGTGGCTCCCCGACGCGCTCTCGAGCGCGTCGCAGCGTCTGATCGAGCGCACGATCCCGCGTCGCATCGAAGCCGATGCACGCGAGGGCCGGCAACTGCTCGCCGCCAACGCGTTCTGTCCCGACGGTCAGCGCGTGTGGATCCAGCGCGGCTGCGAACGCACGAGCGCGCGCTTGAGCGCGGCGGGGTTCTCCGTGCGCGAGGTCGACACCGGCGAGTACCTCAAATCCGGCGGCAGCGTGTTCTGCATGAAGCTGCTGCTGTGGTAGCGCGCCGCGGTCGCGCGTGCGCCGCGTCCCGCCCTCGACGAACTCAGCTCTGGTAACGCAGGCGCACGTTCTCGCGCCCCATTTCCTGCAAGCGCTCGAGCTCCTTCTTGAGCCCCATGTGGTGCGCCTTGGACACCACGCTCTTCACCGAACGGCCGAGCTGCTGCGCGATGTCGAGGTTGGAGGTGCGCGGATACAGCTCGCGCAGCAGGGCGAGTTCCTGCTCGCTCCAGCGCGGCATGCGCGTCGCGCCTTCGCCGTTCACGCGCCGAACGAAGGCCTTGTCCTTGGCCAGGCAGAGCTTCTGCGCCTGACGTTCGACCTGCTCGGTGGACCGACCGAAGATCACCGCGAGGTCGGCGTCGCTGCGGGTGCCGTACAAGCGCCGCAGTTCGCTGTTCTCTTCGCGCGTCCAGCGCGTGTTCTGCTGGATGCGGCCGAGCTCGAAGATCTGCTGCTCGACCTGCTCGGGATCGCGCCCGAGGATCCGCGCGATGGTCTGCGGCGTCGTCGCGCCCAGATAGCGCTTGAGCTGCTGGATCTCGCCCGCGGTCCAGGGGCCGGCGTTGCGCGCGGATTCGAAGACGACCTCGGCCATCTTGCGCACCGACTGCGGTGATCGGCCCAGTTCGCGCGCGATGACCTCGTCGGGCCGCAGGCCATAGGAGTCGCGCAGGCGATCCAACTCTGCCCGCGTCCAACGGCCCTTGCGCCGCCCGCGCTCGGCCTCGTCGTTCCAGTGGAACCGATGCACCCGTCCTCCTTCCGCGGCATGCGGTCGATGGTGGGCTGACTATAGCGCCGGCGCTGAGCGGCGAAAGTCCGAGGGCGCGTCAACACGCGACGCGTTTCACGCGCCGTTGAGCGATTCCCGAATCGTGGACAGCACGCGCTTCGCGCCTTCGATGGTGTCTTGCGCGAGCGCGTCGACTGCGAGGCGCCGCGCGTCCGCGAGCGTCACGCGTCGCATCGCCGACTTGATCTCGGGCAAGAAGTACGGCGCGACGCTGACCGAGTCGAAGCCCATGCCGAACAGCAGCAGCGCGGTCGCCGGATCGTCCGCCATGTCGCCGCACACGGCGCACGGAGTTCCCGCCTGGTTGGCGACGCGAGCGATGTCCGCGAGCGCGCGCAACACGGCCGGATGGTGCGGCTCGTAGAGCTTGGCGACCCACGGATTGTCGCGGTCCGCGGCGAGGATGTACTGCACCAGGTCGTTGGTCCCAACGCTGAGAAAGTCCACTTCGCGCACGATGCGCTCGAGCGTGAAGAGCACCGAGGGCACCTCGACCATCACTCCGACCGGAGTGTCGTGCTCGACCTCGAAGCCCTGCTCGACGAGCGAGTTGCGAACGCCGTCGAAGATGGAGCGCACGGCGAGGATCTCCTCGAGCGAGCCGACCATCGGCAACAGCAGGCGCAACTCGTTGCCGAAGCCGGCGCGCAGCGCAGCTCGCAACTGCACGCGCAGCAGGTCCTGCCACTCCAGGCACACGCGGATCCCTCGCCAGCCCAGCGCGGGGTTGACCTCGTGCGGAGTCTGGAAGTAGCTCAGCCGCTTGTCGCCGCCGATGTCGATGGTGCGCAGCGTGAGCGGTTTGGGCGCCATGCGCTCGAGCACCCGCCGGTACATGCGGAACTGCTCGTCCTCGGACGGAAACTGCGGCCGCTCCATGTAGAGGAACTCGGTCCTCAGCAGGCCCACGCCGTCGCTCTGGCGCACGTCGAAGATGTCGAAGTCGTGGACGCTCTCGATGTTCACGAGCACGCCCTTGCGCACGCCGTCCGCGGTCTGCGCCGGCAGGTCGGCCTGCTCCGAGAGCGAAGCTCGGCGCGCCTCCAGTCGCGAACGCCGCTGATGGAACTCCGCCACCTGCTGGGAGTCGGGACGCAGTTCGACCACGCCTCGACCGCCGTCGACGGCGATCGTCATGCCTTGCTCGAGGCGCGTGAGCAATCCGGGGAGCCCCACGACGCACGGCACGCCGAACGCTCGCGCGAGCACGGCCGCGTGTGAGAAGCGCCCGCCGACTTCGGCCACGACCGCCGCGAGGCGACCGCGCTCGACGGCGGTGACCACTTGCGGAGTGAGCACCGCTGCAGCGAGCACGACCTTGTCCGCGCCGCCCTGCGGCAGCGCCGGCGTCACGTTGAGCAACGCCTGCAGCACTTCGCGCCAGGGATCCGCGAGGTCGGCGGAGTAGCTCCGCACGCTGTTGCCCTCCAGGCCGCGCAGCGTGCGCTCGAGCCGCGCGATCAGCTGATGCACGGCCGTCTCCGCGTTGACGCGCTCGCCGCGGATCGTCTCCTCGACTTCGCGCGTCGCGCCGGCGTCGGCGAGGATCATGCGGTGCACCGCGAAGATCTGGGCGTCGCGCTCCGAGGACTCGCGCGCCACGAGAGCCTGACGCCGGGCGAGTTCCTCGCCGGCGACCTCGACCGCGCGCCGGAGCCGCTCGATCTCGGCGGTGATGTCCCCCTCCGCCACGGACCAGGTCGGCGCCGCGTCGGGCGCAGCCTGGACGACGTGCACGGGTCCGATCGCCAGGCCGGGCGAGACCGAGACTCCGTGAACGGTGCGCGCGCGGGCCATGGGGACGGTGAGCGGGTGGGGTGGGAGGCGTGGGCCGGTCGGGGTACTGCGCTGCGCCGCCGGAGCGGGGCGCAAGCGCTCGCACTCTAACCAACGCGACGCGCGTGCTTCGACGCGCCGGTCCAACGAGCGCGAGCGCGCGGTCCGCCCAGACCTCGACGTGCGCACGTGGAAAGTCCTTCGACACGACGCGCGGTTCGCTGCGTCGCTTCCGGGCGCCGGGCTTCAGCGGCGGTCGGCCAATCTCCGACTCTCACTCGCTGCGCCACCCTCGGCGCCCGAGCCATTCGCCATGCCCAAGCCGCACCGAGCCGTCCCCCAATCGCCCGCCCCGGAAATCGAGTCCCAGATCGAACTGGAGAGCCCGGCCAGCGCACCGGTTGCGCCGCAGGCGCGCTCGAACGGCGCGAACTCCGCAGGCGGCGGCGACGCCACCGCGTGGATGCTCCTGGGACTGCTCGCGCTCGCCGGCGGCGTCGCGCTGATGGCGCTCCCGAGCCTCTCGTGGACCGCTGCGAAGGTCGCGAGTCGGCTGGGCGAACTGGGCGTCGAGTCGGGCGTCGTGATGCTCGGCGGAGCGCTGATGATGGTGCTGGGGCTCGTGCGCCGCGGTCAGCACGCCGCGCGCGTCGAGATGCAGTACGACGCTTCGCTGCTGTTCGAGCAGATCGCCGCGGAGCTGGTCGAGATCCGCTCGTCGCTCGAGTCCACCCGCGCGCGCGAGGAGTCGAGCGTGCGCCAGATCGACGAGCTGCGCCAAGAGCTCACGCAGACGCGAGGCGCGCTGTCGGAAGCGATCGAGCGCAATGCGCCTCGCGACAACAGCGACGCGGTGTTCCAGCTCGCGGCGGGACTCGACAAGCTCGGCCTGCGCGTCGAACAACGGCTGCGCCTGCACCACAGCGCGCTGCAGGACAGCGTCGAAGAACTCTCGGCCACCGTTGAACACTCGCGCCGCAGCCTGGAAGAGCTGCTGCAGACGCGCAGCCAGCCGCTCCCCGAGAGCGCGCTCGTTCAGGAGCCGTACGCCGAGCAGCCGGAGGCCGAGTACGTCGCCGAGGCGCCCGTGGCGGAGTATGTGGAGTCGGAGGTCCCGACGCCGGAGGAGCTGGCGCCGCAGTCGAGCTCGCTGGGGCTGCTCGATCAGTTCGAAGACGTCGCCGCGCCTTTGCCGGCCGTGTCGCACGAGCACGCGTCGCACTCCGACGAGTTCGACATGGGCGGCGCGCAGACGCAGGCCGACCTCGAACGCGCCGCGCGCAGCTCGCGGGTCGACTCCACCTGGGACGAGCAGCTGATGGTCGAGACCCAGCAGGACCTCGACACCAAGACCAAACTGCTCCAGCTCGAATCGCTGCTCGGAGACGAACGGCTCCGCGCCGCGCTCGAAGCGATGCGGCGCCAGGGCTGAACCGCGCGCCGCGACGGCGCGACCTGCGTCCCAGATGGGATCAGGTCGCGTCGGCGCCGCTGGCTTCGGACTCGCTCCGAGGCGCGGGCTGCCCGCCGCCCGATTCGGCGGACTGGGGCTCAGCGGCCTTGAAGAACTTCGCGAAGGGCTTGTTGCCGACCTTCGACGACAGGGAGCGCATCTCGTCCGGCGAGAGCCGTTCGTCGCTCGCGCCGCGATCGCGCGGTCCGCGGCCACCGGCCCCGCCGCGGCGATCACCGCCGAAGCCGCCGCCGCCGCCGAACCCGCCGCCTCCGCCCTCGGGGCGACCGCCGCGACGTTCGCCGCCGAAGCCGCGCCCGCCCTTCTTGCCGGTCACCAGGCCATCGCGTCGCGTGGTCGCCGCGCGCACGGGAGCAGCAGGCTCGCGCCGCTCCTCGACGCGCGGACCGCCGCGCCGGTCCGGTCGGCCGTGGCCGTGGCCGTGCGGTCGACGATCGCCGTCGCCGCGCTCGTACGGCCGCGGCGCGCGCTCGGGCTCCGGAACGTGCTTGAGCGACAGCGCGACCCGCGGCGAAGCGCCGTCGAGGATGCGCAACCGCACGCACTGACCGATGCTCACGAGCTCGCGCGCATCGCGCACGTAGCGTTCGGACACCTCGCTGACGTGCACCATGCCGTCCTGCTCGAGTCCGATGTCGACGAAGGCCCCGAAGCTGGCCACGTTGGCGATCACGCCCTCGATCACGCGATCGCGCGAGAGCGTCACGCGATCGGTGTCGTGCGACAACAGACGCGGGATGTGCATCGGCGGCCGCGGATCGCGGCCGGGGTGCCACAGCTCGCGCATCAGGTCGCGCCAGAGGAACTCCTCGACTCCGAAGTCCTGGCGGCGCAGCCCCTTGGTCACGCCCGGCCGACCGAGGCTCTCGGCCACGGTTCCGCCGGAGTTCTCGAGCAGTCGTCGCGCGACGTCGTACTGCTCGGGGTGGAGGCTCGTGCGGTCGAGCGGCTCGACCCTGCTCTGCACGCGCAGGAACGCCACGGCGTTGGTCCACTGCACTTCGTCCAGGAGACCGTCGGCGCGCAGATCCTCGCGGCTCTCGAACGGCGCTTGCTCGCGCCGCGCGATCAGCTTCTGCGCCAACTCCTTGTTGAGGCCGGGCACGTGCGAGAGGAACGCCACCGACGCGCGCTGCACGTCGCAGCCGATCGCGGCGACGCACGACTCGATCGTGTCGTCGAGCACGCGCCGCAGGTTGGCCTTGCTGACCAGCCCCTGCTCCGCGCCCAGGCCGAGGTTCTTGGGATCGATCTTGAGGATCTCCGCGGCCGGATCCTGCAGGCGCCGGCCGAGCGAGATGGCGGCGCGCTGGGGCACCGAGTGCTCGCCCAGTTCCGCTCGCGCCACGTCCGAGTTGGTGTAGCTCGGCAAGCCGGAGTCATTCACCAGCATCACCGGCGTGCGGTTGCCGCACGCACGCAACGCGGCGCGGAGCTTGGACAGCGCGGCGCGCGCGATCTTGGAGTGCCCCAGGGCCATCGCCTGAGGCGCGCGCTCGCCAGCGCCCGCCAGCGCAGCGCTCAATTCGGCGCCGAGCGCCGCCTCGTCCTTGCCCTCGACCTCGATCTTGATCGGAGCGAACAGCGGCGCGCCCATCTCGTCGAGCGCGGCCAGCGTCCAGTCGCCCTTGGCGCTGACGTCGACGGCGGCGACGCACTTGCGGCCGAGCGGCGACGTGAACAGCACCTGGCGCAGGTGCTGCGCGAGGAAGCGCAGGGCCTCTTCGTCCGCGTGCTCCTTGAGCTCCAGACGCACGTCCGCCTCGATCAGCGGCAGGAGGCGGTGCTCGAGCGTGCGCAGCGCGACCGCGTCGAGGATGCCCGCGAACTCAGGACGCGTGTGGCGGCCCAGCGCCGAGCGCACCTTGGACATCGCGAGCCGGCGCTCGAGCGTGATGGCCGTGGTGACGGCGCGCTCCTTCTGCGCCTGACGGATCGCGATGAGTCGGTGACCCTGCAGTTGGCGCAGCGGCTGGCGAATGCGCGTGAGCGGCTTGTGACGGCCCAGTCGCGACTCGTCGACGGTCGCGCGCACGGTGAGCACGCCGTTCTTGCGCAGCAGCATGCGCACCGCGCCGCGCAGGCGCGGGTTGCGCGCGAGCCGATCGGACAGGATGCGCATCGCGCCTTCGAGCGCTTCCTTCTCGGAGTGCAGCCCGCGGTCGGGATTGACGTAGGCGGCGCAGACGCGGGCGAGTTCGGGCGTGACCTCGATCGGGCCGTGCAGCAGCGCGTGTTCTTCGCTGCTGAGCCCGCCGAGTTCCACCTTGGTCGTCACCGGCTCGTGCGCGTCGCCTTCAGCGGCGGAGTCGTTCGCTTGCGCGTCGCCCTCGCCGCTCGAGCCATCGCCCTCCGACGCTGCGGCTTCGGCGCTAGCGTGTTCGTGCGCGGCCGCTTCGCCAGCCTGCGCTTCGTGCGCAGCGACGGCTTCGGCCACGATCGACTCCTGCGTCGCCGCTTCCGAGGCGCCGGCGTCGTGCGCCGCGGACTCGGGCGAGGACGACTCGGACGAGGACGCGCTCGCGCCCTCGGTTTCTGCAGACGCGGACTCGGAGTGCTCCGCGTCCTCGTCATGGCCCTCGTCGGCGCTGGGCTCTTCGCCCGCCGCGCCGTGAGCGCCGCGAGGCGGCTTGGGCATCGCCGCGACGAGTTCGTCCGCGAGCCGACCGAGCCCGCGGTCGAGCGCCAGTTGCACTTCCGGCTCCGGCCGACGGTGCGGGAGGAACAGGTCCTCGAGTTCGAAGCGATCCATCGAACGCCGCACGCGCTCGAGCGTCGCCTCGTCGGCCTTCACCGGCGCGGAGTCCGACTCCAACGAGCGCAAGATGGTCCCGCGACGGCGGTCGAGCTCGCTCAACTCCTCGCGCCGCTGCATCAGGCGCCGAATGGCGTACTCAGGCAATCCGCCGGTGCGCTCGCGGCGCACGCGCGCGATGAACGGCGCGCGCAATCCGGCGTCGAGCATCTCCAAGGTGCTGCGAACCTGCTCGGGGGTGATCGAGAACTCTTTCCCGAGGTGCTCGACGATCTGGATGGACGTCACGAGACGACTCCGCGTGGTGTGTGTGGCTCCGCGGGGGAGCGTTGGACGACGACGGGCATGGACAGGCGCGCCCGCCGCCGAAATGGGCGCGACATTCTAGCGGCCGAGCGCGCGCGCGGCGCGCTGAGGTGTTCGGGCCGGCGCGAAGCTGCGCGCGTTCAGATACCTACGATCGACGCCAGGGCCTTGCCGAAACGCATTCCGGCGGCGTCGTCGAGCCCGGTCACGATGTTCCCGTCGATCTCGACCTGGCGCGTGGAGAACTTGCCGCCGGCCTTCTCGACGACCGCGCGCAGCGACGGCGCGCCGGTCACGCGCTTGCCCTTGACCACGCCGGCGCGGGCCAGGATCTCGACCGAGCGCCCCCACGCAGCCAGGAGTTTGCGCGCGCTCGCGGCCTCGCGTGCGAGCCGCAGCACGTCGGGGTGATCGGCGAGCGCAGCCGCGCCTTCGCCGCCGACGAAGATCACGCCGGAGTAGCTCTCCAGGCTCACTCCCTCGAGCGCTTCGTCCACCAGGAACTCGTCCTGGTGACGCCCCTTCACCATCTCGGCGACCTGCGTCGAGACCGAGCGCGTGCCGACGTGGACGTTGTAGAGGCTCGAGCGCGCGTAGCGCAGGCACTCCTCGCCGTAGTCCTGCGGAGGGACGACGAGCAGCACGATGCTCTTGTACTTCTGGACGACCAGCCCGTCGGAGTCGAGTTCGGCCGCGGGGCTCGCATCGTTCTTCTTGGACATGGCGAAGCGCTGGAGGAGTGGTCGATCAGCGGATGGCGGTCAGGCGGGCAACTCGAACATCGACACGCGAGTCTCTTCGGCGAGCAGACCCGCGCCTTGCGCGACGGTCCAGCCCACGCGCTCGTCGAGACCGGGAACGGCCCAGTCGCCCAGCGCGCGTCCGGTGAGCGCGTCGCGCACTTCGAGCAGGGCGCCACGCACCAGGTACAGCTTGCCGCTGTCGGAGAAGATCGCCAGCTCGCCGACCTCGTCGGGGTCGGACAGGCGCAGCTTCTCGAACCACAGCGGCGCGGCCTCGTCGCTCGCCGACGGATCGAAGACCACCAGCGAGGGTCCGCGCCCGAGCGCGTCGCCGTGCGAGGTCTGCGACAAGTACGCGAGCAACGTCTCGCGCGGCAACGCGGCTTCCAAATCGTCGAGCAGCAGCGCCACGCCGCGCTCGTCGGCGGTTGCGTCGTGGATCGCGGTCTGCTTGGGCAGCGCGGCCAGTCCGAGGAACTGCCCCTTCTTGGCCGAGAGCACGAGCACGCCGCGCTTCTTGGTCGCGATCACGGAGTACACGACGAACAGCCGCTCGCCGCAGCGCGCGACGTGGTGGTAGCGCTCGCCGTCGCGGCCGTAGTTCCACAGCTCGCGCAAGCTCTCGCTGTCGTAGCCGGTCAGGCGCTTGATGCCGAGCACCACGCACACGTCGGCGGCGACCAGCGACGCGTCGAAGGTCGGGATCGTGCCCGCCGCGATCAGCTCACCGCTGTCGAGCGACATGCGCACGATGCGGTGGCCTTGCGTCGAAGGCCCGAGCACCACCGCGTCGTTCTTGCGGCCGAAGCCGGCGCCGAAACCGCGTCCGTAGCCGACCTCGCAGGGTGAGGTCCACAGCACGTCGCCGCTGTTGCGGTCGAGCGCGGCGAGCTTGCCGGGGATGGCCGCATCGATCCAGCGATCGCCGGCGGGCGGGTCGTACAGGTGCGCCAGCACGGGACCGGCGGCGCCCATGGCGATGCCATCGACCTCGCTCTCGAACTCGCGTGACCAGCGTCTGCGGGCGGTTTTGGTCATGATCGGAATGGTACGGATCACACGGGCGCGAGTCTCGTGCGCGCGCCCCGGATGCGCGAGCGGCGCGCCGCTGATGCGACACGCCGCCTGCTGTGGAAACTGCGCTGCGCCGGAGCGCGGCAGCGAACTACTTCTCCTCGCCCTTGAGGATCTTCTCGGCGATGTTGCGCGGCACGTCGCGGTACTCGTGGAGTTCCATCGAGTACGAGCCGCGGCCCTGGGTCGCGCCACGCAGCGCGGAGCTGTAGGCGAACATCTCGGCGATCGGCACGACACCGCGGACGACGCGCAGGTTGCCCTGCGACTCGACTTCGGTGATCTCACCGCGGCGAGCGTTGAGGTCACCGACCACGGCGCCGATGAACTCCTCGGGCACGCGCACTTCGATCTTCATGATCGGCTCGAGCAGCGTGACGTTGTTCTCGGCGGCCTGACGGAAGGCCAGGATGCCCGCCGACTGGAAGGCCATTTCGCTCGAGTCCACGTCGTGCGACTTGCCGTCGAACAGCGTCGCGCGCACGTTGATGAAGGGGTAGCCGTTGCGACCGCCGCCGTTGAAGGCCGTCTCCAGACCCTTCTCGGCCGCCGGGATGTACTCGCGCGGCACCGAACCGCCGACGATGCCGTCGACGAACTCGAAGCCGTTGTCCTCGCACTGCACCGGCTCGAAACGCACGCTGATGACCGCGTACTGACCGCGGCCGCCCGACTGGCGGATGTAGCGCGCTTCGGTGTCGACCGCCTTGGAGAGGCGCTGCTTGTACGCCACCTTCGGCTTGCCGGTGACGACCTCGCACTTGTAGTCGTTCGTGATGCGGTTGGTGAGCACTTCGAGGTGCAACTCACCCATTCCGGAGATCACGAGCTCGCCCGTGTCTTCGTTGGTGATCGCCTTGAAGGTCGGGTCCTCGCGCATCAGCTTGCCGATCACTTCGCTCAGCTTGTCGCGGTCGGCCGACTTCTTCGGCTCGAGCGACATCGCGATCACCGCCTCGGGGAACTGGATCTTGGTGAGCTGGATCGGCTTGTCTTCGTCGCACAGCGTGTCGCCGGTGACGGTCAGCTTGAGTCCGACCACCGCGGCGATGTCACCGGCGCGGATCTCGTCGATCGGCTCGCGCTTGTTGGCGTGCATGCGCACGATGCGGCCCGGGCGCTCGGTCTTGCCCGTGCGCGTGTTGAGCATCTTGTCGCCCTGCTTGAGCACGCCCGAGTAGACGCGCACGAAGGTCAGGTCGCCGGTGGGCTCGGCGATCGTCTTGAAGGCCATGGCCGCGAGCGGCTCGCTGTCGTCGGGGTGACGGATGACCTTCTCGTCGGAGCGCGGGATGGTGCCCTCGGTCGGCGGCACGTCGATCGGGCTGGGCAGGAACTGCAGCACCGCGTCGAGCATGAAGCGCACGCCCTTGTACTTGAGCGCGGAGCCGGTCAGCACGGGGAAGATCTGCATCGCGATCGTTCCACGGCGCAGCGCCTTCATCACCAGCTCCAGCGGCGGCTCCTGGTCCTCGACGAACATGTCGAGCAACTGGTCGTCGAACTCCGCGGCCGCCTCGAGCATCTTGTGGCGCCACTCCTTGGCCTTGTCGAGCATCTCGGCCGGGATGTCGAGGTCCTTGAAGCTCTTGTCCTGAGCGTCTTCCTCGAACTCGTAGTAGCGCATCTTCAAGAGGTCGATGACGCCCTTGAAGTCCTTCTCCTGGCCGACCGGGATCTGCACCGCGACCGGGCGCGCGCCCAGGCGGTCGATGATGGTCTGCACCGAGTAGTAGAAGTCGGCGCCGACGCGGTCGAGCTTGTTGATGAAGCAAACGCGCGGGACCTTGTAGCGGTCCGCCTGACGCCACACGGTCTCGGACTGCGCTTCGACGCCGTTCACGCCGTCGAACACCGCGACCGCGCCGTCGAGCACGCGCAAGCTGCGCTCGACCTCGGCCGTGAAGTCGACGTGTCCGGGCGTGTCGATCAGGTTGATCGTGATGCCCTTCCACTCGACCTGCGTGGCGGCCGACTGGATCGTGATGCCGCGCTTGCGCTCCTCCTCGAGGTAGTCCATGGTCGCCGCGCCCTCGTGGACCTCACCCATCTTGTGGATCTTCTGGGCGAGGAACAGCACGCGCTCCGACACCGTGGTCTTGCCGGCGTCGATGTGCGCCATGATCCCGATGTTGCGGTAGTTGATCAGGCGCTTGGCCGAAGGGCTGGACTTGGCTTCGGTCGCAGTAGTGGTGCTCATGGAATACGAACTTGGCGTAGAGGGCAGGCGGCGCGGGCGAGCGGGCGACCGGGTGCGGCCGCGCAAGCGCTCGAGGGCGCGCTTGGAACGCGCCAAAACCCGTTTTGCGAGGCGAATAGGTTAGCGAGAGGCCCCGGAGCGTCAAGCGAGCCGCGCCGGTGCGACGCTAGGAGTGCTCGTGGTCGCGCCCGTGGTGGTGGTGCGCGTGAGCGTGGCCGCCGCCGTGGGCGTGCGCATGAGCGTGCGCGTGTTCGTGAGGCGCGTCACCGTCGGAGACCCACAGTTGCGCCAGGAATTGGCGCGGCCCGCTGCGCAGGACGACCCACAGGGTCAGCGCCAGCAACACCCACGCTGCGGCCCAGTCGAGCGTCCCGTGGGCGTGCTCATGCGCTTCGGCGGCCGCTCCAGGGATCCCCACCGCCGCCGTTCCCAGAACCGCGTTGACGCCCAATCCCAGGGCGCAGGTCACCGCGACGGACACGCCCACGAAGGCGAGCGCCACGCGCGGCGAGTGCAGGCGGCGCAGCGCCCCGATCGTCGTGAGGTTGCTGGCCGGCCCGGTCAACAGGAACGCGATCACCGCTCCCGGCGCGAAGCCCTTGGCGAGCAGCAACGCCGCGAACGGGGTCGCCGCGGTCGCGCAGATGTACGTGGGGAGCCCGGCCAGGCACAGCAGCAGCACCTGTGCGGCCGGCGGGATCGTGGCCGCGAAGTCGGTCGGGATCCAGGGCTCGATCAGCGCGGTGAGCACCAGCCCGAGCAGGATCCACGGCGCCAGGTGCGCCCAGGTCTCGAACAACCCGTGGCTGAGCGCCCCGAGCACGTCGCGCGGGCGCTCCACGATCGAGGACGTCGCGTCGGCGCGGGCCGGAGCGCGCTCCGCCATGGCCCCCACGACCCACGCGACGGCGAGCGCCAGCACCAGCGCGCAGGCGATGCGCGCCAGGGTCGTCGGTCCGCCCAACATCGGCCACGACAGCAACACCGCGGCGAGGTCGAGCTCGGGCGCCGCCACGAGGAGCGCGAGCGCGGCCGTCGCGCTCACACCGCGTCGCATCAGCGAACGGTAGATCGGCAGGACGCCGCACGAGCACACCGGCATCGGCGCGCCGACGGCGATGCCCGCCAGCGCGCGCCGCAGCCGCGAGCCTCCGGAGAGCCAGCGCGTGGCGGCGCCGGGCAGGAAGGCCTCGATCAGCGCGGCGCCGACGAGGCCGACCAGCAGCGGCACTGAAGTCTCGAGCACCAGCTCGGACAGCCGCTCGGGCAACTGCGTGGGACCGTGGTCGTGACCCTCCGCGCCGTGGCCCAGCAGGTACGGCACGAAGAACGCCACCGCGAGGACCAGGCCGAGCGCCGACCAGGCGTGGCGCTCGCGCTCGTGTTCGTGCATGTGCTCCGCGGACGGCGCGTGCTGCAACACCAAGTGCAACAGTCCGCCCGCGAGCAGCGCGGAGAGCGCGGCGGTGAACACGCCGTGCTCGATCGGGACGATCACCGGGCCGAACCAGGTGAGCAGAGCCACCGCGGCCAGCGCCACCACCGACCACGCGGCGCCGAAGCGCCGGCGCGTCTGGCCCCACAACAGGAGCCCGAGCGGGAGGCGATGCCCGACCACGACCAGCAGCGTGGCGAGCCCGACGCGCTCGTCGCTCGCCACCGACGCCAGCGCGGCGCTCTCGATCAATTCGTGCGCGAGGAACAGCGCGACGACCAGCACGCCCAGCGAGATGCGCATGTTGTCGCCGCTGCCTTCGATCAGGCGCTCGGCGAACACCGGCAGCAGCAGGCCCACCGCGAGCAGCACCAGCGCCCACAGCCCCAGGTGCTCGCCCGCCTCGGGGATCAGGTGCAGGAACGAGAGCACCACGATGCCGCCGACGGTCGCGCCGTCGATCAGGGCGGGCACGATCGGCCAGCGCCGCGCCACCCGGTCGAGCAGGGGCCCGACCACCAACGCGAGGGTGGCGATCGCGAGCAGAACGGTCTGGTTCAAGCGCGCGAAGGTAACACGGCGCCGCGGCTCACTCCGCGCGCGCGATGCGATCGCCGAGCGGCGCTCGCCCGGGGAAGAAGCCGCGGCCCACGGCCTCGGCGCGCTGCACGTATTCGCCGTTCAAGCGCAGGTTGTGCAGGTAGTACGGAATCGACTGCCCCCAGATCGGCTCGGGGGTGTCCTGGATGTGCAGACCCAGGTGCGGCTCGGGCAGGATGCGCGAGGCGGCGGAGAATCCCACGCGGCCGATCGGCGCTCCGCTGGCGACCTCGTCGCCCTCGCTCACGCTGAGCGAGCCCTGCTCGAGCCCCGTGAGGAACAGGAACTCCTCGGGCGCGATCTCGAGCACCACGTGATTGCCCAGATCGTCCGCCGCGGCCAGCCCCGCGTCGGGCAGGTCCCCCACCGCGCGCACGACGCGGCCCGCGCAGGGAGCGAACACCGGCTGGCGGTGCGCGAAGGCGCTCGCGGGATCCTCGGGCGTCGCGCGCGATGCGCCGTCGCGCACGACGACGAACAAGCGCGCGTAGCGCCGATCCGGGCGCGTCGCGAGCAGCGCGCTCGAGTCGTCGGGGCCGCCCCAGGCGACGGTCCACTCGCCGGAGAAGGGCGGCTCGATGCGCACGCGACTGGGGCGGAACGAGCGGTGCGCGGGGAACGGCAGGTGGTAGCTCGCGGTCGCGAACACGAACGCGAGCAGACAGAACGCGACCATGCGTTGCGGCGTCGCGAAGGGCCGCTTGCGGTAGCTCTGGATCGCGCCGAGCGTTCCCACCAGCAGCGCGGCGGCCGCGAGGAGCGGCGCGCCGAACACGTACGCGCGAATCGGCAGCGCGCCGCTCTGGCGCGTTCCCAGGTACATCGCCAACGCGGCCTCGAGCGCGACCACGATCCACGCCGCGAGCACCCACAGCTCCGGCTTGACCGGCAGCGACAGCGCAACGGCCTCGCGCGCCGCTTCCACGCCTCGCGCGCGCACGTCGAGCGGCGGCGGCGCGTTGGACTTCGAACGCTTACGCCCCATGGCCCGTGGGTCGATTGCGTCCGAGCCGCTCGTGCGCGGCGACGAACTCGTGCGAGCAGAACGACGCCATCAGCGACAGATCGCCGGCGAGCACCGTGGCCGCGAGGATCTCGGCGAACGTGTTCGCGTGACCGGCGCCCGCGCAGCCGAGGATCGACAAGCACTCGAGCGCCGTGCCCTTGCCCGCGCCGCCGCCGACCGTGCCCACGAGCAGGTTGGGCAAGCTCGCGCTCGCGTACAGCGCGCCGTCGGGCGTGACCTGGAAGTCGAGCTGGCCCGCGCAGCACTCGGGCAGGTACGCCACGTCCTGCCCGCAGGCCACGAGCACCGCCGCGAGCCCGTTGGCCGACTGCACCAGCCAGTTGTGCGTGCCCAATTGCGCGAAGCCGACGGCGTACGAAGCCTGCAGCTCGACGAGTTGCTCCGGGCTGACGCGCGCGAGCTCGCGCAGCGCATCGCGCGGGATCCGCGCCTCGGCCACGACGCTGCGTCCGCGACCGGAGTACAGCGCGCGCGAGTTGGCGCGCTTCTCGACGTCCTGCCCGTGCACGTAGCGCGCGCGGGCCCCGCTCTCGAGCTCGAGGCGTCGCGAGATCTCTTCCGCCGCGCGCGCCGCCATGTTGATGCCGATCGCGTCGCCGGTCGTGAAGCACAGCTCCACGATCAACCGATTGCCGCTCACGCGCGCCTCGAGCCCGCTCAAGCGCCCGTGCTGCGAGAGCTCGGCCACCAGCGCGCGGTACTGCTCGAACGAGCGCTCGGCGATCGCCTTGGCGGCCAGCGCGCCGGCGAGGTCGTCGTAGACGAGCATCGGGTTCTGCGTCAGCCCTTCGCGCACGACGCGCGCCCGCGCGCCGCCGCCCGCCGACAACAGGCGCATCCCGCGCGTGTAGCTCGCGACCATCGCGCCTTCGTTGGTCGCCATCGGCACGTAGACCTCGCGCGGCCCGGCGCTCGTGTCGAGCTGCAGCGGTCCCGCAAGTCCCAGCGGAACCTGCGCGAAGCCGATCAATCCCTCGATGTTGCCGCGGGCCTCCTGCGGCGGCGTCGGCCGCCCGGCGATCCCCGGCAGCGGGCGCGCAGCGGCCTTCTCCGCCAGCGCCCGTCGAGCCGCGATGATCTGGGACGCGTAGTCGTCTTCGGCGGAGCGCGGCAGCTTCTCGAGCGGCATTGGGGCGCGGCGATGGTAGCGCGCGATTGACCCGGCCCGAGACGATAGTCCAAGCTCGCCGCAATGTTCGACATCGTCGGCGCCATCACCGGTCTGTGGGTCGTCGTCTACGACGGCCAGCACGCGCTGCGCTTCACGCTCGGCCGCGCGCAGGAAGTCGTGGGTCCCGGAGTGCACTTCAAGTGGCCCATCATCCAGCGCTTCCGCGTGGCCGACACCAAGCACACCACGCTCGACCTCGAGCCGCAGACGATCCAGCTCAGCGACGACCTCGTGTACGAGATCGACTGCAAGGTCATGTACCAGATCGTCGACTTGAAGCGCGCGATGATCGAGATCGACGATCTCGTGCAGGGCCTCAAGAACCGCGTGGTGCTCGCGATCCAGACGGTGCTGCGCAAGCGCAACCGCCAGACGATCCGCGAAGCCGCGTCGCTGGTGGCCGAGATCGAGGCCGAGCTCACCCCGATCGAGAGCCAGTGGGGCGTGCGCATCCTGCAGGTGGGCTTCTCGAACATCTCGCCCTCGCCCAGCACGCTCGAGATCACGCAGCTCGAGTTGCTCGCGCAGGAGAAGCTCACGCTGTTCGAGCGCCTGCGCAGCCACGGCCTCAGCACCGAGGCCTCGGTCGCGCTGATCTCGGGCGCCGTCGTCTCCGTGCACGCCGAGTCGAACCTGACGCGCGCGCAACTGCACGACGAGGAAGGGCGCATCCTGAGCGAGGTGGCCGAATTGATCGGACAGAGCCCGAGTTCCCCCGCGGCGCCGGGTCGCGCGCAGAATCCGGCGACTGAAGCGGACGACGGCGAGGCCACTGGCGACGCCGGCGCGCCGCCGAGCCCGTCCTAGCGGAGCGCGCGCGTGCCCGAGTTCACGCTCGCCCTCGCGCTGACCGCGGAGCTGTTCGCGCAGGCCCCGATCTGGCTGCACAAGACGCTCGAGTGGCTGTGGGAGGAACACAAGCGCGACATGCTCTTCGCGCTGTGGGCCGGCTTCTGGGGCGTGACGCGCCTCGCGGGCAAGACCGTGAGCTCGGGCGAAGTCGGCGTGAAGTTCAGCTTTGGCCGCGCCACACGCGTGTGCGAGCCGGGCTTCTATCCGCTGATCCCGATCTTCCAGACCATCCGCACCGTCCCCTCGCGCGCGCGCACGCTCGACCTGCCGCGCCAGCGACTGACGACGCGCAAGGGCTACGTGTTCGAGGTCGACGCGACGCTCGTCTACCGCGTGATCGATCCGCGCCAGGCGCTGATCCAGATCGACTCGCTCGAGCGCGGCATGCTCCAGATGCTCGGCGTCGCGGTGTACGAGGTGCTGGCCGAACTCGACGGCGCCGAGCTGCGCGTGAGCCAGGAGCTCGACGGGCGCCTGGCGCAGGTGATGGGCGCGCGGCTCGAGCGCTGGGGCGTGCAGGTCGAGCGCGCGGGCTTCGCGACGCTGCACCCCTCGCGCGAAACGGTGCGCATCACGCAGCTCGGCCGGCGCGTGGCCACGCGCTCGCGCGCCGCGCAGCACTTCGTGACCCGCGCGGACGGCGGCGCCGCGCTGGGTCTGCTCGGCGCGAGCCAGCGCATCATCTCGCGCACGCGAGCTCAACGCGCGCGGGAGTTGCGCTCGCGTCGACGGCGCTGGCTGCCGCAGTTCCTGGCGCGCTTCGACGCGTTCGCCGAGTCGGACAAGACGCTGCGAAAGTCGTCAGTCCGCGAGCGAGCACGTGGGCTCGCCCGCGAACGATTCGAACGCCTCCTGGTGCGCTGAACGGCGACTACTTCGCGGCGCGCGGCGCGGCGGCCTCGAGCGGCGCGGCGTGCTTGACGTACTTGTCGAGCCACTCGATGGTCTCGGCCTGCACGTGCAGCACCGACTCGCGCGCTGCGTAGCCGTGGTCCTCCTCCGGCAGCATGCACAACCGCACCGTGCCGCCGTGGCCCGCGATGGCCTGGTACAGGCGCTCGGACTGGATCGGGAAGGTGCCCGAGTTCGAGTCCTTCTCGCCGTGCACCATGAGCAGCGGCTCGTTGATCTTGTCGGCGTGCATGAACGGCGAGAGCTGCGCGTAGATCTGCGGCGCCTCCCACAGCGTGCGGCGCTCCGACTGGAACCCGAACGGCGTGAGCGTGCGGTTGTAGGCCCCGCTGCGCGCGACGCCGGCGCGGAACACGTCGGTGTGAGCGAGCAGGTTCGCCGTCATGAAGGCCCCGTAGCTGTGCCCGCCGACGGCCACGCGCGTGGGATCGGCGACGCCCAGCTCGGCCGCCTTCTCGATCGCCGCTCGCGCCGCCGCGGTGATCTGCTCGACGAACGTGTCGTTCATCGTCTCGGGGTTCCCGACGATCGGCATCGTCGCGTTGTCGAGCACGCACCAGCCCTGCGTCAGCAGCGCCAGGTGCGACGCGCCGCGGATGGTCGTGAAGCGGTGCGGCGAGCCCGACACCTGCCCCGCCGTGCTGTTGTCGGTGTACTCCAGCGGATAGGCCCACACGAACATCGGCAGGCGCTCGCCGCTCTTGTGGTTCGCCGGCAGGTACAGCGTGGCCGAGAGCTGCACTCCATCCGCGCGCTGGTACTTCACCAGCTCCTTCTTGATGCCGCGGATCTGCGGCTGCGGATCGGGGAAGTTGGTGATCTGCCGCGAGCTGCTGGCCGCCAGATCGTGCAGGTGGTGATTGGGCGGCTCGGTGGCGCTCTCGCGGCGCGTGACCAGCGTCGGCATCCCGGCCGCGTCGATCGAGACGATGGCCGACATGCTCTCGTAGTTGCCGTCGCCACAGCGCCACAGTCGCTCGCTCGCGCGTGTGGCGAGGTTCTGACGATCGACGAACGGCCGCGCGCCGTCGTCGCTCGCGCCTTCGCCGCTGCGGTAGATCCAGTCGCCGCTCTGGCGCGCGACGCGCATGCCATCGGGCAGCACGACGGTCGCGATCTGGCCCGGGTCGCCGTAGCGATCGTTGACGCTGCGGTCTTCGAGCACGGCCAAGGGCTTGTTCTGCATCAGGTCGTGCAGCGTGGAGCGCGTCCAGCGGCGATCGCGGTCGTACTCACCCACCAGGACGAGCTGGGGCCGCTCGAACCACGTCAGGCCGCGCGCGCGGTGCTCGGTGCGCGTCCACTCGCGCGCCTGTCCGTCGAAGGGCGCGGACAGCGCGAGCCAGCGATCGCGATGCGGAACCTTGGTCTTGGGATCGCCGCCGTCGAGCGCTTCGCACCACACGAGCGTCGCAGGCTCGTGCGGACGCCAGCTCACGCTGCGCGGACCGGTGGGCACGCCTTCGATCGGGATCTGGTCCTTGAGCGGCGCTTCGTGCACGAGGTGCGCGAGCGAACCGTCGGCGCGCCACACTTCGGTGCGCGACGGGAAACGATCGACGGTGAGCACGTAGCTGAACGGGCGCAGGATGCGCGAGACCAGCACGAACTGACCGTCGGGCGACGGATCGAAGCGCGCGATCAGCCCCGGCGCGCCGAGCGTGGCGAGCGAACCGTCGCGCGGATCGACGAGCGCGAGCTGCGCGGTCGCGAAGTGCTCGAACAGCCGCGCGTCGTGCTCGTTCTCGAGCAGATCCTGGAACGTGCGCACGGGTGAGCGCTTGCCCGAGCTCTGCATCACCGTCGGACCGGACGGCGCACGCGGAGCGCTCGGCGCGTCGCCGCGCGACTGCGGCACGAGCGTGACGAGCAGGCGCTGACCGTCGGGCATCCACTCGAACGCGCCGAAGAGCGCGTTGACGCGTTCCGCGACGCGCTTGGCGCTGGCGCTCTCGACGTCGCCGACCCACAGCTCCACCTGCGCGTCGAGGTGGCGCAGGAACGCGAAGCGCCGACTGTCGTGCGACCAGCTCAGGCTCGAGAGTTTCGCGCCCTCGGGCAGCGCGATGCGCCGCTGGTTCGTGCCGGCCAGATCGCGCAGCACCAGCCCGCGGTCGAAGCTCGACTGCGCCGGCGCGTTGCTCGCGGGGTCGATGCGCATACCGGCCAGGCCCAGCCACGGGCGTGCGACGTCCTCGATCGACGGCAGCGCCGGTCGCTCGACCAGCATCATCCACTGCGCATCGGGACTGAGGCGCGCGGACGGAGTCGTGGGCGCGTCGACGAGCTCGACCACCTCGACGGGCGGCAGCTTGTAGGGCGACTGCGCCGAACACAGCGAGACGAGGGTCAGAACGACGAAGGGCGATCGGTGCATGCGGATCTCCGGTCGAGGGGACGAGGGGGGCGTCCGGCCGATCGTACTCTCGCCGCCGCCCCTCGCCCCGATCGACGCGTACGTTCCCGCGACCGCCACTGCGTTAGCGGCCCGTTTCCGCTTCGGTGCGGATCAGCGGCGGCCGCTGCACTGGACTCCGTCGCGCCCGCGGTCGAGCAAGGCCGCCTCATCCGGGCCAGCGGCGGGTTGAGCAACGGTCGCGACTGCGGAGACCGCTGCGCCGCCGTGAGCTGCGATGAGCCGCAGTGCTGCGACGGACTCGACCGCGAGCGCGAGGTCGACGAGCTCGACGACCTGCTCAGGCTTCTCGGCGCGACGTGCTCGAACTCGCAGGGCTGCGCGTGCATCGAGTCCGGCGTGGGCGTATCCAGCGCGAGCTCCGCGACGCCATTCGAGCTCGAAGCGAACTGCGCGCTCTCGCAGCGGTTCGCGCTGAGGCTCAACGGGCGCTCCGCCTTCACGCGCCCTTGGATGAGCGGCAGCACGAGCTTGATCTTCATCGCGTGCTCGCGCGAGCGCATACGCATGTGCGGAACGGTTGGCGCGCGCGAAACCTGCAACGGCTCGCCGTAGCTCGAGTGGAACGCGCGGCGCGCAGAGCACCGCATCCCGCTGAGCGCTCTCTCGTCCGCGGGCCGACTGGTCTTCACACGGAGTTGGCGCCGCGATCGGGGTGCGCCAGGCGACGTGCGAGCCTCTCGATCGCGCTGCGCTCCGCGCTCTGCGACAACTTCCAGATCACTCTCGCGCGCGCACTCGAGTCGATGCTGCGCCTTGATCCGCCGCCCGGCGGTCGCGATCCTTCGGACCACCGTGGATCACACTCCGTCCCCTCGCTCGACGAACGACGCCGAAGACCAGCGCTGGATCGCGCACGCCGTCGAGCTGGCGCGAGCCTCGGTGCAAGCGGGCGGCGGTCCGTTCGGCGCGGTGATCGTGCGCGATGGGTCCGTGCTGGCCGAGGCCTCCAATCGCGTCACGCTCGAGCTCGATCCGACCGCGCACGCCGAAGTCAACGCGATCCGGCGCGCCTGTCGCTCGGTGGCGGACTTCCGCTTGAGCGGCGCGACGCTGTACTCGAGCTGCGAGCCCTGCCCGATGTGCCTGGGCGCGATCCACTGGGCGCGCCTGGAGCGCCTGGTGTTCGCGTGCTCGCGCACCGACGCAGCGGCGGCGGGCTTCGACGACGAGTGGATCTACCGCGAACTCGCGCTGCCGCTCGAGGAGCGCTCGGTTCCGACGCTGCAAGTCGGCCGCGAGCTGGGCCTCAAGGCGTTCGCCGCCTGGCGCGACTTCGGCGCTCGCGTCGAGTACTGAGCACGACGCGGGCTCAGCGCTCCCACGCGCCGATGCGCTGGCCGTGCGCGAACTCGCCGCACTCGAGCACGCGGCCGTTCTCGTCGAAGAAGGTCCACGCGCCGTGACGCTGGCCGGCGCGGTACTCGCCGCGCGTCGCGAGCTGTCCATTGGCGTGGTAGGACTCCCACGCGCCCTCGCGCAGGCCCATCACGTGCGAGCCCTGCGACGACAGCGAACCGTCGTCGCGCCACCAGCTCATGCGCGTTGCGCGGCCAGGCTCGTAGAAGGCCTCGGACTCGAGCGCGCCGTTCTCGAACCAGGAGCGCCAGCGACCGCGCGGCTCGCCGCGCTCGAACTCGCGCTCGAAGCGCAGCCTTCCGTTCGAGCACCAGGCCACGTCGCGACCGTGCGCGAGCGTCTCGCCGTCGTGGAGGATCAGCACGCCGTGCTCGCGCGAGAGCTGCGTCGCCGCGGAATCGAAGTAGCTGCGACGCCGCTCGAACACAGGCTCGCGCGGCGTCGGAAGGGTCTGACCGAGGTAGCGCGCCGCGGGCCGGAAGTCGGGCGCGCAGGCCGGCAGAGCGATCAGTCCGACGTGCGCGAGCGTCCGCAACACTCGACCAGCCAGCCGCGGACCGGCGCCGGAGTCCGCGCTCTCGACCAGGCCCCGCACTCTCACGGCAGCGCTCGCTAACCGTCGAGCAGGGCCGCGCGGAAGAGTAGCTGGAAGGTCTGTTGCGACCAGCC
>CALKYE010000026.1 GCA_938003765.1 uncultured Planctomycetia bacterium
TCGCGCGCGTACAACCCGACGCCGAAGCCGCCGCTCACGCGGAGCACTTCGCCGGTGATGTACGCGGCTCGCGGCGAGCACAGGAAGGCCACGGCGTTCGCGACCTCGTCGGCGGCGCCCGCGCGGCCGAGCGCAACGTTCGCGAGCAAACGTTCCTGGAAGCGCGGTTCGACGGCCTCGGCGATGCGCTCGGTCGCGATCAGCCCGGGTTCGACGAGATTGACCGTCACGCCGTGGCGCGCGCATTCGGCGGCGAGGCTCTTGGTGAAGCCGAGCAGCGCGGACTTCGCGGTCGAGTAGGCCACCTGCCCCTCGGCGCCGTGCGCAGCCGCGATCGTGCCGATCGAGACGATGCGCCCGAAGCCGCGCGCCTTCATCGCGGGCGCGACGCGCGCCGTGAGCGCGAGCGGCGCTCGCACGACGACGTCGAGCACCTCGTCGATGCGCGCGGGGTCGACGCGCTCGAGCGGCGCGTACGGCGCGAACGCCGCTGCGTTGTGAACCAGCACGTCGAGGCTCGTCGCGATGCGCTCGAAGCGCTCCATCCAGGCGCGCTCACGCAGATCGCCGACCAGCGCCTCGCACTCGACGCCGAGCGCGCGCACCGCGGAGCACGTCTGCTCGAGTTCCGCCGCGCGGCGGCCCGCGACGAAGAGCTTCGCGCCCATCCCGCCGAGAGCGACGGCGATTGCGCGGCCGATGCCACGCGAGGCGCCCGTGACGAGCGCCGTGCGTCCGCTGAGTTCGCCGGCGCCGCTCACGCGCGTCGCTCCATAATGGAACCGGGTCGCGGCGAGCACGCTCGCGCGCCAGCGCTGCGCACGCGCACTTCGTCGCCAGCCACGATCGCTTGCCGCCAGCTCACTTGTACATGTCCGGCCGCACCTGCATCTGCGCGCGCTTGAAGAGCACGTTGCGGTAGCCGGCGAGGTCGCCCTGCGGGATGCGTTCGGTCAGGATCTCGTTGCGCAGGTCGTCCTTCACGGACTCGAAATCCACCGTGCGCACGGAGAGCACCTCGAACAGCGCCAGTCCGCGCCCGGTGTCGAGCGGCTCGGAGATCTGGCCCGGCTCGAGCGCGAGAACGGCCTGTGACACATCGTCGGGCCACTGGTCGGGACGGAAACGCCCCGCCAGGCGCCCGCCCTGGAGCTTGCTCGCGTCGTCGCTGCTTTCGCTGCGCGCGAGCGTCGCGAAGTCCTCGCCGTCGAGCAGCCGCTGACGCAGCCCGCGCGCCTTCGCGAGCGCCGCTTCGCGCGCCTGCACCAGACGCTGCTCGAGCTCCTCGCGCGTGAGCTTGTCCGACAGTTGCGGCGGATCGACGGCGACCAGCAGCAGTCGCGCTTCGACCCATTGCCCGCGCTCGCCCCAGGCGCGCTCGAACTTCTCGCGCAGCGCCTCGTCGTCGACACGGCGCTCGGAGAGCATCAACTTCTCCGCGAGCAGGTCGATGCGCTTGCGTCGGCGCCACTCGCGCATCCAGCCGGCCTCGTCGCGGCCCTGCAGATCGAGCTGCTGCTTCCAGGCCTCGCGACTGCCCTTGTAGCCGCGCTCGATCAGCCACTGCTGATGCTCCGCGAGGCGCGCGTCGAGTTCCGCTTCGCTGATCTGCACGCCGCGCGACGCCGCCTCGCGCTCGACGAGGTAGTGCTCGGCGAAGTCCCGCGCGTAGTGCTCGCCGCGCGAGTGCAGGAGCCACAGCGCGAACTGCGCGCGCTCGACCGGCTGGCCGTTGATCAGCATGCCGATCACGGGCTTGTGGTCTTCGGGCGAGCTGCTCGGGCTCTCGTACATCGCCGGCAGGATCTCGACCTTCATGTCCTTGACGATGGCGTTCCAGGTCGCGCCCACCTCGAAGGACTCCGGCCCCAGCTCGATCAAGCGCTGGCGCAACTGCTCGCGCACGCTCTCGAGCGGCGTGACGACGACGTCCTCGATCTTGACGATCCAGTAGCCGCCCTTGGCGTAGATGGGCTGCGAGAACTCGCCGACCGGAACCGTCGCGAGCGTCTTGACGAACAGCTCGTGCCAGCCGGGAGGTCGGAACTTGCCGATGAAGCGTCCGCCTTGTTCGCGCGTCAGCGCATCGTCGCTGACCTCGCGCGCCACGCGCGCAAAGTCCTCGCCTTCGAGCAGACGCTCGCGGATGGCGGTCGCGCGCGCGAGCTGCTCGGCGAACGCGCGCGTGCGCGCCTGCTCGTACTCCTCGCGCGAGGGCTTGTCGTGCGGCATCACGACCTCGACGGCGACCTTGATCCCGCTGAGCGTGTACTCGCGGCCATCGGGCCCGTAGAAGTGCTCCCAGTCGCGCACGATGAGCTCCTCGGGCACCACGCGGTCGAGCCTGCACAGCTCGGTCGCGATCAGCTCGGGCTCGAGTTCCACGCCGCGGCGGCGCCGGTAGCCGCCTTCGCTCGACTCGAGTCGTTCGAGCTCCGCGAGCCAGCCTTCGCGCTGGCCCAGGAACGCGCCGCGGATGCGCTCGGCGATCTCGGCGTCCATGCGCTCGTCGACCGCGTTCGGCGCCAGCTCGACGCCGCGCGCAGCGGCCGCCTGGCGCACGAGCCACTGCTCCGCGAAGCGCTTGGCCATGCGCGAGCCGAACAGGTCGAGCATCCAGCGCGCGTACTCGTCGCCCGAGATCGGCACGCCGTCGACCACGAGCACGTCGCCGTCCGACGGAGGCCGGAGGGGCGCGGCGCGCGAGGCCGGCGCCAGCGGCGAGTCCTGCGCGGGCTGCGGAGGCGTCAGTGCGGCGGCCAGGAGCGCAACGGAGAGCGCGAACGAGGACATTGGAGCGATCGTACATCGCCCGAGCGCGGCCACGCACGACGCGGCGCGGCGCGGCGGCGTACGATGGCCCGCCGAGCCGCCCGACGCGGTCGAACTCGCCATGCTCCACGCACTCGCCCTGGCCGGACTGATGCTGTTCGCTGCGCAGACCAAGGATCCGGCGCCGGTCGAGAAGGCCCGCGTGGACCAGGCTGTGGCAGCGCTCAAGCTGGCCTTCGAGAAGGGAGCGCCCAAGGAGCGCGCGGCGACCATCGTCGAGCACCAGGAAGTCGTCGACCCGGCCGTGATCGCCTTGATCACCAAGGCGCTCAAGGACTCCGACCCTGCTGTGCGCGACGCCGCGGCTCAGGCGCTGCGCTTCGCACGGCACGCCGACGCGCTCACCGCGCTGCAGGACGCGCTCAAGCGCGAGCTGAAGGTCGGCAAGAACCTCGAGGAGCGCATCAAGCTCCTCAAGTGCGTCGGCCAGCACCAGAGCGCGACCTCGATCCCGCTGTTCATCGACGATCCGTTCCGCCACCCCGACGGTCGCGTGGTCGAAGCGCAGGTCTTCGCGCTCGCCAACACGCGCACGGAGCGCGCGCTGGAGGAGATCGTCGGCATGATGCGCACGGCCTCGCGGCAGCACGTGCAGAACCACATGGCGACGTTCCGTCTCGCGCTGATCGTCGTCACGGGCGTCGACCAGGGGCTCTCCCAGGACGCCTGGATGAAGTGGTGGAACGACAACAAGCAGCGCATCCAGATCCCGGCGCAGATGCCGGCCCTGCCCAAGGAGATGCTGGATCGCTGGAACGGCTACTGGGGCCTCGAGTACGTGCGCGCGCGCGTCAAGAAGCGCGGCGAGCGCGGCGACGATCCCGAGAGCGGCCGGTGAGCGACGAGCAGACGATCGGCGCGGAGCTGCGCCGCGCGGCCGAGCTGTTCAACGCGCAGCAGTTCCACGCCGCGCACGAGGTGCTCGACGAGCTGTGGGACCAGGCGTCGCAGCAGGACTCGGACTTCTTCAAGGGCCTGATCCAGGCCTGCATCGCGCTGCACCACTACCAGCTCGGCAATCCCGAGGGAGCGCGCAAGCTCTACAGCGGACACCGCCAGTACCTCGGCCCCTACCTGCCCGGACGCCGCGGCGTCGATCTCACGCGCTTCCTCGCGGCGATGCAGGCGTGCTTCACGCCGCTGCTGCGGGCGCGGCCCGGCGCGGAGCCGCCGTACGACGCCGCGAGCGCACCGCGGCTCGAGGTCGAAGAAATCGCCGTCGACTGAAACCGCGGAGCGCGTCGAGCAGTCTCCCCGGCGTGGAGCGAACCTCGAGCGGTCGACCCAAGCTGCACCTCAATCCCGCGAACGCGGACTGGCCCGCGGCCCTGCGCGAGATCGAAGGCCCGCCGGAGCAGTTGTGGCTGCGCGGCGCGGTCGAGTTGCTCGGGCGCGAACCGAAGGTGGCCATCGTCGGGGCGCGCGCACCGACCGCGTACGGCGAGGCGCAGGCGCGACGCTTCGCCCGCACGTTCGCGGAGCACGGAGCCGTCGTGGTCAGCGGGCTGGCTCGCGGCGTCGACCATGCGGCGCACGAGGCGGCGCTGGAGGTGTGCGGCGCGACGATCGGCGTGCTGGGCTGCGGCGTGGATCGGCCGTGGCCCGCAGGTCCGCTGGCCGAGCGCATGGCCCGCGAGGGACTGCTGCTCAGCGAGTTCGAACCCGGCGCTCCCCCACTGCGGCGCAACTTTCCGCTGCGCAACCGCGTGATCTCGGGGCTGTGCGTGGCCGTCGTGGTCATCGAGGCGGCGGCGGCCTCGGGCTCGCTCATCACGGCGCGCTGGGCGGCGGATCAAGGCCGCTCGGTGTTCGCGCTCCCCGGCCGCGTGGATCACCCGATGGCGCGCGGCTGCCACAAGTTGATCCGCGAGGGCGCCAGTCTGGTCGAGGATCCCGAGGAGGTGCTGGTCGAGCTCGGCCTGATCTCGTCCGGTGCGGCGCGCGCCTCACCGCCGACGTCCGATGAGACTCCGAGTGACGACTTGGCTTCACGCGTGCTCCGCGCGCTGGTGGGCGAGACGCTCAACGCCGATGAGTTGGCGGAGCGCTTGGGCGCGGATCTGGCGGACGTGCTGACCGAGCTCGTCGAGTTGGAACTGCGCGGCGTCGTGGCGCGAGGCGCGGGAGGGCTCTATCGAAGAACCTGACGACGAGCGTGACGTCGATGGTGACGTCGATGGTGAC
>CALKYE010000027.1 GCA_938003765.1 uncultured Planctomycetia bacterium
GATGGGCATCGCCAAGGCGGCGCTCGAGGCGAGCGTGCGCTACCTCGCGGCCGACCTCGGACCGCGCGGCATCCGCGTGAACGCCATCAGCGCCGGTCCGATCCGCACGCTGTCGTCCTCCGGAGTCTCGGGCTTCGGCGGCATGCTCGACCACATCGCCGAGCACGCGCCGCTGCGCCGCAACGTGACGCAGGAAGAGGTCGGCGACGCCTGCATGTTCCTGTGCGGCCCGCACTCGCGCGGCATCACTGGCAGCATCCTGTACGTCGACGCCGGCTACCACATCATGGGCGTCTAGCGCCCGTCGCCATGTGGCTCGCTGCGCTGACGGGACTGGGGCTGGGCTGCGCCCACGTCTTCGCCGGCCCCGACCATCTCGCAGCGATCGCTCCGCTCTCGCGCGGCGGCGGCGCGCGCGGCGCCTGGTTGGGCGCGCGCTGGGGCCTGGGACACTCGGGCGGAGTCGCGCTCGTCGCGCTCGCGGCGCGCGCGCTGCTCGACGCGGCGCAGGTCGAGCTGCTCTCGAGCTGGAGCGAGCGCATCGTCGGCGTCGCGCTGATCGCGCTCGGCCTGTGGGGCTTCTACCGCTCGATGCGCCGCGCGCTGCCGGAGCGAGAGCAAGACGCGCGCGTCCACGCGCACGCCGCCTTCGGCTTCGGCGCCCTGCACGGGCTGGCGGGTGCGTCGCATCTGCTCGGAGTGGCGCCCGCGCTCGCACAGCCCGACGGAACAGCAACGCTTGTCTACCTGCTCGGCTTCACGCTCGGCACGATCGGCGCGATGGCGGCCTTCGCGGCGGCGCTGGGTTGGTTCGATGCGCGCTCGAACCTGCGCTGGCGGGAGCGCCTGGGCCACGTGAGCTGCGCGACCGCGCTCGGCGTCGGCGTGTACTGGCTGGCTGCGTAGGTCGCGGCGGAGCGCTCACGGATCCACGGCAGCGTCGAGTCGCCGACCTTCAGCGCTCGACTTCGTCCGCGAGCCTCGCCCTGAGCTCGATCGCGCGCGCGCGTTGGGCCTGATCTGCGCTTCGTTCGCAGGCGTCGAACAGCGGCTCGAGCGCGGCGCGCTCCTGTGCGAGCCGATCCGCCCGCGCAGCGCACGTCAGGGCCGATTCGAGCGCGTCCAAACTCCGGTCGACGTGGCCGAGGCCCTGCTCGATGCGTGCGACGTCCCGCAGCGGCGCGAGTGCTCGCGCGAACTGCCCTGCGTCCTCGAAGCTGCTCGCGGCGCGCTGGAGCTGCTCGAGCGCGGCATCGAGTTCGCCACGTTCCTCGGAGCAGCGCGCGAGCGCCAGTCGCGGGCCTGCGGCCTCGGGCGAGTCCGGCCCGGAACGCGCGGACTGTCGCTCGAGCAGTTCGGAGTGCAACTCGAACGACTCCTCCCAGCGCCCCAGTTCGAGCGTCACTCGCGCGAGCGAAGCCAGCGCCGGGTCGTACACGGGGTGGCGCGGGCCGAGCTCCGCGCGAACGACGGAGTACGCGGCGCGCAAGTACGGCTCGGCCAGCGCGGCGTCTCCCTGTTGCAGCTCGAGTGAACCGAGGTTGGCCAGCACCGTCGCGCGCAGGTTCGGATCGCTGATCGCGTGGTTCTCCGCCAGCTCGCGCGCGCAGCCCAGCGCGAGGCGCGCGTCGTCGATGCGGCCCAGGCGCTGCGCCGCGACGCCTCGCACCAAGTGAGCAGTCGCCAGCTCGAGCTCCTCGCGCGGCGATCCGTTGCTGCCCTGGACGAGCGAGCGCTCGGCGAGCAGCAGCGCTCGCGCCGGCTGCCCGAGTCCGACCAGGAACGTGGCCACTCCGTTGAGCGCGCGTCGGTTGGCGAACGACACGCCGAGCGTCTCGCTCAGCCGTTCGAGCTCGAGCGTCAGCTCCAGCGCCTGCTCGGTGCGGCCGCGGCGCATCGCCACCGTCGTGGCCAGCAGAAGTCCGCCGACGCGCTGCGCGAGGGAAAGCGGATCCGCTCCTATGGCGAGCGCCAGCACGTCCTGCGCGCAGCGATCCGCCTCGTCCAAGCGGCCGGCGTTCAGGTGCAGGTCGCCCAGTTCCGCCAGCGGCTGGGTCACCACCGAGATGTCGAGCGAGCTGTCGAGCGCGCTGGCGCTCTGCAGCGCGAGCTGTTGCGACGCGAGCGCTCGCTCCCGATCGCCGAAGTCGTCGTGCAGGCGTCCCAGGATCCACGCCGCGCGCGAGGCGACCCACGGTTGGCCGTGGAGCTTGCGTGCGATCAAGTCATCGCCGCGCGGGATCAGTTCGCGCACGGTCAGATCGCGCGTTCCGGCGACCTCGGGGCGCGCTTCGGCCAGGAGGTCGACCACGAAGCTCAGCGTCGCCTCGCTCGCGCCGCGCTCCTCCAGCACGCGCTCGAGCGCCGCCGTCGCGCGCTCCTCGGCGTCCAGCGCTCGCGAGCGCGCCGCGCGGGCGAGTTCCGTCTGCTCGTCCGCAAGTTCGCGCAGCTCGCGCTCGCGCACGAGTTGAGCTCCGAGCAACTCTGCGTGCCGGCTCGACTGGCGCCACAGCGCCAACGGAGCGCCGAGCGCCAGCACCACCGCGGCCGCGCTGACCGCGGTGAGCGCGCGCCGACGCCGCGCCCAGCGCAGGAAGCTCTCGACGCGCCCCGGCGCGCGAGCGCGGATCGGTCGCTGTTCGAGGAGCGCGCCGAGATCGTCCGCGAACTCCGCGGCCGTCGCGAAGCGCCGCTCGGGCTCGCAGGCCAGGGCCATGCGGCACACCGTCTCGGTGTCGACGTCGATCGCTCGATTGCGCGCGCGCATCGAGTCGATGCGGCCATCGAGAACGGCCGTCTGGATCTGCAGCGAGTCGGCGCCGCTGAACGGCGCCTGCAGCGTGAGCAGCTCGTACAAGGTCGCGCCGAGCGAGTAGACGTCGGTGCGCGCGTCGAGCGCAGCGTTCGCGCCGGTGAGTTGCTCGGGCGACATGTACAAGAGCGTTCCGACCGCCGCGCCCGAGCGCGTCATGCGCTCCTCGCTGGCGCTGAGCGTCAGTCCGAAGTCGAACAGGAACACGCGGCCGTCGGCGCCGACCGCGATGTTGGAGGGCTTCACGTCGCGGTGCAGCACGCCGCGGCTGTGCGCGTGCTCGAGGGCCAGCGCGACTTCGCGCACGACGCGCAGAACGACCTCGCGCCACGCCCCGGCGAACAGCGGCGCGGACGCTGCGGGCGCGGGCGCTCGGCTCAGGCGGAGCACTGCGTCGCGCAAGTCCTCGCCGCGCAGCGACTCGGGCGCGCGTGAACGCAGGCTGTCGAGCACCTGACCGAGCGGCGCGCCCTCGATCAGTTCCATCGCGAAGTACGGGACGCCGGACTCCTCGCCGAACTGATGGATCGGGACGATGGAGGGATGCGAGAGGCGGGCGATGGCCTCGGCCTCGCGTCGGAAGCGCTCCCGGGCGCGCGGGAAGTAGACCAGCTCGGGCCGGATCAGCTTGAGCGCGACCTCGCGCTGCAAACTGCGCTGCCAGGCGCGGTGGACCACGCCCATGCCGCCGCCGCCCAGGCGCTCGCGCAACTCGAAGTCGCCCAGTCGCTCGGGGATGCCGAGCGCCGGCCCGCGCGTCTTCGCCAGCCCCAATCGCGCCAGCGCATCGGACCGACG
Organism: uncultured Planctomycetia bacterium; assembly: GCA_938003765.1. Taxonomy (GTDB): domain Bacteria; phylum Planctomycetota; class UBA1135; order UBA1135; genus WYBT01. The sequence continues at coordinate 3,611 of CALKYE010000027.1, forward strand.
GCGCAGCTCGGGCGCGTGATCGGGGTGACCTGCGCACAACTCGGCGAGCACGCGCGGCTGCTCCGCAGTGTCCGCTTCGAGCCACTGCGCGAGCAGCTCTTCCACGAGATCGATCGACGCGTCCTGTGCGCGGGAGCTCGACATGGGGCCGCGCGCATTGTGCGGCGCCGACGCGGCCGCGGGGCCCTGTGCGCGACGAACTTCGGCGACGGCGGCCGTTGGGCGCCCATCGCGACGCCGCGTAGTCTGACGAGCCCGTTAGCCGGCCGACCCGCCCATGCTCCGCACTCTCGCCATTGTTCTCGCGCTCGCCTGCGCCGCGCTCGCGCAGTCGGCGACGCACACCGGCGTGCTCGCCACGAAGCACTTCGACGTGCGCTACCGGCCGCTGTCGCGCGCGGGCGCGTTCGTCGAGCGCGAAGCGGCGCGCGCAGAACGCGACCACGTCGAGATCTGCGCGGCGCTGGGAGTCGAGCCCAAGGGCCGCTACCAGCTCTACCTGTACGACGACGTCGACGATCTCTCGGCGACGACCGGTACGAGCGGCAACGCGGGCTTCTCGGCGGGCGACGCGAGCCACATCCCGGTCAACAACGACCAGACGCGCTTCCACGAGCTCGTGCACATCATCGCGCTGGCGCGCCTCGAGAAGGCCGGCGCCGAGCCGCGCAATCTGTTCTTCGCCGAAGGGCTCGCCAACGCGCTGCTCGAGCACGTCCACGGCGTTCCGGTGCATGCGGTGGCGCGCTTCTACCTCGATCGCAAGGCGCTGCCGCCGCTGGCGGAGATGACCGGCGCGAGCGACTTCTACGCCTGGCTCGGCGCGCGCGCGGGCTTCAACGCCTACGACGTTGCGGGCAGCTACATGCGCTTCCTGCTCGACACCTATGGCGCGAAGAAGACCACGCGCTACTACATGGGCGCGAGCGCGAACGCGGCGTTCGGCGCCGACGAGGCGCGGCTCGAGAAGAACTGGCGCGAGGCGCTGGCGCGCTTCGAGCTGCGTCCCGAGGTCGCAGCGTTGCTCGAGGAGCGCCACGGCGCGTCCGCGCAGACCATGGTCGACCTCGCACGGCCTGCGGGGCTACCGCCGGAGATCCTCGGAGCGCCCAAGGACTGGACCAGCCTGCTCGATCAGCCGTTGCGCCCGCAGAACGGCGCGGAGTGGAAGCGCGGCAAGGACGGCATCGTCGGCAAGAGCGCGCTCGGCGAGTGGTCGATCTGCGAGCTCGGGACGGAGCTGTACGGCGATTGCGCCGTTCGCGCGGTCATCCACACGCCGCAGCCCTCGCCGCTGATGGTGCGCTTGAGCGCCGCGAATCAAGGCCTGCTCGTGAACGGGACGTTCGTGTACCGCAACGGCCAGCCGCACGCGCACTCGCCGCTGGCGAGCATGGACGGCGCGCGCCGGCGGACCGACTTCGTGCTCGTGCGGCGCGCGGGCGCGATCGAGATCTGGATCGACGAGCGGCGCGTGCTCTCGACCGACGCCGATCCGACGCCCTCGACCGTCGGCATCGGCTTCCACCAGGGCGAAGCGCGCTTCGAGGACGTGCGGGTCCGCCGCCTGTGAGCTTGCGAGCGTGAGCGAATCAACCGCGAGCGAGAGCCGGACGACCGGGCGCGAAGTCGCGCTCGCGCTGATCGCGCTGGCGATCGCGATCGCGGCGGCGTTCGCGCCCGTGTTCGACGCGCAGTTCGTCAACTGGGACGACAACTACAACCTCGAGGACCTGCGCGCGCGGATGGACGCGCCGCTGAGCTTCTTCCACACCACCGGGCGCATCGATCCGTATCAGCCGCTGGCTTGGTGCTCGCTGTGGCTCGACGCGCAGATGTGGGGACTCGAGCAGGGCGTCGACGCTCCGCAGGCGGGACGCTTCCACGCCACGAGCGTCGCGATCCACGTGCTCGCGGCGTGGGCGGTGTTCGCGCTGGCGCGGACGCTGCTCGCTCGCGCGCAACCGCAGGCCCGCGCGCGCACGCTCACGCTCGCGGCGTTCCTCGCCGCGTTCAGCTTCGGCGTGCATCCGCTGCGCGCGGAGTCCGTGGCCTGGGTCACCGAGCGACGCGACGTGCTCTCGGGACTGTTCTTCGCGGCTTCGGCGCTGGTGTGGGTGCGCGCGGCGCCGCGCGAGGCTGCGACGATCCGCTCGCTGCCGCAGGCCGGAGCAGCGCTCGCGCTCGGCGCAGCGTTCGTGGGACTGTTCTTCGCTTCGGTGAGAGTCTCCGGCGACGCTCCGCTGAGCTGGCGCGGCCCCGGAGCTGCGGGACTCGTCGCCGCGCTCGGCGCGCTCGCTGCGTGCGCCTGGTTCGCCGCGCGGGCGACGGGCCGCGATGCGCGCGGCGCCGCGACGTGCTCGCTAGCGCTGCTTCTGGCGCTGCTCGCGTACCTGTCGAAGGGGCTCACCGTGCTGCTGCCGGTGGCGCTGCTCATCGCCGACGTGCTGCCGCTGCGCCGTTGGAGCTGGCGCCAAGCGCCCGCGCTGGTGCTCGAGAAGTCCGCGTTGTTCGCCGCGTCGCTCGTCGGCGGCGTGCTCGCCTCGTGGGCGCAGGTGCGCGCCGGCCTGACCCTCGCGGACTGGGAGTCGCACACGCTCGCCGAGCGCACGCTGCAAGCGCTGTACGGCGTGGGCTTCTACCTCTCGCGCACGCTCGCGCCGCACGCGCTCAGTCCGATCCACCTGTTGCCCGACGAGCTCTCGCTCGCCCAGCCGCGCTTCCTGGTGTCGACGCTCGCCGTGCTCGCCGCTGCGTGCGCGCTGTTCGTGTTCCGCCGCCGCGTCCCGGCGCTGCTCGCCGCGCTCGCGGCCTTCGTCGCGTTGCTCGCGCCCGTGCTGGGCTTCTCGCAGGCTGGCCTGCAGATCGTGGCCGAGCGCTACACGTACCTCGCGAGCATGCCGCTGGCGATCTGGATCGGCGGCGCGTGGCTCGACGCGCGCGACGCGCGCTGGAAGCGCATCGTCGACATCGTCGTGGTCGCGTGGTCGCTCGCCCTTTCGGGCGCGACCTTCGCGCAGGCGCGCGCGTGGCGCAACTCGCAGGCGCTGTGGGACTGCGCGCTCGCCGTCGATCCCGAGAACGTCGCCGCGCTCGAGCAGCTCGGCGCGTACCGCGGCCTCCAAGCGCAGGCCGCGCAGGATCCGCGCGAGCGCCAGCGGCTGCTCGAAGAAGCGGACGCGATCTACTCGCGCGCGCTCGCGCTCGATCCCACGCCCAAACCGTCGCTGCCCTTCAGCCGCGCGATCAACCTGCTCGCGCTCGACCGTCCGGCCGAAGCGCTCGAGCCGCTGCGCCGCTACTGCGAGCAGTTCCCCGACAAGGCGCCCGCGCGCGCGCACCTGGGCGCGGCGCTGGCCGGCTGCGGCCGACGCGACGAGGCGCTGGTCGAACTCGAGCGCGCCGTCGCGTCCGACCCCGACTACGTGAAGGGCTGGCAGTTCCTCGCGCGAGTGCGCGAACAGGCGGGCGACCGCGCCGGCGCCATCGCGGCCTGGGAACGCGTGCTCGAGCTGCTGCCGGCCAACGCGACCGCGCGAGCGCGACTGACGGCGTTGCGCGGGCGCTGAGCGCAGCGTCGTCGCGTCAGAAGCTCATGCCGAGCGAGAAGTGCGTGACCCACTCCGACTCGCCGTCGCGCGGGTCGGGGTTGGCCGAGGTGTCCAGGCGCAGCGGGCCGATCGGCAACGCGTAGCGCAGGCCCAGGCCGACGCCGTGGCGGAAGCCGTTGAACTCGAAGAAGTCCTCCGCGACCGGCTCGACGTTGCCCGTGTCGTAGAACAGCGCGCCCCACAGCGGGCCGGTGAGCTCGCGCCGCAGCTCGAGCGTGATCGTCGAGAAGGCCTCGCCGCCCAGCGGTTCGCCCGTGGAGTCGAGCGGACCGAGTCGGTCCTCGCGGAACGAGCGCACGCTGTTCTCGCCGCCGTTGAAGTAGCGCTCCTGCAGCGGAATGGTGTCGGTGCCGCCGGTCGGAGCGACCATCCCGCCGCGGTACGACCAGCCGAGCACCGCGCTCTCGCCCAGCGGCACGAACACGGCCTGCGTGAACTGCGCGCGCAGGAAGTCGAGCTCGGAACCCAGCGCCGCGCCGGCGAACTCGAGCGACAGGCGGCTCTGCACGCCGCGCGTGGGCGTGAACACGCTGTCGCGGCTGTCGAAGCTGATGCCCGCGCGCAGCGAGGAGATGTCGAAGTCGTCGAGCTCGTCCTGAGCCAGCGGATCGGAGATGTCGACCGCGGTCAGCTCCGAACGCCGGTAGCGGTACTCGAGTTCCGCGCGCGCGTCGCGGGTCAGGTTGCGCAGCAGGCTCAGCGCGGCGCCGCGCTCGTCCTTGTCGAACGAAGGCTCGTCGCGCACCTCGCGGAACAAGCTGAGCGAGGCCTGCACGTCGCTGCCGAAGAGGCGCGGCTCCGTGAGGCTGATCAACGCCCGCTGCGCGAGCTCCGCCGCGAGTCCCTCGATGCGCAGCACGCGCCCCGATCCGAACAGGTTCTTGTCGCGCCAGCCCAGGAGCGCGCGCGGACCCTCGTAGGAACCCAGCCCCGGCTCCACGTAGATCTCGCGCGACGCGGCCTCCTCGAACTCGAACTCGAGCTCGCGCTCGGCGGCGCCTTCGGGCTCCAGGCGCGTCTGCACGCGCGTGAACAGACCGGTCGCGAACAGCCTGCGGAAGCTCTCGCGCAGCGCGCGCACGTCGTAGGCGGCGCCGGGCCGCACGTCGATCAACGCGCGCGCGTAGCTCTCGCGCGTGCGATCGAGCCCGCTCAAGCGCACGGCGCTGACGCGCACCTCGGGCCCGGGCGCCACCACCAGCTCCAGGCGCGCCTCGCCGCTCTCGTCGAGTTCGACCTGCACCGAGTCGATGCGCACGTCGGGATAGCCCGAGCGCTCGTACAACTCCCCCACGCGTCCGCGCGCGGTGGCCACGGTGCGCGGCGTGAACGGGCGGCCGACCACGCCGTCCCAGTCGAGCGTCGCGTCGAGCACGGCGACTCCGCCGCGAATCCCCGGAGCGGCGAGCAGCATGTAGCGCGGTCCTTCGTGCACGTCGAAGGTGACCTGCACGCGCTCGCCGCTGGCGTCGATCACCACGCGCGGGGGCTCGATCCGCACGCGCGCATGACCGCGTTCGGCGTAGAAGGCCTCGAGGGCGCCGACTGCACGCTCGAAGTCGCGCTCGGCGAACCACACCGGCTCTGCGCCGCGCGCGCTGGGGTCGCGCAGACCGATCGCCGCCGTGAGTTCGCGCCGGTCGAAGCGCGCGGCGCCGGCGAACTCGATGCGCTCGACGCGCGCTCGCGGCCCGGTGCGGATCGCGAAGCGCGCGCGCAGCGGACCCTCGGCGGGTTCGGACAGCTCGTACTCGACGCTCGCCTGCGGGTAGCCCAGGCCACGGAAGTGCTCGGCGATGGACCAGGCGGCGTCGTCCACGGCGGAGCGCGGCGAGCTGCGCCGCTCGAGGTCTTCGAGGTCCTCCTCGATGACTTCCTCGAGCTCGGCGACGCTCGCTTCGAACTCGCCGGTGAACTCGAGGTCGAGCTGCGGTCCGCCGCGCTTGGGCGCAGACGCGCACGCGGCCAGCAACGCCAGCGCGATCCCCAGCCACGCACGCCGCGCGTTCATTTGAGGCGCACCACCCAGCGCAGGCCGTAGTTGATGCGGTCGTAGACGTCGCGCTCGCCGCGCAGGTACATCGCGCTGCCCACGCCGTTGGCGGAGCCCGTCAAGCGCACGCTGACCTGCGCCGTCGCGCCGCCCGTGCGCGTCGCGTCGCTGCCCGCGCGCCACTCGAGCCGCTCCATGAGCGAAACGCCGTCGCCGCCCGTCCAGTTCGAGAGCAGGTCCTTGCCGAGGAACAGGATCACGGTCTGCGCCGCTTCGAGCCCGCTCTCGTTGCCCACCAGGTCGCGCGGCACGCGGCCGGTGAGGAGCAGGATGCTGATGTCCTCGGTGCGCAGCGGCGGGCTCGAGGTGAGCTCGCGCTCGAGCGCGTCGCTGCGTCCGCTGACGCGCGCGGTCACGTCGTAGCCGAGCACGCGACTGGTGGCGGTGATGTCGATCGTCGGCGTCGTCGGCGCGAACGAATCGAACACGATCGTGCCCGCCTGCAGCTCGAGCGTGCTGCCGGGCAGCGTGATGCGCGTCGGATCGAGGAACACCACGCCTTCGAGCGTCGGCGCATCCGCGCGGCCGCCCAGGCGCAGGTCGGGGCGCAGGTTGATGCGGCCGAGGTTCGTGTCGATCACGAAGTCGCCCGCCGACACGATCGCCACGTCGTAGTTCAGTCGCTCGAGCACGCTGCCGCGGATCGTGAAGGGCAGCTCTCCGCCGCGGCGCGCGACGACGGGCGCGGGCGCGCTCGGCAGCCATTCGATGCGCTGACGCCAGCGACCGTCGCGCGCTCCGACGCGGCCCGACAGCGTGGGTGAGGCGAACGCGCCGCGCAGCGTCAGTTCGGCGTCCGCGCGCGCGCGCAGGTCCGAGCCGCGCAGCACGAGCAGCTCGCGGCCGCTCAAGCGCAGGTCGATGAAGCCCTCGCCGGCCAGGTCGACCGACCCGCTCAGCTCGAACGGACCGCCGCCGAGCTCTCCGGTGAGCCGTTCGACCTCGATACGCCCGCCGTTCAGCCCGCCGAACGCTTCGATGCGCTCGAACGGCGGCGCATCGACGCCCAGACGCAGCGCCCCGCTCTCCCAGCGCCACTCGCCCTGCGCGCGCGGCTCGCCCCAGGCGCCCGCGACGACGACCTCGCCGCTGAGCGCGCCCTCGCTGCGTCGCAACATCGGCGTGAGCACGGCCAGCCAGCGCAAGTCGTCGATCGACCAGTGCGCGCGCAGCTCGAGCGGCGCCGTCGGATCGAACGGGCCGCGCGCGCCGTCGGCGAGCCACTGCGCCACGCCGCCGAGACTTCCGCTGGCGCTGATCTCGACGCGCTCGGGCGCGAGCAGCTCACAGCGCTCGAGCACCAGTTCGCCGTCCAGACGCGCGTCGAGCGACAGCGACATGCCGGCGAGCACGACGCCGGTGTCGCGCAGCGGCGAGTCTTCGCTCGCCAGCTCCAACCCCTGCGCTTCGATGCGCAGCCGTCCGCTGGGCGTGTTCCCCGCGCTCTGCAGCTCGATGTCGCCGTCGAGTCGACCGCGCAGTTCGGCCGGGGCGCCGAGGAGCGCCCAAGGCCACGCGGCCAGATCGAGCGAGCGCGCGCTCCCGCGCAGGTTCGCGGCGACGTTGCTCGCCGACAGCGGGCCCGGCGCCGTGCGCTGCGCCCAGCCGTTCAGCTCGAGGCTGCCCGCCGCGCCGCCCGAGACCTCGGCCAACTCGAGCTCGATCCGCTCCTCGTCCGCGCGTCCGCGCACGCGCACGTCGGCCAACGGCCACGAGCGATTCCAGCGCGCGCCATGCGCCTGCAAGTCGGCCGTCGCGCGCCAGCCGCGGCCGTCCCGCGCGAGTTCGAGCTCGCCGCGCAACTCACTGCACTCGAGTTCCGGAGGCGCCAGCGGTCCGAGCAGCGCGAGCAGCTCGAGGTCCGCGGCGATCAGGCGCACGCGCAGGTCGTCGGGAGCGAAGTGACCCTCGACGCGCGCTTCGCCGCCCGAGCCGCCGAACCAGAGCGGCGCGCTGGTGAGACGACCTCTCGAGAACTCCAGGCTCGCCGGCTCGAGCAACGCCAGGCCGACCTCGTCGTGCTCGAGCGCGAGCGCTTCGATGCGCGCGAACGCCGCGGGCCGGCCGAGGACGTGGAGCACTTCGCCGCGAACGCTGACGCGATCGCTCTGAGAGCGCAGCGAGAGTTGTTCGACGGTCCAGCGCTCGCCCGCGCGCGACAGCGCGAGCTGCACGCGCTCGAAGCCGCGTTCTCCGAAGCGCAGCGCGTCGTCGGCGACGAGCTCGATCCTTCCGTCCGGCGCGCGCCACGCTCCCTCGAGACGACCGGCCATCCGCACCGGCCCGGAGGTCACGTACGGAGCGAGCTCACTCAGTCCGAGCGTCTGCGCGAGCTTGGCCGCGTCCTCCGTCGCCAGGCGCACGTTCAGCGACTCGAAGCGCTGCTCGTCGAGTTCGAGCGCGCCGCTGAGCTCGAGTTCGCCCAGCGCGCCGCGCGAGCGCAGGCGCGCGAGGTCGAGTCGGCCGCGTCGCAGGCTCGCATCGACCACGACGTTGCCCAGCTCGTAGGCGCCGAAGGCGACGTCGTCGCCGACCAGATCGAGTTCGCCGCGCAACTCGGAGCGAGGCCCGACCAGGCGCACCGCACCGGCCGCGCGCCCGCGCCAACCGGGCGCGCCGAACACCGCGCCGAGGCGCGAGAAGTCCTCGACGCGCGCGCGCGAGGCGAGGTCGAGTTGCGCGCCCGCGAGCCAGTCCTCGTCGCCGGCGCCGTACTGCACGCGGCCGCGTTCGAGCACGAAGTTCGCGCCGGTCGTGCTCAGGCGCCCGCCCGAGAGCTCGACGCCGCCCTCGTCGAGCCGGCCGCGCAGCTCGGCCACGTGCGGCGGAGCAGCCGAAGGATCGGCGCCGAGCAGCGTCGGCACGTCGTTGGCGAGCAGCTCGAACTCGCCGCGCGCGCCGCGCACGAGCGTTGCGATCGAGCGCTCGGCGAGCGGAACGCTCACGCCGCGCGCCAGCAGTTGGTTGTCGCCAGTGCGCGCGCGCAGCTCGGCGATCCACAGCTCGCGGCCGCTCCACCCGCCTTCGCAGGCGAGCTGCTCGACGCGCCAACCGTCGATGCAGCCGTCCTCGAGCTCGATCTTCGCCCACGCGCTCCCGCCGCCGGGGCCGCCGCCCGACCACCACCCGTCACAGCTGACGCGCCCCTGCAGGCGCGCTGCGAGCAGCGGGTCGATCTGCGCGAGCACCGGCTCGACGTCCAACTCACGCAGCTCGACGCGGAGTTCGGACGCAGCGTCGCGCCGCTCGAAGTTCGCCGTGAAGCGTCCGCGCGCGAGTTGGCCCTCGAGGCGCGCGAGCACGGCGCCCTCGCGCAGCGCAGCGAGGTCGAGCTCGCCCGAGCCCGAGCTCAACTCCACGGCGCCGCTCGACTCGAGCGACGTCACGCGCAAGCTCGGCCCGCTCAGCTCACCGCGCGCGCTGAGCGCCAGGCGTCGCCCGACGAGCGGCCACTCGCCTCCGAGCTCGACTCGCGGAGCGCCGAGCTCGAACGCGCCCTGTTGTTCCACGCGCAGGTGCAGGCCGTCGACCTCGATCTGCCGACGCTCGTCGAGCCGCACCGTGAGGTGGGCGTCTTCGAGTTCGATCTGCGGAAAGCGCGCGGGGAGCTCGAACGCAGCTCCGCGGTCGCGCGACGACGAGCCCGTGCGCGCGGTGAGGTCGAGCTCGACCCGCAGTCGTTGCGCCTCGACGCTTTCGAGCGCGCTCGCGCGGCCGAGCAAGGCCTCGAACAAGGCGTAGCGCGCATGAACTCGCTCGATCGCGACGGACCGCAACGCCTGGCCTTCCTCGACGGCTCGCAGCCGCACGCCGAGCAGCTCGAGTTCGAACAGGCCGTCGCCGCGCACGCCGTCGAGCTCGAACTCGTAGCCCGCGCGCTGCGCGAGCGGACCGGCGACGCGGCGCAGAACGCCCGGCCCCCAGCGTTCGCGAGTCAGCCAGGTCGCCGTCGCCGCGAGCGCGACGAGCACCGCCAGCCACACCGCCCAACGCAGGACACGTCGCCAGCGCGCGGCGCGCGCCGGCGCAGGCTGGGGCTCAGCCGCCGCACTCACTCGTCACCGAGTCGGGTCCAACCCTGCTTGTGCAGCCAGCGAACGATCAGCGTCGCGACGAGCGCGATCACGCCCAGCACGGCGAAGTAGCCGTAGCGCCAGCCCAGCTCGGGCATGTGCGCGAAGTTCATTCCGTACAGCCCGGTGATGAACGAGAGCGGGATGAACACGGCGGTGACGGCCGTGAGCATGCGCATGGTCTGGTTCATGCGCAGGTTCAGCGCGCCGTGGATCAGCTCGCGCACGTCGGTGCCCAGGTCGCGGTAGTGCGAGGAGAGTTCGACGATGCCCTGCGTGTGGTCGCGCAGGTCGGAGAGGAACGGCAGCGTGGCGGGCTTGAAGTAGGCCTTGGCCTCGTTGCGCAGCGCCGAGACGAGCTCGCGCATCGGCAGCGCCACGCGGATCGCCAGGCGCAGGTCCCGCATCAGCTCGTAGAGTCGGTTGAGCGGGCGCGAGGAGGGACGCGAGATGGCTTCGGCCTCGACCTCGTCGAGGCACGCGCCGAGGCGCTCGAGGAACGGCGTGTAGGTGTCGACGACGCAGTCGAGCACGCGGTACGCGAGGAAGTCGACGCCGTGTCGGCGGGTGAAGCTCTCGGGATCCTCGAGACGCTTGCGCAGCGGAGCGAGGACGTGCAGCGGCTCGTCGAGGAACGTGATCAGCACGTTGCCGCGCAAGAACAGCGAGACCTGCTCGAGCTCGGACGGAGCGCCCAGCTTGACCGCCTTGGAGACCACGAACAGCCCGGAGTCGTAGAGCTCGACCTTGGGCTGCGAGCTGTTGCTCACGACGTCCTCGAGCGCGAGGCGCGGCGCGAGGAAGTGCGTCTCGAGCACCTCGAACAGCCCGGGATCGCCGTAGCCCTCGACCTCGATCCACGTCACTTGGCCGTGCCCTGCGTACTGCGCGAGGTCGCGCGGCGTGGAGCACACGCGCGACTCGCAGCGCTGCGCGTCGTAGGTCGTCACGCGCAACGTCGGGCGCAACGCGTCGGGCGGAATCGACAACGTCCCAGGCGCAGCGCCGGGATTGGAAGGCAGTCCGTGTCGACGTTTGCGGCGGGCCATGCGCGCGGGCGATGGTACGCAGCCGCGTGCTCGCGTCACAACCTCGCTCGCGCGCCGCGCCGCGCTATCGTCTGCCGCGGGATGTTCCCTCTGCGCGACGATCAACCCAGCCGCACGCGGCCGCTGATCACGCTGGCGTTGATCGCCTTCAACATCGCGGTGTTCGTCTACCAGCTCGGGCTCGACGAGCGCCAGACGGAGCGCCTGCTCGAGCACGCCGCGCTCCTCCCTGCGCGCCTGACGGACTCACTGGCCTACGGCCCGAGCCCGGAGTTGCTGGACACCGCGGCCACGCTGGTCACGAGCCAGTTCCTCCACGGCGGGCTGCTGCACCTCGCGCTGAACCTGTGGGCGCTGTGGATCTTCGGCGACAACGTCGAGGACCGCCTCGGACCGTTTCGTTACCTGTGGTTCTACCTCGTCTGCGGCGCCGTCGCGGGCCTGGCGCACGTGCTCGCCGGTCCGCACTCGCTCGTCCCGACCGTCGGCGCCTCGGGCGCGATCAGCGGCGTCATGGGCGCCTACATCGTCTTCTACCCGCGCGCGCGGGTCGTGACGCTGATCCCGGTGCTGTTCTACCCGCTGTTCTTCAACCTGCCCGCGGCGGTGTTCGTGGGGCTGTGGTTCGCCCTGCAAGTGCTAAGCGGCCTCGCAGAGGCGGGTCAGCAGGAGAGCGGCGGCGTCGCGTGGTGGGCGCACATCGGCGGCTTCCTCGCCGGGCTGGGGATGGTGGCCGTGCTCGGACGGCGCAAGCGGCGCGCGCCGCGCGACTACTGAGCGCGGATCCGCTCGTACACCCACGCCGCGAGCGGCAGCGCGAGCGCCCACAGAGCGCCCACGCCGAGCAGAGCCTGTGTGCGCGGCTCGAGCACGCTCAGTGAGCCCAAGCGCTCGCCGCCCAGGTACGAGAGCGGAGCGCCGATGAGCGCGAACGCGGCGTTGAGCCACGGCCGCGAGGTGATCCACGCCAGCGACGAGGCGAAGGTGCTCGCGAACACCACCCACAGCGCAAGGATCCACGCCGGCGCCACTCCGGGCGCGAGCGCGCTTCCGCGGAAAGCGAGCCAGCCCGAGCCGAGTTCGACCACGCCCACGAGCGCTCCGAGCAACCCGACTGCGGCGAGCGCGAGCGCTTCGCGGCCCGGTCTCGACGCGCTGCGCACGGCGTAAACGCTCCACGCCGCGACGCACAGCGGGCCGAGCCACTCGCGCTCGTGCGCGGCGCCGAGCACGCACGCGAACCAGCACGCCTGGAACCCGATGAAGTTGACGAGCTTGCTCATCGGCGCGCGCGTCCTCGCTCCGTGTCGCTAGACGACGCCCACCAGCGGCGCGCGGCGCGCGAGCGGCTTTTGGAACAGGAGCTGGGACACGCCGATCGAGCGCTCCGCGAAGCCGCCTTCGCAGTAGCACAGGTAGAACTCCCACAGGCGCACGAACTCATCCGAGAAGCCCTGGGCCTTGACTTGCTCGAGGTTGGCGAAGAAGCGCCGGCGCCACTCGGCCAGCGTGCGGACGTAGTGCGGGCCGATGTCCTCGAGGTGGAACAGCGTCATGTCGGTGAGCCGCGCGACGCGCTCGAGCATGGCCGAGGTCGACGGGATGCACGAGCCGGGGAACACGTAGCGCTGGATGAAGTCGACGCCCTCGAGCGCCTGCGCGTAGAAGTGGTCTCGGATCGTGATCGCCTGCAGCAGCATCAGGCCGTGCGGCGCGAGCAGCGTGCTGCACTTGCGGAAGTAGGCGTCGAACCAGCGTTCGCCGACGGCTTCGATCATCTCGATCGACACGAGCTTGTCGTAGCGCCCCTGCAGGTCGCGGTAGTCCTGCATGACCACGTCGACGCGGCCCTCGAGCCCCGCCGCGCGCACGCGCTCGACGGCGAGGTCGCGCTGCTCCTTGGAGATCGTGGTGGTCGTGACGCGGCAGCCGTACTCGCGCGCGGCGTGCAACGCCATCGCGCCCCACCCCGTTCCGATCTCGAGCAGGTGGTCCGTCGGCTGGAGGTCGAGCTTGCGGCAGATCCGTTCGAGCCGGGCGCGCTGCGCGTCCTCGAGCGACTGCTCGGGCGAGTCGAAGATCGCGCACGAGTACATCAGCGAACGATCGAGGAACAACTTGTAGAACTCGTTGCCCAGGTCGTAGTGCGCGGCGATGTTGGCGCGCGAGCCGTCGCGCGTGTTGTCGCGACGCGCGTGCCACCAGCGCAGCGCGGCGCCGCCCAGGCGCGCGACGCCCTGCTCCATCGAGTTCAGCACCTCGCGGTTGCGCACGAGGATGCGCACCAGCCCCACGAGGTCGTCGCAGCTCCACGCGCCGTCGATGTACGCGCCGCCGGCGCCGACGCTGCCCTTGGCCGCGAGGTCGAGGTACAGCCGCGGGTCGCGCACGACGAGTTCGACGGCGGGCTCGCCCGCGCGCCGCGCGCCGAACTGCTCGACACCGAGCGCGTCGCGCAGCGTCACCGCGCCCCACTGGATCCCGCGCAGACGCTCGACCAGGCCCTTGCGCGCGGCGCGCTCGAGCATGGACGGCTCGCGCGGCGTCGCAACGGGGCGCGGCGTCGCCGCAAGTTCGTCGTGGATCATCGCGGGACGCGGACGGACGGTGTTCGAGCTCATGCCGAGGCTCCTGTGGAGAGCGGTTTGTGCTTGGGGTGTTCGTAGAACGGCGCGCCGGCGAGCTTGAGTCGCAAGGCCTGCCAGTAGATGGCCGCGACGGTGCGCAGCGAGAAGCCGGGGAACGCGAGCAGCGCATGCGCGAGGCTGCGGCCGTCGAGCGGGCGGCGTTCGAGCTGCATGCGCGCCTCGAACAACTTCGCGCCGCGCTCGAAGGTCTCCATGCGCACGCGCGTCTCGCGGCCGTCGTCGGCGAAGGCCCACACGTAGCTCTGCTCCATGTCCATGAAGGGCGAGATGTGGAAGCGCTTGGTGAAGCGCGCGACGACTTCCCCGCCCTCGCGCACGCGCGCGTCGAGCACGTAGCTGTGGCGCTCGTTCCAGGGCGTGTTGGTGATCTCGGCGACGATCGCGTCGAGCTCTCCGCCCGCGTCGTGAACGAAGTAGAAGCTCACCGGGTTGAGCACGTAGCCCAGCATCCGCGGCTGCGTCATCAGCTCGACGCGGCCGGTCGGCCTGCGGCCGAGCTCTTCCATGACGCGCCCGCGCACCGCGTCGGCCAGCGACACGCGCGCGTCGCCGAGGTAGTCGCTGCGACGGAAGCTGGCGAGGTTGAGGCGCTCGTGGGACCACAACCAGCGCCCCGCGAAGACGTGCTCGAGCTCGTCGAGGTCCAGGCGCAGGAGGAAGTGGCGGTAGCTGAACTCGTGCACGATCGGCGCCTCGCGACGATGCGCGACGCGGCCGAAGCACACCGAGCTGCGCAGACCGCTCGAGCGCGTCATCGGACGAGCGCCTCTTGCGGCGTCTTGGCGATGCGCTCGGCCACCAGCGCGCCGCTCTTGGCGCCGTCCTCGTGGAAGCCGTAGCTCCAGTACGCGCCGCAATACCACGTGCGCCGCACTCCGCTGATCTCGTCGCGCCGCGACTGCGCGGCGATCGACTCGCGCGTGAACTGCGGGTGGTGGTAGGTGATGCGCTTGATCAGTTTGCGCGGGTCGATCGCGTGCGTGCGGTTGAGCGTGACGCAGATCTGCTCGGGGCTGTCGAGCGCCTGGAGCTTGTTCATCCAGTACGTCACGGCCACCGGCCCGGGTTGGATGGGCTCGTCGGGCTTGGCGAGGTGGTAGTTCCAGCTCGCCCAGCACTTGCGCAGGCGCGGCAGGAGGCGCACGTCGGTGTGCAGCGCGGCTTCGTTCTCCTGGTAGCGGATCGCGCCGAGGATCTCGCGCTCCTGCGGCGAGGGATCCGCCAGCAGGCGCAGCGCCTGATCGGAGTGGGTCGCGATCACGACGGAATCGAAGGCTCGCACTTCGCCGCCGGGGAGCGTCAGCTCGACGCGATCGGCGAAGCGCCGCACGCGCTGCACCGGCGTGCGCGTGTGGATGCGGCCGGAGAGCTGCGCGGTGAGCGCCTCGACGTAGCGCTTCGAGCCGCCCTTCACGGTCAACCACTGCGGCCGTCCGTCGACCTGCAGCATCCCGTGGTTGTGGAAGAAGTCGACGAAGAAGCGCGCCGGGAAGGCGTGCATGTCGCTCTCCCCCGCCGACCAGATCGCAGCGCCCATCGGCACCGCGTAGTTCTGGACGAAGCTCTTGGAGTAGCGCTTGTGCGCGAGCCATTCGCCCAGCGTCCAGCGCCCTTCGCGGTCCTCCAGCAGCTCCAGCGCTTCCTTGTTGAAGCGCAGGATGTCGCGCACCATCGCGAGGAAGCTCGGCCGCAGCAGGTTCGAGCGCTGCGCGAAGAGCGTGTCGAGGTTGCGGCCGTTCCACTCGAGGTTCGTGCGCTCGCAACGCACGCTGAAGCCCATGTCGCTGTCCTGCGCTTCGACGCCCAGCTCCTCGAGCAGGCGGCAGAAGGTCGGATAGGTCTTGCGGTTGAAGACGATGAAGCCCGTGTCGACCGACAGGCGCCGACCCGCGACTTCGACCTCGTGCGTGTGCACGTGCCCGCCGACGTGCGCGCCGGCCTCGAACAACGTGAGCTCGTGCTCGCGGCGCAAGTCGTGCGCGGCGACGAGGCCCGACACTCCGGTTCCGACGATGGCGATGCGCATGGCTCAGCGCTCCTCGGCGCGCGCGCTCAGCCCCTGCTCCACGATCTGCGCGGGAACCGGCCGCAGGTCCCACACGATCCCGAGCTTCTCGAGCACGCGCAGCGCGTAGTAGCTCGGGTCGATCTGCCAGCGCGTGAAGCCCTGGCGCGCCGCCCCGGGGAAGTAGTGGTGGTTGTTGTGCCAGCCCTCGCCGAGCGTGAGCAGCGCCAACCACAGGTTGTTGCGACTGGTGTCGCGCGTGGGGTACGTGCGCGTGCCCCACACGTGCGCCAGCGAGTTGATCGTGAAGGTCGCGTGGAACAGCACGAGCGTCGAGATCACGCCGCCCCACACGACGAGCTGCCAGCCGTTGGTCTCCAGGCCCGGCGCGAAGCTCTCGAGCAGCGCGCCCAGTCCGAACAAGGCCGCGAAGAAGCCCAGCGGCGTCAGGACGTCGAAGCGGTCGAGGAAGCGCAGCTCGGGGAAGCGCGCGAGGTCTTTGACGTGCTCCAGCCGCGTAGCGAAGTTCTCGCGCGCGGTGATCCAGCCCACGTGACTCCACCAGAAGCCGCGCGTGAGCGGCGAGTGCGGGTCTTCGTCGGTGTCGGAGCTGCGGTGGTGCTCGCGGTGGTGCGCCGCCCACCACAGCGGCCCGCGCTGCACGCTGGTGGCGCCGAGCAACGCGAACACGAACTGCGCGGCGCGGCTGGTCTTGAAGGCGCGGTGCGAGAAGTAGCGGTGGTAGAAGGCCGTGATCGCGAACATGCGCACGACGTAGAGCGCGAGCGCGACTCCGAGCGCGGTCCAGCTCCAGCCCACCCACACCACGGCGCCGGCCGCCAGGTGCAGCGCCACGAACGGCGCCACGCGCAGCCAGTCGACGCGCTGCTCGACGACGGGCGTGCGCAGCGCGCGCAGCTCGTCCATGCCGGCCCACGAGTCGATCCAGCGCGTGAGCGTGGTCGCCAGCCGAGCGGGCTTCGCGCTCCCCGACGCCCCCATCACACCTTCACCGCAGAGCCGTGCGCGAAGCGGTAGTGCGACACGATCCACTCCGTGCCGCCGCGGTAGTTCCACAGCTCCGCGCAGGCCATGAAGAACACGCGCCAGTTCTCGAGCCAGGCCTTCTCGCGGCCCTTGCCGTAGGTCCGCGCGAGGATCTCGAGCGCGCGCGAGCGATTGCGGTCGAGGTTCTCGAGCCAGTGCTCCGCGGTCTGGCCGTAGTGCTCGCCGCTGACGCGCCAGTCCTGCTCCAGCGCGAGCTCGCGGAAGCAACGCGGCATCAGGTCGTGGCTGGGCATCATGCCGCCGGTGAAGAAGTTGCGGCCCAGCCAGTTGTCCTCGCCCTCGACCTCGAACGGGTAGGCGTGGCGCGCGTGCGCGAAGACGTGAACGAACAGCTTGCCCTGCGGCGCGAGCCAGCGCGCGAGCCGCCGGCCGAGCTCTTCCCAGTTGCGCAGGTGCTCGAACATCTCGACCGACACGATGCGCTCGAAGCGCTCGTCCAGCTCGAGCGCGTTCACGTCGCAGGTGCGCACCTCGAGGTTCGACAGTCCCCGCTCCGCGCACTGCGACTCGATCCACTCGCGCTGCGTGCGCGAGTTGGAGATCGCGAGGATCCGCGAGCGCGGGAAGCGCTCGGCCATCCACAGGCTCAGGCTTCCCCAGCCGCAGCCGAGCTCGAGCACGCGCTGGCCGTCGGCGAGTTGCGCTCGTTCGCCGTACAGCGCGAGCATCGCCTCTTCGGCCTCGTCCAGGGTGCGCACGCCGTCCGCGTAGTACGCCGACGAGTACTTGAGGCGCCGGCCCAGGCACAGCCGGTAGAACTCCGTCGGCACCTCGTAGTGCTGCTCGTTCGCCTCGCGCGTGTGGACCGCCAGCGGACTGGCGCGCATCGCTTCGACGAAGGCCTCGTGGCCGCCCTTCTCAGCCTCCTCGCGCAGGCGTTGTGCGAGCAAGCGGCGAATCCCCATGCGAAGGGCGAAGTCGGGCGCGAGGCCGGACTCGATCACGGTCTGCAGTGCCATCAGTCAAGTCCTCTTCACTTGCGCGGGAAACCACGGCACGAAGGCGCTGGTGGTCCGCTGGTAGTCGCGGTAGTCGTCGCCGCGCGAGCGCAGCGCCTGGGCCTCGGTGGGCGGAATCCCGGTCACGAACAGAATCAGCCCGAGCATCACCAGCGGCGCGAGCAGACCGAGGACGCCCCACGGCGCTCCGAGGCCCAGCATCGCGTATGCGATCCACAGGCACCACTGGAAGAAGTAGTTGGGGTGGCGCGAGTAGCGCCACAGCCCGACGCGACAGGTGCGGCCGCGATTGGCGGAGTCGCGCTTGAATGCAGCCAATTGCGCATCGGCGACTCCCTCGCCGACCAGGCTCACGCACCACAGCGCAATCGCTGCGAAATCCAGCGCGCCGAGCGGTCCCGGGGACACGCAGGCGAGCGCGAAGGGCAGCGAGAGCAGCACGTCGAGCAGGGCCTGCGCCTGGAAGAACAGGAAGAACTTGGACTGCGCGCTGTCGCCCCACTCGCGTCGGAGGTTGGCGTAGCGCCCGTCCTCGACGCCGCCGCGCGCGCGGTCGGTGTAGAGGTGCCAGGCCAGTCGCCACGTCGCGCTCGCGACCATCACCGCGATGGCGATCCGGCGCGCGGGTTCGCCGCTCGAGAGCACGGCGTAGAGCAGAGCGAGCAGTCCGAGCAGCGCCGACCAGGCCACGTCGACGCTCGTCGCGTCCTTGGTCCGCGTCTGGCGCCACCACAGAGCGCCCATCACCGCAGCGCACACCGGCCAACCCAGGCCGAGCAGCGCGCCGACTTCGCGCCACGCGCCGCCGTCTCCGCCAACTTCGAGGTTCACGCCGAGCCTCCCCGGCCGGACGACGGAAGCGTGACAAGGGCGAAGCGGACGATCATGGCGGCTCAGACGTGGTTACGCAGCATCAGCTCCTTTGGATGCGGGGCGAGGTAGACCTGCTCGGCGAGGTACTCGACGCCGCGCGCGCGGACGTGGTGGCGGATCAGCGTCAGGGGCACGATGAGCGGCACGAGCGAGGCGCGGTAGTCGCTGAGCGCCTGGTGCAACTCGGCGCGGCTGGGCTCGTCGAGCTCGTCCTTGAAGTAGCCGGCCATGTGCTGGAGCACGTTGTAGTGGCGGCCGCGCGTCGCGGGCTTGGCCATGGCCTGCGCGAAGCCCAGCCCGTACTCCTCGCACAACTGCGCGCGCGGGAGTTGCTTGCCGCGCGCGACGAGCCGACCCAGCGAGGCGTAGTGCTCGGGGCTGTGCGCGAGCAGCAGGTACTTGTGCGCGGCGTGGAAGGCCACGAGCTTGCCCATCGCGAACGGGCGCGCCACGAAGTCGCGCCAACGGCGGTAGGCGAACACGCGCTCGACGAAGGTCTCGCGCAGCTTCGCATCGTTGAGTCGGCCGTCCTCCTCGACGGGCAGCAGCGGCAGTCGCTCCATCAAGACGCGCGCGAACAGGCCGCGGCCCTTGCGCACGCTCATGCCGCCCTTGCCGTAGACCTTGACGCGCTCCATGCCGCAACTGGGGCTGTCGCTCTTGAGCACGTAGCCGCACAGATCGAGCTGCGCCAGCGCTGCGACGCGCCGCTCCGCCCACGCGACCAGCGTCGGCGTGTAGTCGTCGCCGGACTCGCCGAAGACCAGCCTCGGATTCTCGGGGTCGCCCACCAGGCGCAACGTCGGACGCGGGATCGAGAGGCCGCTCTCGACCTCCGGGCACACGCGCACGAACTCCACGAAGCGCCCGAGCAGATCGGTCACGAAGCGATCGCGCTTGTGGCCGCCGTCCCAGCGCACCTCGTCGCCGAGCAGACACGCGCTCACGCCGATGCGGATCGGCGCGGCGGCGCCGTCAGCGTCCGAGTCGCGCGAGGAGCTCGTGGAATTCGCGGAAGTCACGTACGCGGTGGAAGGGCGGGAGGTGCTGAGCGGGTTCCGGCCAGAGGCCGCGACCGCCGAGCACGAGGTGGACATCGTGCGCCTGACACGCGCTGGCGAGCGTGAAGGCCTGGTTGCGGAGCCGCTCGGCGTCGGCGCCGTTCTCCGCGGCCGAGAGGGCGAGCATATCGCAGCCGCCGTCCTCGACGCGCTTGATCAGTTCCGCCGTGGGCGACTGACGGCCCGCCCAGTGACTGTTCCAACCGTGCTCGCGCAGCGAGAGCTCGGCGAGCAGCAGGCCGAGTGTGTGCTCGTCACCCTCGCAGGTCGCGAGCAGGCAGCGCGGAGCGTTGGGCGAGACCGCCAACGACTCGACGCAGCGCGCCAGGCCACGCGAGAGGCGCTCGCTCGCGGCGTGCTCCTGCAGCACGCTGACATCGCCGCGCTTCCAACGCTCGCCGATCTCCTTGAGCACGGCGGCGATGAGCTCGGCCACCTGCCACCACGAGCCGAGGCGGGAGCGGTCGAACAGCAGCGCGCTGTGCACCTCGTAGGGGCCGCAGTCGCTGTTGATGAGGCGGAACCAGGCGTCGATCTGCGCCGGGTCGGGGGCGTGGACCTCGCGTTGGCGCAGGCGGAAGCGCTCGACCTCTTCGCGTGCGAAGCGGCGGTGCTTGCCGGGGGTCCGCAGACAGGGGAGGAGACCGGAGTCCGCCCAGCGCTTGACGCTGGTGGGACCGACTCCGAGCAGTTTGGCCACATCGGCACTGGTGAGAAATTCGTCCATGGCGGCGCAGGTCTGGCTCCAATTGCGGACGAATTCTAGTCGAAATCCGACTATGTCGGTTGTTTTCCGGCTCGACCCACCCAGGATTCGCCCATGAAGCCCACGCAACTCGATCCCAGCCTTTCCACGGTGCTGGTCACCGGAGCGACCGGATTCGTCGGACGGCAGGTGTGCCTGCGCCTGGCCCGCGAGGGCGTGCGGGTGATCGCCTGGGTCCGCTCCCCCGCCCAGGCCCGCGGCAACCTCGGACAGGGCCCCGAGCTGCTGGCGGTCGACGCGCCGACGCCGGAGCTGGTGGCGGCGCTCGAGCGCTGCGACGCCGTGATCCACCTGGCGGGCGCGGGGATCTTCGACCGCCGCTGGTCCGCTGAGCGCAAGCGCGAGCTGCGCGCGAGCCGTGTCGACACGACCACGCGACTGGTGGAGGCGCTCGCGCGCACCAGCCGCAAGCCCGCGCTGGTGAGCGCGAGCGCCGTGGGCTGGTACGGCCCGCGCGGCGACGAGGCGCTCGACGAGGACTCGGCGCCGGGCTCGGACTACCTCGGAGGTCTCTGCCAGGCGTGGGAGCAGAGCGCCATGGCCGCGCGCGCGCACGGCGTACGCGTCGCGATCGCGCGCATCGGCATCGTGCTCGGCCTCGGCGGCGGCGCGCTCGAGCGCATGTTGCCTCCGTTCCGCCTCGGACTGGGCGGGCCGCTCGGCTCGGGCCGCCAGTGGATGAGCTGGATCCACGCCGAAGACCTGGTCGAGCTGCTGGTGCGCGCGGCGCGCGACGAGCGCTTCCAGGGCGTGTTCAACGCGGTGGCGCCGACGCCCGCGACCAACCGCGACTTCACGCGCGTTCTCGCCGGCGCGCTCCGCCGTCCGGCCTTCCTGCCGGCGCCGGCCTTCGCGCTGCGGATCGCGCTGGGCGAAGCGGCGAACGTGCTGCTCACCGGCCAACGCGTGACGCCGCGCCGCGCGCGCGAGTGGGGCTTCGAGTTCCGCTTCCCCACGCTCGAGTCCGCGCTCGAGCAGCTCGTCGGCCGCGCCACGAGCGTTTCGATCGGCCCGGCGCGCGACGTGCCGGACTGCGACTACCTGAAGCGCTCGGCGCCGCGTTACCTGCTCGCGCAGGAGACGCGCATCCCCGCCCCGCTCGAGGAGGTCTTCGAGTTCTTCTCGCGCGCCGAGAACCTGGGCGCGATCACGCCCGCGGCGATGAGCTTCCGCATGCTCGCGCCGGCCGGTCAGCCGATGCACGCGGGACGCGAGATCGACTACGCCATCCGCGTCGGGCCGGTTCCGATGCGCTGGCGCTCGCGCATCGAGGAGTTCAAACCGCTCGAGCAGTTCGTCGACAGCCAAATGCGCGGCCCGTACGCCAACTGGTGGCACGAGCACCGCTTCGAGCGCACGCCCGAGGGCGGCACGCTGATGCGCGATCGCGTGTGGTACGCGCCGCCGCTCGGGCCGCTCGGCGCCGTGGCGCAGCGCGTGCTCGTCGCTCCGCAGCTCGAGGCCGTCTTCCGCTACCGCGAGCACGCGATCGCGCTGCGCTTCGGCCGCGTGGACGAAGGCGGCGGCGCAGCGGCCGCGGGCGACGCAGGCAGCGCGTCGGCGTCGTCGGCGCGACACGAAAAGGGCCCACGAACGCTTGCACGCTCATGAGCCCGAGGTCGACGCCTGCGCCGAGCAGATCGCTCAGGGCCGGTGGAGAGCTTGATGCGGATCGGAGCGCCCTGCGCCAGCGGCCAACCGTGGCGATCGTTGTGCGCCAGCGCGAGCGGCTCTTCAACTGTCGATTTCGATATGCGTTCGAGCACCGCTGACGAACTCGCCCCGCGAGCGCCCGTGTCTCACGAATGAGCCCGCAAACGACACCGCCCGAGTGCCCGCCGCTGCGCGTGCGCGCCGCCAACGAACGTCCCTGGCGTTCGAAGGGCGCGCACGTGCTGTATTGGATGACCGCGACGCGTCGCGGGCCGTTCAACTTCGCGTTGCAGCACGCGGTGGCGCGCGCCGCGCAGTTCGGCGTGCCTTTGATCGTGCTCGAGGCCCTGCGCTGCGACTACCGCTGGGCGAGCGCGCGACTGCACCGCTTCGTGCTCGACGGCATGCGCGACAACGCGCGCTGGTTCGGCGAGCGCGGCGTCGCGTATCACGCCTATGTCGAGCCCGAGCGCGGAGCGGGCCAGGGGCTCCTCGCCGCGTTGGCCGAGCGCGCCTGCGGAGTCGTCACGGACGAGTTCCCGTGCTTCTTCCTGCCTCGAATGGTCGCGGCGGCCGCCGCCAAGCTCCCCGCTCGACTCGACGTCGTCGACTCGAACGGGCTGCTGCCTCTGCAGGCCGCGCCGAGTGACTTCCCCACCGCATACGCGTTCCGACGCTTCCTCCAGAAGGAGTTGCCCGCGCACCTCGGCGACGCTCCGCTCGCCGATGCGCTCGAGAAGGTGAAGCTCGCGAGCGGCGAGTTCCCCGCGGCGATCGCTTCGCGCTGGCCAGCGGCGAACGCGGCGCTGCTCGCGGGAGAGCCGGCCGAGCTCGCGCGTCTGCCGATCGATGCGAGCGTGCCGCCCACGGAGCTGCGCGGCGGTCCGCAGCGCGCGCGCGCCGCGTTGAAGCAGTTCCTCGATCTCAAGCTGGTCGACTACGGCGAGAAGCGCAATCAGCCGGAGCCCGAGATGACCAGCCGGCTCTCGCCGTACCTGCACTTCGGACACATCAGCGTGCACGAGGTGTTGCGCGAGCTCGCTCGGCGCGAAGAGTGGACGCCCGCGCGTGTCGCCGGCAAGGCGCACGGCAAGCGCGAGGGCTGGTGGAACATGAGCCAGCCGGCGGAGGGCTTCCTCGACGAGCTGATCACGTGGCGCGAGCTCGGCTACGTGTTCTGCGCGCGGCGCGAGGACTACGAGCGCTACGAATCGCTCCCGGCGTTCGCGCTCGACACGCTCGCCAAGCACGCGGCCGATCCGCGCCCGCACGTGTACACGCTCGAGCAGTTCGCTCGTGCGCAGACGCACGACCGCGTGTGGAACGCCGCGCAACGCCAGCTCGTGCGCGAGGGCTACATCCACAACTACCTGCGCATGTTGTGGGGCAAGAAGATCCTGGAGTGGTCGGCCACGCCGCGCGATGCGCTCGCCGTGTTGATCGAGCTCAACAACCGCTACGCGCTCGACGGGCGCAATCCCAACTCGTACAGCGGCATCTTCTGGACGCTGGGCCGCTTCGACCGTCCCTGGCCGGAGCGCCCGGTGTTCGGCACGGTGCGCTGCATGACCAGCGACTCGACGGCTCGCAAGCTCGACCTGGAGCCGTACCTCGCAAAGTTCGGCGAGGCGAATCTGTTCGCGAGCTGAACGCGAGCCTGCGCGCGTGCGTCGCGCGGCGCGCGCTCAATGCCGTTCGCTGTCGACGGCCGTCGGCGCCCACGCGCGAACCGCAAGCTCCGCGGCGTAGTGCATCAGCGGCGCGCCGAGCAGCGGGCCGAAGCCGGCCGCCGTGGACAGCGATTGCTCCGTGAACGACGCGCGCGCCGGCTGCAGCGGCCACGGGTCGTGGTCGATCTCGCCGCGCAGCACTCGGCCGCCCGAGTCCAACGCGTACAGGCAGTAGCGCTCGGTCAGGAAGTGCTCGAGGGTCCCCGGCGCAGCGCGGAACACCGGTCCGCTGGGCGCGTAGCTCACGCGCACGCGCGCCGCGGCGGCGCCGGACTGAGAGCGCTCGCTCTCGTACTCGATTCCATCCGCGTTCCTGCTCGCGCGCATGCGCGCAGTGAAGTACGGCAAATGGAACAGCGCGCGCGCGCCGGCCACGGCCAGAGCGCTCTGCGCATCGAGGCTGAAGAACCACACGCCCGGCCGACCGCCGACGCGGACATACGTGCGCAGGTTGAGCTCGAGGAAGTTCTCGGCCCAGCCCAGCGACGGCGCGCCGCGGAATTTGGTGTCCTCCATCCGGAACGGAACCACACCGAGCCAGCCGCGACCTTGAAACGTGTCGAGTTCGAACGCGCGCGGCACGAGCGCGCGCAGTTCGTCGAGTCCGACCGGCCAGTGCGCGAAGAGCAGCTCGCGCCAGCGCATCGCGAGCGCGTGCGGCGCAGAGGGCGCTGGCCAAGGTCGGTGGGAATCCACGCCGCCGACCCTCGCCTGCGCGAGGCCGCCAATCCAGTGCGAAGCCTGTCACGAGCGAATCCGGTCCGGCCGCGACCGCGACGTTGTAGACACAGCGCCTGGCCGCCCCGCTCGCTACCCTGTTGCGCTTCCAACCGCGGCCACGCGCCGCCCGATGGCCGTGACCGAACCCGACCTCCAAGCGCTGAAGATCGATCGCTCGAGCAGTACTCCTGGCCGTGGCGGACGCCGCCGCGGCGGCTGGGGCAAGTGGATCGCGATCCTGCTCCTCGTGCTCGCCGGGTGGATGTTCCGCCAGCCGCTGCAACGGCTCGTCGAGCGCTTCAGCCTGCCCGAAGTGCGGCTCACGACCGCCATTCAGCAGAGCGCCGGCGCCGCGACGATGGTCAGCGGCGCGGCGGCCAACGGCTACGTCGTCGCCAGTCGACGCGCGGCGCTCTCGGCCGATGCTCCGGGCCGCATCGTGGAGATGAACGTCACCGAGGGCTCGGTCGTCAAGAAGGGCGAGGTCGTGGCGCGTCTGTACTCCGACGAGTTCCGCGCCGCGCACAAGGCGGTCGAGGCCGAGATCGCGGCGCAGGCAGCGGTCGTGGAGCGCGCTCGCGCCCAGGTCGCGGCTTCGCGCGCTCAACTGCCTCGCCTCGAGGCCGAGTTGCGACGCGCCCAGGCCAGCGCGAAGGAACAGAGCGACCAGCTCGAACTGGCCACGACGCGCGTGAAGCGTGCGGAGGGCTTGCTCGCCGAGGGCGTCGGCACGCAGCAGCAACTCGACGACGCTCGCGCGCAACTGATCGGTGTCCAGGGCGCGCTGGCCGTCGCGCGCGCCGGCGTCGACGCGGCGCAGAGCACCATCGCGCAACAGGCGCTGGACCTCCAGACCGCGGAGGCGGCGCTGCGCGAGGCCGAAGCGCGCTTGCCCGTGCTGCACGCCAACCGCGAGGCGTCGCAGGCCGCGCTCGACAAGACGGAAGTGCGCGCGCCGTTCGACGGCATCGTGGTGCTGAAGGACGCGGAGGTCGGCGAGGTCGTCACTCCCAACGGTGTGGGCGGCAACGCGCGCGGGTCCGTCGCGACCATGGTCGACTTCGCCACGCTCGAAGTGCAGGTCGAGCTGCCCGAGACCAACCTCGCAGCCGCAGTGGTCGGCGAGAGCGCCACGATCTTCCTCGACGCGTATCCCGACCGTCCGTACGCGGGCCGCGTCGAGCGCATCTGGCCGACAGCCAATCGTCAGAAGGCCACGGTGGAAGTGCGCGTGCGCTTCGAGCAGCCCGACCAGCTCCTGCGACCCGAAATGGGCGCGCGCATCGTGTTCGGCGCGGCGCCCAAGCCCGTGAGCGACGACTCCAAGCCGGCGGCGCCTTCGGTGCTCATCCAGCGCAGCGCCGTCGTTCCGATCGAAGGCCGCCCGCACGTGTTCGTGCTCGAGCGCGACGTCGCGCGCGTGAAGGCCGTGCGCCTGGGCGACGAGAAGAGCGGTCGCGTGGTGGTGCTCGAGGGCCTCGCCGGCGGCGAGCGCTTGATCGACTCACCGCCGGCGTCGCTGGCCGACGGCGACCGCGTGCGCGTCGCGCAGTGATTCACCCGATGCTCGGCGCGGGAGAGCCGCCGAAACCTGCGAGGAAACCATGGCCGAATCGATGATCCGCGTGCGCAGTCTGACCAAGCGTTACCAGCGCGGCGGAGAGACCCTGACCGTGCTCGACCGGCTCGACCTCGAGATGGAGGAGGGCCGCTTCTACGCGTTGATGGGCCCCTCGGGCTCGGGCAAGACGACGCTCTTGAACCTGGTCGGCGGACTCGACACCGCCGACGAAGGCGAGTTGATCGTGGCGGGCGAGAACCTGGCCGAGCTGAGCGCCGACGAGCTCGCTCGCTGGCGCGCCGCGAACGTCGGCTTCGTGTTCCAGGGCTTCAACCTGATCGGCGTGCTCACGGCGCGCGAGAACGTCGAGCTGCCGCTCAAGCTGACCCCTCTGTCGGGCGCGCAACGCCGGCAGCAGGCGGAGACCGCGCTCAAGCTCGTGGGGCTGGGCGACCGCATGAGCCACCGCCCGCGCCAGCTCTCCGGTGGTCAGGAGCAGCGCGTCGCGATCGCGCGCGCCATCGCAACGGACCCCAAGGTGATCCTGGCCGACGAACCCACCGGCGACCTCGATCGCAAGAGCGCTGAACAGGTGCTCGACCTGCTCGTGCGGCTCAACCGCGAGTTCAAGAAGACGATCCTCATGGTCACCCACGACCCGGCCGCCGCGGAGCGCGCGCAGTCGATCGTGCACCTGGACAAGGGTCAGCTCGGCCGCATCGAGCACAACCAACCCCTCGGCGCAACGCGCTGACACGCGACGGGAGCCACCAGCGTGTTCAAGCTCGTCGTCCAGAACCTGCTCAGCCACCCGATCCGCTCGCTGATCACCTCGGTGTCGGTGGCGGTGGCGCTGTTCCTGATCTGCCTGCTCACCTCGATCGTCACCACGCTGCAGTCGGGCCTCGCCGCCGCCAGCGCGACGCGACTGGTGGTGATGAGCTCGATCAGCCTGTTCGTCGACATCCCGCTCTCCTACCAGGAGCGCATCGCGAAGGTCGACGGCATCGAAGACATCGTCAAGTGGCAGTGGTTCGGCGGCTACTACCAGGACCAGAAGAACTTCTTCGCGCAGTTCGCGGTCGACCCCGAGCGCATGTTCTCGGTCTACCCCGAGGTGAAGGTCGACGAAGCGACCAAGCAGAAGTTCCTCACGCAGCGCAACGCGTGCATCGTGGGCTGGCAACTGGCCGCGGAGTTCCCCGAGTGGGTCGAGACCGGCAAGGTGCCGATCACGGGCGCGCTGTTCCCCCACCCCAGCGGCGAAGCGTGGCAGTTCGACCTGGCGGGTGTGTACCGCTCGGAAGCGGCGAACTTCGACAACCGCACGATGTTCTTCCGCTGGGACATCTTCGAGGAGACGCTCAAGTCGAACGGCGACGCGCCCGGCGTGGGCGTGTACGTGATGAGCGTCGAGCCCGGCGCCGACATCGAGCGCATGAAGGCCGAGATCGAGGGCATGTTCGAGAACGGGCCGGCGACCGTGCGCTGCGACACCGAGTCGGAGTTCACGCGCCAGTTCATCTCGATGCTCGGAGACATCCCGATGTTCCTGGGCTGGATCGGCGCCGGCGTGCTGGTGGCGATCCTGCTCGGCGCGATCAACGCGATGCTGATGGCCGGGCGCGAGCAGACGCACGACGTCGGCATCCTCAAGGCGCTGGGGTTCACCAACGGCGCGGCGTTCGGACTGTTGATCGCTCAGTCGCTGGTGCTGTGCGTGTTCGGCGGCGCGCTGGGCATCGGGCTCGCTGCCGCGCTCGAGGCGCCGCTCGCGCTGGCGATCGGCTCGGCCTTCCCGGGCTTCTTCATCGCGAACAGCACGTACATCCAGGCCGGGCTCGTCAGTTTGGGAGTCGGCCTCGCCGCCGGCGCGATCCCAGCCTGGAACGCGCTGCGAGTGAACTGCGTCGAGGCGCTGCGCGCCAAGGGAGCCTAGAGCGATGAGCATCCCGCTGATGTACACGCTGCGGAGCCTGTTCGTCCGACGCAGCGCGACCGCGCTCACGGTGCTCGGCATCGGCGCCACGGTCGCGATCTTCGCGGGCGTGCTGGCGTTGCAGCAGGGCTTCGTGAGCATGCTCACCTCCGGCGGCCGCGAAGACGTGGCCGTGTTCCTGCGCCCGGGCGCAACGGGCGAGACGGACAGCCAATTCCGCCGCGACCTGGGGCTCAAACTGATCAAGCAGACGCCCGAGATCGCGCAGGGCGACAGCGGCCCGCTGGCATCGATGGAGTGCTACTTCGCGGCGCTCAAGCCTCGCATGGACGGCGGCGCGGTGAACGTTCCGATGCGCGGCGTGCAACCGATGACGTTCGCGATCCGCGGCGACGAGCTCCGCATCATCGAAGGCCGCAACTTCACGCCGGGAGCGGACGAGGTGATCGTCGGCCACAAGCTGACGAACCGCATCCAGAACTGTCAGGTGGGCGACGTGCTGCAGCTCAACACCACGCCGTACCGCGTGGTGGGCGTGTTCGAGCACAACGGCGCCTTCGGGAGCGAAGTGTGGGGCGATCTCGACCGCTTCCTCGCGACGCTCGATCGCTACGGGCCCAACCGCGTGATCGCGAAGCTCGCGCCGGGCACGGTGATCGGCGATCCCGAAGCTCCGGGCGGCGCCGCGCCGGGCAGCTTGTCCGCGCGCCTCGCTGACGACACCGAGGCGCCGGCCAAGGTGATGAGCGAGAAGCAGTTCCTCGTCTCGCAGACGCGCATGCTGGGCGGCGTGCTGCAGGGCCTCGGACTCGCGCTGGCGTTCGTGATGGGCATCGGCGCCGTGTTGACCGCGATCAACACGATGCTCTCGGCGATCTCCTCGCGCACGAGCGAGATCGGCATCCTGCTCAGCATCGGCTACCGCCCGCTGCCGATCTTCCTCGCGTTCTTCTTCGAGTCGGTCGTGCTGTGCCTGCTCGGCGGACTCGCCGGTTGCCTGATGGCGCTGCCCTTCAACGGCATCGAGACCGGCACGATGAACGGCAACACCTTCAGCGAGGTCGCGTTCGCGTTCCGCGTCAATGGGACCGTGCTAAGCTCGGCCGTGATGTTCTCACTGGTCCTGGGCGTGCTCGGCGGGCTGTGGCCCGCGCTGCGCGCCTGCCGCATGAAGCCCACCCAGGCGCTGCGCCGCGCCTGATCGACGCCGATCCGAGCTGTTCGCCGCATGAGTTCCGCTGACTTCGAAGCACGCCCCTGGGGCCGCTTCTGGGTGCTCTCCGACCGACCCGAGTGCAAGGTCAAGCGCCTGGAAGTCGATCCCGGCCAGCGCCTGTCCTACCAGCGTCACTCCAAGCGTCGCGAGCACTGGGTCGTGGTGCAGGGCCAGGCCAGCATCACGCTCGACGACGTCGAGCACACGCGCGGCGTCGGCGAGGCGATCGACATTCCTTCGGGCGCGTGGCACCGGCTCGCCAACCGCGGCGCGGAGCTCCTGGCCGTGGTGGAAGTGCAGCTCGGGTCGTACTTCGGCGAAGACGACATCGAACGGCGCAGCGACGACTACGGCCGCGTCGAGAAGCGCTGAGCGTCGCTCAGGCGGCTTTCGTGTTGCGCACGATCAGCACCGTGCCCAACAGCGCCGCGAGCCACAGCATCACGCTCGTGAATCCGCCGACGGCGAGCGCGAACCACAGGAACGCGATCAACCCGAGCGGGATCCAGTTCGAGGTCAGCGGCATGCCGTACAGCTTGCGCTTGACCGGCAGGAACGGGTCGATCGCCACGCGCAGGCGATGGAAGAGCGAGCCCAGGCAGCCCATGCGCGCGGGCTCGACGCGCGGCGGACGCGCAGCCAGCGCTTGCACGTCGCTCCGAATCTCGTTCGCCGTCTGGTAACGCAGCGCGGGTTCCTTCGCGAGCGTCTTGAGCACGACCTCGTCGACCTTGATGTCGACCGCGGCCTTCTGCGAGGGCAGCGCGAAGCGACCGAGCGGGAGCTCGCCGGTGAGCAGCTCGTAGAACACGACGCCCAGCGCGTAGAGGTCGGCGCGGTGGTCGACGCCCAGCGGCGTCTCCCATTGCTCGGGCGCCATGTAGTGCGGCGTGCCCATCGCCTGGTGCGTGTTGGTGAGCGTGACGTCGCCCACTTGCACGCCGAGCAGCTTCGCCAGCCCGAAGTCGGCGATCTTCACTCGCCCGCGCTTGTCGACGAGGATGTTCTCGGGCTTGATGTCGCGGTGCACGACACCTTCCTCGTGCGCGTACTGCAGCGCCTCGCAGACCTGCGCGACGATGCCCAACGCCTCGGTCGGGCTCGCGCTGCGCGCGCGGATCAACTGGCGCAGATTGGCGCCGTCGACGTACTCCATCACGAAGTAGTACAGGCCGCCGCTCTGGCCCGAGTCGTAGATGTTCACGATGCCCGCGTGGCTCAGTCGAGCGAGCGCGCGCGCCTCGCGAGTGAAGCGCTCGGCGAAGGCCGGATCGCTCGAGGCCTCGGTGGGCAAGATCTTGATCGCCGCCATGCGATCGAGCCCGCGCTGGCGCGCCTTGTAGACGGCGCCCATGCCGCCGCGGCCGATCAGTTCGACGACCTCGTACTGCGGGAACAGCGGCGCGAGTTCAGCGGGCGTCGGCGGGGGCTCGGCCTGCGCTCCGCCGCCGGTGATGACCAGCTCGCCTCCGCCGCCCAGGCCGATTCCCAGCAGGCATTTCGCGCACAGTCCGCCCGGCGTCGCGGTCGCGGACAACTCGGACTGACAACGCGGGCAGCGCTTCGCCTCGGGTGACGGCGCGGGCGACGGATACGACGGCTGGGGCGGGAGTGGATCCACGGGGACGGGCTCGAGCGCTCTACTCGAACGGGGAGCGGCTCGTGAAGCAAGTCGACGGCGTCGTTATCAAGAATGCGCCTGACTGGGGTTCGAGAGCGCTTCGATCAGCGCGCGCAGCTCGTCGTCGAGGTCCCGGGACTCCCCCACCGTCTCGCTGATCTCGTCGCGCAGGCAGTCGCGAAAGCTGTTGCGCATGCGGTGCAGCGCGACCTTGACAGCGCCCTCGGTCATCGAGAGTTGCTCGGCCATCGAGCGCCGCGAGGTGTCGTCCTCCGCCGAGACGAGCGCGGGCTTGAGGCACTCGAACAGGCGCGTCTTGCCCCGGCCGGCGTAGATCGCCTCCACGCGCGCGAGCGCTCGCTCGAGCACCGCCAGCGCCCAATTGCGCTCGTACTCCATCTCGGGCGTGAGGCGGCTGACGGGCTCGCGCTTGAAGCGCTCGTCGGCGAACTCGTAGTCGAGGGACAGCACGGCGCGCCCACCGCCGCGCTTCTGCGCGGTGACGCGGTCCCACTCGTTGGCGAGGAAGTTCTTCAGCGAGCCGAGCAGGAAGGCGCGGAAGCGGCCGCGCTCGGGATCCGCGACGCCGACCACGTTCTTCTCGAGCAGCCGCGTGAAGAAGGCCTGCGTCAGGTCCTGGGCGTCGTCGGCGGAGTAGCCGCGCCGACGCACGTAGGCGTAGAGCGGGTACCAGTACGTGGTGATCAACTCCGAGAGCGCCGCGCGGGTCTTCTCGCCCTCCGCACGGCCGGCCTGGAGCACGACGCTCCAACGCGTCGTGAGGAACGGAGTTTCACCAGCGGCCATGGCAGCCCTGGATCCTATGCGCTCGCGCCACGGAATCAAAAGAAGCTGGCCGCAGGCCGCCAAAGACGACGGCGGCGCGGATCGTCGTTCCGCGCCGCCGTCTGGTGTGTGGCGACCGCCTTGGTTTCGGCGGCGAAGGACTCACTGCTTGGCCGTGGCCTTGGCCTCTGCGATCAACTCGAGCACCGCGCGTTCCATCTCCGCGTCGCGCAAGTCGCGGAAGCGGATCCGGCCCTGCGCATCGAGGATGTAGATCGTCGGCCAACCGCTGACGTTCCACGTGCTCGCCCACGCGCCGGAGGTGTTCAGGTCGATGGCGTTGCGCCAAGTGATGCCGTTGTCGGCGAACAGCTTCTTGCAGTACGCGTTGGTCCGCTTGCGCACTTCCTCGGGCGAAGCGTCCTCGGGCAGATCGCGCGGGCTGTCACTGTTGATTCCGAGCAGGGCGAAGGGTTCGTTCTTCAGGCGCTCCACGAGCTCCTTTTCGTGCGGCAACATCGCACGGCAAGGGCCTCACCAGTAACCCCAGAAGTCGACCACCGTGACCTTGCCGCGGAAGTCGGAGAGTCTGAACTTCGCGCCGTCGACGTCGAGCGCTTCCATGTCGGGCGCGAGCATCCCGACCTGCAGGTGGTCGAGTTCGAACAGGAACCCCGACGCCATCTGCGCGTAGCTGCGCTTGCCGCGCGCGACCACGTCGGCGAACTTCTCGCTGAGTTCGACCAGCAGCTTTCGGGCGCGCGCCTTCGACTCGTCGTCGTCGCGCTGCGCCAGCATCGCGCCCAGCGAGAACGTCGCGGCCGCCTGGACCTTGCGGTGCGGAGATTTCTCGCACAGCAACTCGAGCAGCGCCTGCACCTTCTCCGGCGGGGCGCCCCACACGTACTGCAGCTGACCCGCGATCGACGCCATCTCGGCGGACTCGACGCAGTGCGTCAGCGCGTCGAGCGCGCGCGTCAGCGCGGCCTGTTCGCCGGCCTGCGGCGCGAGGTCGAGCACCAGTCCCCACGCTTCGACGGCCGCGTCCGTGCCCTTGGCCTTGGCCGCGAAGGCTTCGAAGCGAGGCAGGAACTTCGGGCCGGGTTGACCCTCGCGCCAGAAGCGCTGGTACTCCTCCTTCTCTTCGGCGCTGGCCTGGTCGTAATCGAACTTGTCGTAGCGCGCGCGGAAGCTCTCGAGGAACTTCTCCTGCGCGGTTTCGTACTCCTCGCGCAGCGTGCGCCACTCCGACGCGAGGTCCTCGACAGAGACGGAAACAGGGGGGTGGGCGGAGGGCGGAGCGCCCGGCGCAGCCAGCGCCAGGAGCAAGGCCGTCGCCGCGCACGGTTGGAAGAGCGGCATGGGAGTCGACCGAAGTGGGTTGGCGCGCCGGCGATCCGGAAGCGCGGACTCTCCGCGACCCGCGCCGGCGTGACGCCAGTCTCGCGCGGCGGGCTGCGTCGGCGCCACACTCCCGCCAACACTTCGCGGCAGAGCGCGTAACGCGCGCGCAAAGCCGGGCGTCCGTCTCGTTCCCGCCCCCGCCTCCGGCAGCGCATCGCCTGGTTCCGCCCCCGCAACCTGGCGCGCTTGTCCGGTCCGTGTGGCGCGAGTACAAGACTCGCCCCTTTTTCGCGCCCAAGTCCCGCCGCCGGACGGTTCTCTCCCCGAGCCGCTCGCGCGCAGCGAACGGGTCAGCGGCGCGCTCCTCTCCGCACGCGGGCGACGAGCCCGCTTCGTCTCCGCACGTCGAGCGCCAGTCCACCTCCAACTCCGATCGCTTCGGAGCCCTCCGCACCCCACACCCAACGGCTACATCCCACCATGGGCGCGATGATCGAAATCAAGAACCTCGAGAAGCGCTTCGGCGACATCACCGCCGTCGCCGGCGTCAGCTTCAACGTCGAGCGCGGCGAAGTGCTCGGCTTCCTGGGCCCCAACGGCGCCGGCAAGTCGACGACGATGAAGATGCTGACGGGCTTCCTCGATCCCAGCGGAGGCGCGGCGCTCGTCGGCGGTCACGACATCACCGCCGATCCGCTGGCCGCCAAGCGCCTGCTCGGCTACCTGCCGGAAGGCGCTCCGCTGTATCCCGACATGACCCCGGAGAGCTTCCTGCTCTTCATCGCCGGCATCCGCGGCTACTCGGGCGACGAAGCGCGCCGCCGCGTGGCCGACGTGGTGGCGAAGGTCTCGCTGCAAGGCGTGCTGCGCCAGCCGATCGAGACGCTCTCCAAGGGCTTCAAGCGCCGCGTCGGTCTCGCGCAGGCGATCCTGCACGACCCGCAAGTGCTGGTGCTCGACGAGCCGACCGACGGCCTCGACCCCAATCAGAAGCACGAGGTCCGCGCGCTGATCCGCTCGATGGCCAAGGACAAGGTCATCATCCTCTCCACGCACATCCTCGAAGAGGTCGAGGCGCTGTGCACGCGCGTGATCATCATCGCCAAGGGGCGCATGGTCATCGACTGCAAGCCCAGTGAGCTCGCGGCCCGCTCGAAGTGGCACAACGCGGTGCGCATCGACGTCGAGCGCGAGGACGCGCAGCGCGTGCGTTCGGGCCTGGGCGAGATCCACGCCAGCGCCGTCGAGGAACTCGAGAGCCGCAACGGCTGCGCTTCGTACTTGGTTTCGACCAAGGATCGCCGGCCGATCATCAGCGAGATCAGCCAGCGCGCGCAGGCGGAGAAGTGGAAGCTCGACGGGCTGCACGTCGAACACGGCCGCCTCGACGAAGTGTTCCGCGAACTGACCACGGTCCCGAACTGAGCGCACACCGAGCCCCCTCCACCAGCCATGCGCAACACGATCGTCCTGTTCAAGCGCGAGTTGGCGGCGTACTTCACGACGCCCGTCGCCTACGTGTTCATCTGCATCTTCCTGCTCTTGTGCGGAATCCTGACCTTCTACCTCGGCGGGTTCTACGACCGCGGCGAAGCGACGCTCGGGCCGAGCTTCTTCGAGTACCACCCGATCCTCTACATCCTGCTCATCCCCGCGATCTCGATGCGCCTGTGGGCCGAGGAGCGCAAGCAGGGAACGATCGAGTTGCTCATGACGCTGCCGGTGACGCTGCCGCAGCTCGTGCTGTCGAAGTTCCTGGCCTCCTGGGCCTTCGCGGGCATCGCGCTCGCGCTCACCTTCCCGTTGTGGCTCACCGTCAACTACCTGGGCGACCCTGACAACGGCGTGATCCTCGCCAGCTACCTCGCGAGCTGGCTGATGGCCGGCGGCTACCTGGCCATGGGCGCGTTCGTCTCCGCCATCACCAAGAACCAGGTCATCGCGTTCGTGCTCAGCGTGATCGTGTGCCTGCTGTTCCTGATCACCGGCGTGCCGGCGGTCGGCGACTTCCTGGCCAGTGTGATTCCGAGCGACACGGTCGTCGACGCGCTGCGCTCGTTCAGCTTCCTGTCGCACTTCAGCTCGATCGCGCGCGGCGTGATCGACGTGCGCGACCTGGTGTTCTTCGCCTCGCTGATCGGCGTCTTCTTGTTCATGAACGCCGTCATGATCGAACTCAAGAAGGCTGACTGAGCCCCGCAACCCACGCCGACACCGCAACTTCCCATGAAGAACCGTCTGC
The DNA here is from genome assembly GCA_938003765.1 of uncultured Planctomycetia bacterium. GTDB lineage: Bacteria > Planctomycetota > UBA1135 > UBA1135 > WYBT01. The sequence goes on from CALKYE010000027.1 coordinate 38,589, forward strand.
TGATGTCCCTGGGCGGGATCCTGATCGCCGTCGCGCTGCTCATCGCGCTCAACGTGCTCGCGGGCGTCTCGCTCGCCGGGTACCGCATCGACCTGACCGAGAACAAGCTCTACACGCTCTCGGAGGGCTCCAAGCAGGTGCTCGCCAAGCTGGAAGAGCCGATCACCTTGAAGTTCTTCCGCTCGAAGGAGCTGGCCAACAAGTACGTGGCGGCGTACTCGCAGCGCGTCGAGGAGCTGCTGGTCGAGTACCGCAACCGCGCGGGCGGCAAGATCACGCTCGAGGTGCTCGACCCCGAGCCGTTCTCCGAGACGGAGGACCAGTGCGTCCAGTACGGCATCCAGGGCGTGCCGGTCCCCGAGGGGACGCTCTACTTCGGTCTGGCCGGATCGAACTCGCTCGGCGAGGACAAGGCCATGCCGTTCCTCGATCCGAGCAAGGAGGAGTTCCTCGAGTACGACCTCTCGAAGCTGGTGTGGTCGCTGTCGAACACCACCAAGCCCGTGCTCGGCGTGCTCAGCTCGCTCCCCATCGAAGGCGCTGGCAACCCGTTCCAGCGCAACGCTCCGCAGCCCTGGTACATCATGGACGCGGTGCGCGAGCTCAACTACGAGACGCGCTCGATCCAGCCGACGGTCGCCGAGATCCCCAGCGACGTGACGCTGCTCCTGGTGGTCCACCCCAAGAACCTGTCGGACTCCACGCAGTACGCGATCGATCAGTTCGTGCTGCGCGGCGGCAAGGCGATCGTGTTCGTCGATCCCTGGTGCGAGGCCGACGAGCCGGTCCAGGATCCGAACAACCCGCTGCAGGCGATGATGGCGCCGCGCTCTTCGGAGCTGAAGAAGCTGTTCGACGCGTGGGGCATCCAGTCGCCCACCGACAAGTTCGTCGGCGATCGCCAGAACGCGACCACGGTGACGTTCAACAACAACGGCCGGCCGGATCAGGCCTCGTTCGTCGCCTGGGTGCGCATCCCGCCCGAGTCGCTGGCGAAGGGCGAGGTGACCACGGCCGACATGAGCATGCCGCTCTTCTTCAAGGAGCCCGGCTTCCTGGAGCACAAGGAGGGCGCGACGACGACGTTCACGCCGCTGATCCAGACCTCCGAAGAGTCGATGGAGATCGAGAACAGCAAGATCCAGTTCCAGGCGAACCCGGGCGAGCTGCTGCAGAACTTCTTCCCCAGCGGCAAGCGCTACACGATCGCGGCGCGGCTGGGCGGCAAGGTCAAGTCGGCCTTCCCCGAGGGCAAGCCGGCAGCCGCAGCCGGCGCCGAGCCGGAGGCGTCGAGCGGCGCGAGCCACCTCGCCGAGTCGAACGGCGAGATCAACGTGGTCGTCGTCGCCGACGCCGACATGCTCAGCGACAGCGCCTGGGTCCAGGTGCAGAACTTCGGCGGACTGCGCTTGCCGCGCAAGCTCTCGGAGAACGGCACGTTCGTGATGAACACGCTCGACTTCATGCAGGGGTCGACCGACCTGATCAGCCTGCGCGCGCGCGGCGGCTCGTCGCACCCGTTCGTGGTCGTCGAAGAGCTCAAGCGCGACGCCGAGCAGCGTTTCCGCGACGAGGAAGGGCGCCTGGTGGCCGAGAAGCAGCGCGTCGAGCGCGAACTCAACGACCTGATCAGCAAGAAGGGCGACGCCACCGAGGAGGTGCTGATGAGCGCCGAGGTGCAAGCCAAGGTCGAGGACCTGCGCACGACGCTGGTCGACACGCAGAAGCGCTTGCGCGAAGTGCGCTACAGCCTCAACAAGGACGTCGAGGCGCTCGGCACGCGCCTCAAGCTGGTCAACATCGCACTGGTGCCCGCGCTCACGCTCGTGCTCGCGCTGTTCGTGACCGTCTACCGCAACAACCGCCGCAAGAGCGCCTGACGCGCGCCGACTCACGCCATGAACACCAAGACACTGCTCGTGCTGGGACTGGCCACCGCGGGGCTGTTCGCCGCCGCGATCGTGGTCAACCGACAGAAGGAAGGCGCGCTGTCGCCGACGCGCGAGGCGGGGCTCAAGCTGTTCCCCGAGCTCGCCAAGAACGTCAACTCCGTGGTCGCCCTCGACGTGACTTCGAAGGACGGCGTGATCAAGCTCGCCAAGGACGGCGAGCGCTGGGGCATGTCCGACAAGGGCGGCTACCCGGTCGACTTCGACAAGGTCAAGCAGATCGTCGTCGCGGTCTCCGAGTTCGAGATCGTCTCGGTGCTCTCGAAGAACCCGGCGAACTACAAGAAGCTCGGCGTTCAGGCCGTGGGCGAGGAAGGCTCGGAGTCCAAGCAGCTCACGCTCAAGGACAAGTCGGGCGCAGTGCTCGCCGACGTGATCATCGGGCAGACCAAGGCCACGCAGGGCTTCGGCGGCAAGCAGCAACTGTTCGTGCGCCCGGCTTCGAGCGACCAGCCGTACCAGGTCACCGGCCAGGTGAATCTGTTCGGCGACGCGGCGAGCTGGATGAAGCGCGACATCTGCAAGATCGAGGCGAACCGCGTGCGCGAGGTCGTGATCGCGCACCCCGACGGCGCGCGCCTGGCGATCAAGAAGGAGACCGCGGAGGACAAGGACTTCACCGTGCTGGATCTTCCGGCGGGCGAAGAGCTGATGTGGTCGGGCGCCGCCAACGGCATCGGCGGCGCGCTGCAGTACCTCTCGCTCGAGGACGTGAAGCCGGCCGGGGAAGTGTCGCTCGACGACGCCACGGTGGCGGAGTTCACCACCTTCGACGGACTGCGCATCAGCGCGCGCAGCACGGAGGCCGACGGCAAGACCTGGATCGCGCTCGCGGCCAGCTTCGACGAAGCGCTGCGCGTCGAGCCTCCCGAACCGCCCGCAGCCGAGCCGACCGCCGAAGGCGAGACCCCGCCGCCCGCTCCGCCCGCGTCGACGCTCAAGCCGGTCGAAGACGTGCGCAAGGAAGTCGAGGAGCTCAACGAGCAGTTCTCGCGCTGGGTCTACGGCATCCCGGGCTACAGCGGCGCGAACTTCCGCAAGCGGATGGCGGACCTGCTGAAGAAGAAGGAGTCCGAGCCGACGGATGGCGCGGTGCTCGAAGAGCCTGGCGACGCAGCCAGCGACGTGCCGGCGCTGATCGAGCCGCCCGTGGCGCCGGACAAGCCCACCGACGGCTGAGAACTACGGGCGCAGCGGCGCAACGCGTGAAGCGCCGCCTGCATTCGAGCCTTGCCACAGCGGCGCCCGCGAGCGCCGAGGTCAGCGACGGCGCGCCGAGCGATCGGACGCCGTCGCTTCCTTTTTGAAGATCAGCAGGTGGTTGAAGCCGCGCAGGAAGAAGTTCTCCTCCGCCGCCGCGCGGTGGTAGTTGGGCTTCTCGAGCGTGCGATTGCCGCGCACGACGGCGATGTGGTCGATCGGCTTGAAGCGACGCTCGAGAGCCGCGAACAGGCGCGCGCCGATGCCCACGAAGCCCGCGCGCTTCTCGAAGGTGTCGCTGACGTAGACCGCCAGGTAGCGCCGGTCGCGCAGCACGCGCTCGACCTCGGCGAACACCTTGTCGAGGGCTTCGAAATAGGCCGGTTCGTGCGCGTCGAGCTTGCCGATGCAATCCGGCGCCGGCGAGTACTCGATGTGCGTCGAGTACGGCGGGTCCATGAACACGAAGTCGGCGACGGCGTCCTCCAGCGGCAGCGCGCGCGCGTCGGCTCGCTGAATGTCGGGCCGTGTCGGCGCGACATCGAAGCCCTGCGCCTTGCGCCCGAGTTCGCTGGCGACGTCGAGCGTCGTTCCGCCGCCGCAGAACGGGTCGACGACCAGGTCTCCCTCGCGCGTGTAGCGCGAGAGCAGGTTCCAGATCACGTAGCTCGGGGTCGCGCCGACGAAGCGCGGATCTCCCTTCGGCTCGCCGCCATACTGCTGGGACGGGTAGTACCACAGCGTGGTGGTCTGCAGCTTGAGCGCGGGCTTGCGGTTCATGCGCGAAGCCCAGGAGCATAGCGGCCGCGAGCGCGGCGCACTTGCGACGACACCGAGTCCACGAGCATGAGCACGATTCTCGAGTTGACCATCGCGCGCACGGCCGACGCGCAGCCGCCGCTGGGCGCGCTGCTGGAATCGCCGAGCGGCGTCGAGCGGCGCAGCGTCGTGCTCCTCGCGCACGGCGCGGGGATCGACATCCTCCATCCGTGGATGGCGGGCATGTCGTCGGCGTTGGCCCGCCGGGGCTTCGCGGTGCTGCGCTTCCGCTATCCGTACATGCAGCTCGCGACGCAACTGGGGCGTCGACGCCCGCCGGACCCGACGAACGTCCTCGAACAGGCGCACGACGACGCGCTCGAGGAGCTGCGCCGGAGATTCCCGCAGCGTCGCTGGCTGCTGGCCGGCAAGTCGCTCGGCGCGCGGATGGCGACGCACATCGCGGCCAAGGGAGCGCACGCGCACGGACTGGTGCTGCTGGGCTACCCGCTGCACCCGCCCGGCAAGCCCGAGCGCGAGCGTTCCGAGCACTTCGCGACGCTCGCCCAGCCGGCGCTGTTCGTGCACGGCTCACGCGACGAGTTCGGCGCGCTCGACGAGTTGCGCGCGGCGCTGCGGCGCTACTCCGGCCGCGCGGAGCTGGAGCCGATCGAGGGCGGAGACCACTCGTTCGAGCGCGGCGCGAAGCACCCGCTGGCGGCGACGCTGGAGCAGGTCGGCGAGACGATCGAACGCTGGGACGCGCGCACGTTTCCCGACTGATCGGCGCGCCGGGCGCTCGACTGCGCTTTGGCGGGCGGACGGGTCCGCCGGCGACTAGCCGTGCGCGGAGGCGTCCTGGCAGGGGCAGTCGGCGGCCACACGGCGCGCGAGCCGCATCGAGCCGGCGGGGCGCCACGCGCTGCTGGTCGGCCGCTCGCCGACCGACGGAGAGCTCGCGGGCAACTGGCGCTCGTCGCGAACCGCGCGGCGCTCGGCGGCCTCCTCTGCCAGGTACCAGGCCACGCTCCCCACCACGCCCAGGATCAGGGCCACGGCAGCCATAACGAGCTTGCGATGGGACATGGGAGTGAGGGCCCTGACGGGGGTCTGTGGCCGGCGAGGCCGGGCGCGACGTACTACGCCCGCTTTGACCTCGTGGTTACGTTTCCAGACGTTCGCCAGTTGGATTCCACTGCACAAAAGTTCAAAAAACGTCAATTGCAGGGGCGCAACAACGGGAAGACCGGCCCTGGGCGCAGCGGCCGAGCCTCGCCGGCGCGTCGACCGGCTCAGGCGTTCAACCACTGCTCGAACGCGCGCGTGTCGTACTCCCGCCCGAGGTAGTCCCGCACGAGTTCCGCCGCGTCCCGCCGCCCGCCGGCGGACAGGATCGACTGGCGGTAGCGGCGCGCCTCGACGGTGTTCATCAGGCCGCCCCGGAAGCGCTCGAAGATGTCCTTCGCGATCACCAGCGACCACATGTACGTGTAGTAGGTGGCCGAGTAGCCGTTGAGGTGCCCGAACGAGGCGTGGAAGTGCGTTCCGGCCTCGTGCGGGAAGGGCAGCCGCTTGCGCTTGAGCTCGATGACCAACTCGGTGGGGTCGAGCCCCGCCGGATCGCCGCCGAAGACTTCCAGCGACAGCTCGGCGAAGAACATCTGCACCGCGACGTGCAGGCCCTTGCCGTACTCGTCCGCGGCGCGCATCCGCGCGACCAGCGCGTCCGGAATGGGCTCGCCGGTCTGGAAGTGCTTGGCGAAGCGCTGCAGCACCCCGGTGTCCCAGGCCCACTCCTCGTAGAGCTGGCTGGGCGTCTCGACGAAGTCCCACTCGGTCGCGATCCCAGCGAAGGCGAGGTAGCGCTGGCGGCCGGCGAACAGGTGGTGCAGCAGGTGGCCGAACTCGTGGAAGAAGGTCTCCACGTCGCGGTGCAGCAGCAGCGCCGGGTCCTCGGCCGTCGGCTCGGGGAAGTTGCACACCAGGCACGCCTGAGGCAGGTCGCCCGCGCAGCCGGTTGTGAGGTCGAACATCGCGGCGTGCTTGAACTTGTTGGCGCGCGGGTGCATGTCGAGGAACACGCGCGCGACCACGCGGCCTTCGTCGACCAGGTCGTAGCACTCCACCGACGCGTGCCAGCGCGGCTGCTCGCGGTTGACGCGGAACTCGATGCCGAACAGCGCGGCGCTCGTCGCGAGCACGCCGTCGCGCACCGCGCGGTACGGGAAGTACGGCCTCACCGACTGCGAGTCGAACTCGAGCCGCCCGGCCTTCACGCGCTCGAGCCAGTAGGCGCGCTCCCACTCGGTGATGGCGTCGCCGCCGCCCTCGACCTCGCGCTTGAGGGCCAGCAGATCGGCGACCTCCGCGCGCATGCGCGGTTCACACGCCGCGCGCACGCGCTCGATGAACTCGCGCACCTTGGCGGGCGAGCGGATCATCTTGTCCTCGGTCACGTACTCGGCCCACGACGCGTAGCCGAGCAGGCTCGCGAGTTCGTGCCGCACGCGCATCAGCTCGCGCAGCACCTCGAGGTTCCGCGGCGTGGCGCGGTTGTGGTACTCGAACTGCAGCTTGCGGCGCAGCTCGGCGCTGTGCGCGTAAGTCATCACCGGCACGTAGTCGGTCGGGTCGGTGCTGACGCGCACTTCGCCGTCCGGGCCGGGCGGATGGGTGTCGATGAAGTCCTGCGGCAACCCCGCGAGCCCCGCGGCGCCGCCGGGGACCGTCACGCTGCGCGTGTCCGAGGCGATGTTGAGGTCGAACTCCTGCCCGATGCGCACCAGCTCGTCGGAGAGCTGCTTGATGCGCTCGCGCGTGGGCTCGTCGCGGTCGACGCCGCCGCGGCGCAAGTCGCGCAGCGCGTTCGACACGAGCCGGCGCTCCTCCTCGCCCGGCGCCTGCGCGAGGTCGAGCCGCGCGAGCCGCTCGTACACGCCGCGGTGCAGCGACAGGTCGGTCGCGAACGAGGAGAGCTCTTGCACGATCGTCTGGGCGACGTTGCGCAGCGCTTCGCTCGGATGGGTCTGGCTCGCGAGGCTGGCGGCGCCGCGCACGCGCTCGAGCGGCCGACCGATGCCGTCGTAGGCGTCGACGACCTGCTGGAACGTCGCGTCTGGCGGCAACTCGAGGAAGCGCGCGAGCGCGGCGCGCGCCTGCTCGAGCCGCGCGTTGGACTCGGAGTGGAACTGGGCGGGATCGAGGTCGGCGGAGAGCATCGCGCCAGCCTACGCGCGAGCGGCGACGCGTCCCAGACTCGACGCGCGTCCGTCCGCCGCCGCTCAGCGCGCGTGGCGTTCGGCGTACTCGACCAGGCGCTGGAACTGCGCGTGGAAGTCGTGGGAACCGCCGCCGATCGGCGCCTTGAAGAAGCTGGCCGTGTGCGTCATCTCGCCCGACTGGCCGAGCGCGAGAGCGAGCTCCGCGAACAGCGCGAGATCGAGCACCAGCGGCGCCGCCAGCGCCGAGTCGCTGCCCGCCCACGTGAACTGCAGCGACATCTGGGCGCCGAGGAAGCCCTCGAAGTGGATGAAGTCCCAGGCCGTCTTCCAGTCGCGCAGGGACGGCACGTAGTCGATCCCGACCTTGGTGTGCACCTTCGGATCGCCGAGCAACTGCCGCAGCGCTTCGTCCTTGGAGCGCAGCTTGGCGTCGCGGTGCAGCGGATCGGCGAGGCACTCGCCGTCGCGATTGCCGAGCATGTTGTAGCCCTGCCACGAGAGCACGCGCAGTCGCCGCGCGACGAACAGCGGCGCGAGCACGGTCTTCACCAGCGTCTCGCCCGTCTTGCCGTCGCTGCCGCAGTGCGGGACACCCCTCGCGCGCGCGAGCTCGCGCAGCGCCGCCGGCGATGCTCCGACGCTCGGAGTGAAGTTCACGAACGGATGGCCGGCGTCGAGCGCGGCGTAGGCGTAGACCAACGACGCGGGTTGCGCGGTGCGTTCGTCGAGCGCTGCGTCCAGCGTCGCCAGCGAACGCCAGTACGGCCGCGGGTCGCGGTGGGCCTCGGTGCTCGCGACGTTGACCACGACGACGGTGTCGAGCTGGTTGTCGCTCGCGAACTGCGCCAGATCGGACTGGATCGCCGCGATCTGCTCGCGCGGCGCCAGCGAGCCGCGCCGCGCCGCCTCGGGATGCAGGTCGGCCACGCCGACGTCGTCGGGATCGAGCACGCCCGGCCGGATGCGCGCCTCGTAGGCGGCCGCCTCGGCCGAGACCGCGGTCACGAGTTCGTTCGTGAGGATGCGGTGGCGCACCAGCTCGCCGGCGGACTCCGTGAGCCCGCGTGTGCAGATGTCGTGGCCGCCGACGACCAGATGCTCGAGCGACGCGAGCGGCAGCGCATCGAACGGCGCCGACTGCGTGACCATCCCCACCGGTTCGATCAGTCCCGCGCGCAGCGCCGCGAGGCCGTAGCTCACACAGGTCGAGATCGACCCGCGCGCGCCGACGAGCCACACGCCCACGCGCCGCCCGGGATTGGGTCGCGGTGCGCTCATCGAGGATCTCCGCAGGGCTTCGACGCGAAGCCGCGGACGTCAGCGCGACTCACGCCAGGCCGCGACGACCGCGTCGTAGTCCTCGGCCCACCAGCGGCCGGCAAGCAGCGCGGGTTCGAGCGCGGGAGGTGACCAGGGGGCGTCGCCCGAGGGAGCGCCGGCAGGGAGTCGGGGCAGAGAGCGTTCATCAGGAGTGGTGGACGGGCCGGCGCCTTGGGCTGGGGAGCCCTTCATTGTGCGCTCGGCAGGCTCGGATTGCAGCGGCGCGGATGCGACGCCGGCTGCGCCCTCCCCCGCTTGCGGACCCCCGCTCGCGCCGCCGGACGCGCCGGACGTCGCAGCGCGCGCGGTCAGCGCTTCGAGGCGTTGCGCCGCCGCCAGCAACTCCAGCGCGCGCGCCGAGCCGGGCGGCAAGCTGCGCGCGAGGTCCGACAACTGGTCGGAGAGTGAGCGCGCGCTCGCGGCGAGTTCCGCCGAGTCGGCGCTTCCGCGCGCCGCACTGTCGGCGAGTTGCTCCGCGGACTCGCGCAAGTCCGCCGCGCGCTCGGGCGCCAGCTCGGAGTCGGCGGCGAGCGTGGACGCGAGTGAGCCCGCGAGCTGCGCCAACTGCGTATCTCGCGGCGGCGCCGCGCGGTCCGCGGCGAGCCACAGTGCGAAGCCCGCCAGCGGCGCCGCGAGCCAGGCGAGGTTCGGCGCAGGCGCGGCGCGGCGGACTGAGTCTGGGCTCAGCCGCGCGACGGTGCGCTGCGCGAGCAGCAGCGCGAGTTCGCTCGAACCGCGGGCCTCGTGAGCGGTGGCGAGAGCGCCGTCCAACGCCAGGCGTCGATCGGCTCGACGCGCGAACTCGCGCTCGTCGACGCGCTCCTCGCGCCACCACATCGCCGCGGCGCAACCGGCCGCCAGGAGCATCGCGAACGCCGCGCGCGCGCCGCGCGATTCGCCGCCGTCGAGTTCGATCGCCGCGCCCGTGATCGAGGCCGCGAGCGCCGCGACACCCAGCGTGCGCAGCGCGCCCACGCACCACGCGCGTCGCTGCGCGCGACTCATGAAGGCCGCCAGCGCGAGTCCGGCGCCAGTCGCGTCAGCGCGCTCGCTCACGCGCTCTAGCGACCTCCGCCGAGCACGGGCAGCTCCGCGAGCTGCGCGCGCACGGCCGCGTCTTCGCTCTCGAGTCGCTCGCGCGCGAGAAACATCGTCAAGCGCGCGCCGCGGTCGGGCACGAGCCACGCATTGAGCATCCAGATGCTCTGCTCGACGCACTCGGGCAGCGCGCCGGTGATGAGCGTGTAGCCCTCGTGGAAGTACGCGACGTTGATCAGGTTGCGGTACACCTCGGCCGCGAACACCGTGTCGTCGGGACCGCTCTTGGGCGTGCGCGGCAGCGTCTGCGAGCCGAGGTAGACCCACGGCGCGCGCGTCATCGCGTTGCCGCTCGCGAGGTTCCGCAGCAGGTCCTCGACGCGGTAGAAGTACGTCTCCTCGGCGCGGCGCCAGCCCACGTAGATGTAGAAGCCGTCGCCCTTGGGCAAAGTGATCTCGTACGGGCTCACGCCGGAGTCGAGTTCGGCCTGCGAAGGCTGCGGATCCTTGGCGCGCCAATCCGCGTTCGTCCCCGGCGCCACTCCCAGGGCGAGCAAGGCGACGTTGAGCACGCTGGGCGAAACGGGCGTCGAGAAGGCCGACTCGTGCGAGGCGCCCGCGGGCCCCACGAGCAGGTACTCGAGCAGGTCGTCGCGCACCGCGACCTCGACCGGAAAGGCGCAGTAGCGCCGCGCGACGTCGAGGTGGATCGATTGCTCGGCGAGACGAGCCTGCAGTTCGACTTCCGCGGGCGAGGGGACGTGCGCTTCCTGCGCCGCGCGCGGGGCGGGCGAGACGAGCGCGAGCGCGCAATACAGGAGCAGCTTGTGCATGGCGAACGCGGCCTCAACGCAGCCGGCGGTCAGCGGTTCAGCGGCTGAGCAGGCTCTCGCGCGTGACGCCCACGCGCGAGAGGTCGGACTCCACCAGGTCGAACACCGCCTGCGCGTAGCGCCGGATCTCGAACTGGGCGTCCGGCTCCAGGCGTTGCTCGAGGAAGTGGATCACGCCCTGCAGGGACACCGTCCAGTAAGCCTGGCTGTACAAGTTCTGCGGCAGCATCATGCGCGCGATCTCCTTGGCCACGCCGCGCGCGATGCGCTCCTGGTAGAGCTCGAAGGCGCGCTCGCACTCGCCGAGCATGCGCGTGCGCTCACCTGAGTGGTCGAAGTCCGCGGGCAGGTCGACCGAAGCCTGCTTGTTGCCGTGCGGAGGATTCGCGCGCATCACCTGCGGCACGTAGAACTCCGGCGTCCACTGCACGTAGCGGCCGGAGATCTCGTTCCACGAGCAGCCTTTGTCGGTGTCGAAGAAGGTGTCGAACACCTCGAGACTGACCGACTCGCCCCCCACCTCGTACTCGCGCCAGCCGCTGCCGATCTGGTACTTGAACGCCTGGCGGAACACGAACAGCGGCGCCTTCCAGTGGAAGGTGTAGTACGAGTGGCGGTACGGCGAGGTGTGCCCGTGCGCCCATAGGAAGCTCGCCAGCTTGCGGTCGTTCTCGTCGAACTTCTGCTTCTGCTTGTCGTAGCTGATGCGCGCGGCGTTGACGACCTTGAGCGCAGGATCCTGCTGCATGCGGTCGACCAGCGCGACGAAGCCCAGGCTGTCGTCGAGCGTCGCGACGGCGCCGTCGGGCATGGGGAGTTTGGTGGCGGCCATGGGGCGCGAGTGTAGCTACTTGGTCTCGAGCAGTTGTCGGCTCCAAGCGCCGAGGTAGCGACTGAACACGGCCATCACGCTCGCGCTGGCCTGCACGACCGCTGTACCGCGTGCATACCACTGGCGAGCGTCCTCGATCTGCCCGCTCTCGAACGCGAGGCGAGCGCGGACCAGGAACGACCCGCACTCGAGCCCGACGACGCCGTCTCGGCGCGCCAGCGGATCGCGAGGCCCGAGCGCGCTCTCGAGCGTGCGCGCGCCGACGCGCCGCGTGCGCGCGGCGTCGAGCTGCTCGGCGGCGAAGTGCGCGAACTGCTTCCAGTCGCCAGCGGATTCGGCGGCCGCGAGCTGGCGCTGGCGCAGCAGGAACAGTCGTTTGCGGCGCAAGTCGCCGTCCGGCTCGCCGAGCAAAGCGACGTGGGCCGCAGCGAGGAGCTCGCGCCCGGTCGCGAGTTCGCCGGCGTCACAGGCGAGCGCGCCCATGCCCTCGAGCACCGCCGCGTCCCAACGCCGCCAGCGCGCGTCGAGCGCGAGCGCCTCCGCCAGTCGCCGCTGGCTCGCCAGCGCGCGCGCAAAGGCCAGTTCGGGCCCGTACGCGAAGTCCGGACGCGGTTCGCTCTCGTCGGTGAAGCGCTCGCGCAGGTCCGCGGCATCCTGCGCGTCGAGCCGCGTGCGCCATTCCTCGAACAGCGCTGCGTCGACGAGCTCGATCTCGGCCGCGACCCGCAACAGTTCGTTGCGCTCCGACTCGTGCAGGGCCCGGTCCGCGGCGGGCGCCCCGCGCAGCCGACGCCCCAACTCGAGCAAGCGCTCCGTCAACGCGACACGCGCGACCGATCCGCCTTCGCGGCCGTACAGCCGCCAGGCCGCGAGCGCGACCTCGTGGTGGCGGTCCCAGGTCGCGGCTTCGAGCACTCGCGTTCGCTCCGGTGAGCCGCTCGACACGCGCTCGAGCGCGCGCAGGCGCACCTGCAGTTCGGCCCGATCGTCGAGCGCCAGCTCGCGCAGGAACTCCCCCGCCGTGAGGGACCCGACGACGGAGAGGGCGTCGACGATCCGACCTTGCAGCGCGAGATCGCTGCGCGCGAAGTCCGAGCGCAGCGAAGCCTCCGCCGCAGCGTCGCCGTGAGGCGCGAGCATGAGCGCCGCTTCGATGCGCAGCCGACTCGGCGCGTTCGCATCGATCCAGCGCGGCAGCCTCGCGCGCCCGTCGGGCGTCTGCCCCAGGGCGAAGAGCGCGATCTTGCCGACCTCGTCGCTGCGACCTGCGGACCACTGCGCGAGCGCGTCGAGTTCCTCCACGGCAGCGTCGGGCGCCAATCGCCCGAGCGCGCGCGCCAGTCCGGCGATGCGAGCTTCCTGCGCGCCATCCGGGGCCGCATCGCTCCAGCTCGCGAGTTCGGCCGCGAGCCAGGCCTGGGCGCGCTGCGCGAGCTCAGCGTCGGGCGCGAACGCGGCCAGCAACTCGAGCAGTTCCTGTCGCGCCTGCGCGCCGCTCTCGCTCAGTCGCACGAACTCGTCGCGCAAGTCCGTCCAGGCGCGCGCGCGCGGCAAGCGTGCGGCGAGGGCCAACTTCTCGCTGTCGTCGAAGCGCAACCAGGCGCGGCGCAGCGCGGAGCTCCAAACCCAGGGATCGGCGACGTCGCACAATCCGGCGAAGGCCAGGCGCGCGATGTCGAGGTCGGGATCGGTGAGCGCGAGCGCCAGCGCCCATTCGAGTTCGCGCGCCTGCGCTCCCACGGCGGTTGCGCCGAGCCAGTCGACGACGGTCAGCCGCAGCTCCTTGGTGCGCAGCCCTGGGTTGAGCCACGGCGCCAGCATCTGACGCGTCCAGTCCACGGAGTAGCCCCGCAAGCGCTCGAACAGGAGCGTGCGGAACGAGTCGTCGAACCGGGGAGAACTCTCGACGACGAAGGCCAGGTCGCGCATGTCGACGGCCTCGAGCGCGAGCGAGAGCAGCACGTCGTGCTTCGCCGGGTCGCTCTCGGCCGCGAGCCGCTCGATGAGCATCGAGCGCATCGGCTCGCTGCTCGCGGAGTTCGTCCGAGCGCGCTCGTAGCGCGCGCCTAGCGCCAACAGCTCGCGCAGGCCCACGCTCGGTCCCTCGAGCGCCAGCCAACCGTCGATCAGCACCTGTCCGTCGGGCGACGCGCCGGCGCACGAGCGCAGCGCCTCGAGCGCGGCGCGCAGCGGCGCCGAAGCTTCCCCGGCCGCGCGAGCCAGCTCGTCGAGCGCGCCGGGCGGCAAACGCAGGGCTTCGAGCAGCCTGAAGGCCTCGACTTGCTCGATGGGATCCTCGAGCCCCGCGATGGCGCCCCACAACGCGCCGGCGGCGTCGAGAGCGGTGGAGCCTTCGAGGAGGCGCAGCCCCAGCGCCGCGAAGGCCTCGCGTCGCACCTCTTCGTCGCCGTCGGTGAGCAACGCAGTCAACTCGGGCCGCGCCCCTTCGTCGCGCGCCTCGAAGCGCAGCGCGCGCGCGCTCGCGGCTCGCAACCACGGCGCGCGATGTTCGTGCGCGTAGCCGAGCAGCGAATCGACGAGCGTCTTCGGCTCGAGCGCGAAGCAGTTGGTGAACGTGACGCCGATGCGCGTCGCCGCGAGCGCCTCGAGCCGCGCCAACTGGACGTCGGCGCGCTCGTCGGGCGATCGCAGCAGACAAAGCTGACAGGCCAGTCGCGCGAGTTCGCGCGACGGAGCGGCGACGAGCCCCCGGCGCACGACGTCGTACGCCAGACGCGCGCGCTGCGGCGAACCGCTTCCAATCAGCTCTCCCAATCGCTCGGCGTGCGCGCGCGGATCGGCTGAGAGGTCGCGCACGAGCCACTCGCGCGCGATCGGGTCGCTGAGCACCGAATCGTCGATCGCACTCGCCTTCGAGGAGGTCGCAGCGCGCGTTGCGTCCTGCGAAGCGGCGCCCTGTGGAGCGGCGCCCTGTGGAGCGGCGCCAGCAACGCGTGTCGACGACGCCAACGCGAGCGCCGCCGCGAGCGCGCACGCGCTCAGGCTTCGAG
>CALKYE010000028.1 GCA_938003765.1 uncultured Planctomycetia bacterium
CATGAGCGCGCGAACGCCTACTGCCGCCGACGCGCGGCTGCGCGCCGATCCGGCCGCGGATACGCCGGCGACGGGCTGGCGCCGCCGCGACGGCGCGAACCTCGCCCTGGTGTTCGCGCTCGCCCTCGCGTTGCGCCTGGCGCTGCTCTTCTCGGGCGATGACGCGTCGTGGCCGCACTCGCTGCGCTACGAGGGCGACGCTCCGACCTGGGCGCGCTGGGCGGCGGCGCTCGAGCGCGGCGAGCCGTTCGAATTCGACTTGCCCGTGCGCACGCCGGGAGTCGCCTTCGCGCTGCACTGGCTCGGCGCCGCTCACGCGCCGTTCACGTCGGCCAAGGTCCTGTGGTGCGTGCTGTCCGCCGCGACCTGCGCCGGACTGTGGGCGTTGCTCGCTCGCCGCGTCTCGCGCCGCGCGGCGTGGGTCGGCGCGCTCGCGCTCGCGCTCTCGCACGCTGATCTGCAACTGGCGACCTCGCTCAACGGAGAGACGCCGTACGCAGCGCTGCTCGTGGGATCGATCGCGCTCGAGCTGTGCGAGCCCGGAGGTCGGCGCATGGCGCATGCGTTGCTCTGCGGCGTGTTGCACGGCTTCGCGTCGCTGTTGCGCGCCGAGCACCTGTTGCTGTTCGGAGCGTTCGCCCTCCTCGAAACGCTCGCGCTGCGGCGGCTCGACTGGCGGCGCTGGGTCGCGAGCACGCTCGCCTTGCTCGCGGTGTGCGCGCCCTGGGCGTGGCGCTCGCACGAGGCGCTCGTGCGCTTCAACCGCGACGGGGCGCGGATCGACTTCGCCCGCGCGCAGCCGCCGTGGAGCGACGACGCGCGGGCCGAGATCGAGCGCCTCCCCGCGTTCGCTCGCGAGGGGAACTTCGCGTTCCTCTCGCACCTCGCGCGGCAACGCGGGCTCGCACGCGTCGAAGCGGGCGACGTGCGCGAGTACTTCGCGCGCGAGTGGGCGGGCTACACGCCCGAAGCGCTCCCCGAGTGGACCTTGATCAGCTCCAAGGGCGCCTTGGACTTCGCGCTCGCGAACCACCCCGCGGCCGACGGCGGGTTCTCGCGCGCGGCGCTCAGCGACGGGCGAGACGAGCAGCCCGAGTTCGCCTTCGGGCGTCCCAGCCACCTGCGGCTGTACCTGCACGGCTGGAGCGTCGGCTGGAGTTGGATCGCGGAGGACCCGCTGGCCTGGGTGCGCGCGTGCGGTCGAAAGCTCGAGCGTCTGTGGGCTGGCGCGAGCGCCGGGCTCGGCGCCGACAACTGGCCGCACGGCCCCGCGAGCGTGCGAGGCGCGGTGGACATCGCCCGCGCGAGCGATCCGTCGCGCTGGTGGTCGTGGGCGCTGTTCGTCGCCGTCCTGGGCGGCGCATGGGCCGGCCGCCGCTCGAGGCTCGGTGGCGTGCTCGCCGTGACCGTGCTCTACAAGCTCGCGGTGTGTCTCGCGTTCTATGGCTACGCGCGTCAGGCCGCGTCGATCGGGCCCGTGTGGGCGGTGCTCTTCGCACTCGGGCTCGAGCGCGCGATCGAGGTCATCCAAACACGCTGGGGAAGCTCGTGGGGGCGCGAGCTGCGCTGGGCGGCGCTTGCGGCGGTGGCGCTGCTCGTCGCGCTGAGCCTGCGTCCCACCCCGCTGGCGCCGGGCGACGCGAGCGCTCCGGCGCGGCCGGCGCCGGCGCTCGGGCGCGGGGCCTTCGAGCAGCCGCTCGAGCTCGAACTGCGCGTGGTCGAAAGCCGCTGAGCCGTCCGCGCGGTCGGCTGTCGGCCCAGGATCCGCAGCGCGGCGCCCCGCGCCTCATTCGCAGGCGCCACTGCACTGGGAAGTTCTTGCGCTCGCCCGGGCGGCAGCTTCTGCGGCCGGTTCTGCGGAACCGTGAACCTGCGCCATACGTCCTCCGCACCGACTGTTGACTCGCGCCTAGACTCGAGTCGGCGGACGCCGGGTCCAACGGACAGCGCGGCCCGCGTCGGAAGCTCCCCATCGCATCTCTCACCCGGAGTTAGGACGTACATGAACAAGCGTCTCTTGATCCCCCTGTTTGCAGCGGCTCTCGCCCCCCTGGCGGCCGCTCAGGCGAGCACGCCGAACGGTCTCGACGCCGCGCTCGAGCGCTGGCGCGCGGCTCACGGCGCCGGCTGGCGCCTCGACGTCGACGAAGGCACCGGGTACGCCGAGTTCGTGTTCGGCGCGAAGGCCGAGCGCGACAGCCGCCCCGCGAGCGAACTGCAGTGGTTCCTGGCCGCGCGCGAGGCGCTCGCCGCCGCCCAGGACCTCCACGGCATCGAGGGCGCGACGCTCGTCGAGCAGCGCACCAGCTTCCTGCCGCTGGGCATGGTCGGCTCGAGCGACAAGCAGACGGTCCGCTTCCTCCAGGCCGTGCGCGGCGTGCCGGTCGACGGCGGCGCGGTGAACGTGCTGTTCGACATGCAGGGTTCGGTGCTCTCGATCCAGACGCGCGCGCTGCCCGGCATCGCGAACATGGACGTGCGCCCGTCGATCACCGCGGAGGCCGCGGCCTTCTACGCGCTCACCGCCTTCAACGCCGATGCGCGCATCGAAGGTCAGCTGCAGGGCGAACCCTCGCTGGTCATCGCGCAGGTCGAGAGCGCTGAGCAGCGCGTGGGCGTGCTGAGCTGGCGCATCGACGTCGAGAGCGTCGTCGACGGCGAGGCCAAGGGCTACACCTACTTCATCGACGCTCGCACGGGCCGCGTGGCGCAGCGCGCCGAGCTGATCCACCACTTCGACGTGGGCGGCACGATCTACACCAAGGCCACGCCGGGCAACTTCCCCGACTCCGCGACCAACCCGCCGGTGCAGCAGCCGATGCGGTACGCGCGCGTCACGAACTCCGTCGGCGGAACGACGATCACCGACGCCAACGGCAACTTCAACTTCGCCGGCATCAACGGGCCGGTCACGGTCACGGCCTTCTACGACGGCACGTACAACGACGTGAACAACAGCGCCGGCTCGCCCTACTCGTTCGGGCAGAGCGCTACGGGCACGGGCAACGCGATCGTGCTGAACAACACGCCCAGCGCGCTCGTCACGGCGCAGGCCAACATCTTCCAGGCCGTCAACGACCTGCGCGACTGGATCCGCTCGGTGAACCCGACGGACGCGACGGGAGACTTCGTCTACACCGCGAACGCCAACATCGCTTCGAGCTGCAACGCGTTCTTCAACGGCTCGTCGATCAACTTCTACCAGGCCGGCGGCGGCTGCGTGAACACGGCCTTCTCCAACGTCGTGATGCACGAGGCCGGTCACTGGCTCAACGTGCTGTACGGGACCGGCAACGGTTCGGACGGCATGGGTGAGGGCAACGCCGACATCTTCGCCATCTACTTCCACGACGATCCGATCGTCGGCCACGACTTCTGCGGCCTGGGCTGCAACGTGCGCGACGGCAACAACAACCGTCAGTTCTGCGGCGACACCAACCCCGGTTGCCACGGCGGGGTCCACGCCAACGGCGAGGTTTGGATGGGCGCGGCCTGGAAGATCCGCACGCGTCTGCGCAACACGCTCGGAACCTCGAACGCGCGCGCCATCTCCGACGCGATCTTCTTCGGCTGGCTCCTGTCCTACAACCAGACGCAGATCCGCAGCGTCAACGAGACGCAGTGGCTCACGCTCGACGACGACGACGGCAACATCAACAACGGCACGCCGCACTTCTCGCAGATCGACGGCGGCTTCCGTGACCAGGGCTTCCCCGGAGTCACGCTCGTCCCGCTGGCCGTCGGCGGCGTGACGCAGTTGCCCAACACCACCAATCAGGCTGGTCCCTACGCGGTCAACGCGACGGTGAGCTCCAACATCGGCGCGACGGTGACCGGGGCGCAGCTCTTCTACCGCGTCGGCAACGGCGGGTTCACGCAGGTTGCGATGAGCTCGACCGGCGGCAGCGGCTTCACCGCGAACATCCCCGGACAGACGGCGCCGGCGCGCGTGGACTACTACGTGCGCGGCACGGACAACCTGGGCAACGTCGGGACGTTCCCCTCGAACGCGCCGACGAGCGTGCTCAGCTTCGCGGTCGGCGAGTTCACGCAGGTGTTCTGCGACAACTTCGACTCGAGCCTGGGCTGGACCGTCGCGAACACCTCGCTCACCAGCGGAGCGTGGGAGCGCGGTGATCCGGTCGGCACCTTGAACGGCGCCTCGCAGGCGCAGCCCGAGACCGACAACCCCGCCGGAACCGGCGTCAACTGCTTCTTCACGCAGCAGGGTTCGGTGGGCGGCTCCGCTGGCACGGCGGACGTCGACGGCGGTCCGACGACCCTCACCTCGCCGAGCTTCGACATGTCGAGCGGCGACGGCGAGATCAGCTACGCGTACTGGCTCTACAACGACGACCAGGACGACAGCCTGGTGGTCGAGCTGTCGGGCAACAACGGCTCCACCTGGGTCGTCGCGCGGACCTACACGGGTCTGCAGGGCGGCTGGAACACGGACACCGTCTCGGTGGGCGGGTTCGTGACGCCGTCGGCCAACGTGCGCATCCGCTTCCGCGTCGCCGACAACCCCAACAACTCGATCACCGAGGCGGCGATCGACGACGTGTGCGCGTCGGTGCTCGGCCCGGTGAGCTGCCCCGCGCCGTCGGTCTACTGCACGGCCAAGGTCAACAGCCTGGGCTGCTCGCCGTCGATCGCGTTCAGCGGCACGCCGAGCGCGAGCGCCGCCGCGGCCTTCACGATCAGCGCCTCGCAGGTGCTGAACCAGAAGACTGCGTTGCTGTTCTACGGCTCCGCTTCGAGCAACGTGCCCTTCAAGGGCGGCACGTTGTGCGTTCAGTCGCCGCTGCGCCGCACGCCGGCTCAGAACTCGGGCGGCAACGGCATCGGAAACGATTGCTCGGGCGCGCCGTCGATCGACTTCAACGCGCGGATCCAGGCGGGCGTCGACCCGCTGCTGACGGCCGGGGCTTCGGTGTTCGCGCAGTTCTACTACCGCGACCCGGCCTCGTCCTTCACGGTGGGCCTGAGCAACGCCGTGGGCTTCCAGATCTGCCCCTGATCTGAGCAAGCGCGAGCTCCTCGCCGGGCGGCTCGGCCGCTCGGCGAAACCAATTCCCGGCGGTCCTGCCGCGCGGCGAGTCCGACGTCGGACGACTTTGTCGTTCAGCGAGTCGGGCTGCGCGCGGCCGGGCCGCCTGACTATTTCAGCTGCGCGCCGTTTGGCCGCCCGACGAATC
>CALKYE010000029.1 GCA_938003765.1 uncultured Planctomycetia bacterium
CCTCCGATCACGAAGCGCACCGCGTTCGACAGTCCGATCTGATGGCCCGTCGGGTCCTGCGGGTCGCGGTACCAGCTCTGCGCGAAGACCTCGTCGCCGGCGCTGAGGCTCGGGTCGGCGCCGAGACTCAGCCACGCGTTGAAGTCGAAGCTGAACGCGCCGCTGCAATCGTTGGCGGGCGCCGGCGAGCCGCCCGAGGTTTGGATCGGCGTGCGGCGCAGCGGTGTGGACACGCACAGCGTGCCGCCGCCGAAGGGCGCGGTCGCTCGCGCGCGGCCGTAGAACATGAGGCCGCTCTTGAGGTTCTGCACTCCGCTCGCAGCGAGCGTGAACGGCGCGGCGCTGGTGAGCGAGGCCGAGCCGCTCGCGGACATGCTCGCGGCGCAGCCCGCGGAGCTGATCTTCGCGACGCAGTACGGCTCGCCGCCCTTCGGCGCGGTGCTCCACACGCCGAAGTAGTACGAGGGCGTGCTCTGTCCGAAGACGCCGGTCCAGTCGGCTTGCGTGAACAGCCCGCCCACGTACAGGCGGCCGCCGACGTCGTCGGGCACGAGCGTGAACGGCGTTCCGTTCAGGCCCGTTCCGAGCGGCTGCCAGGTCGAGCCGTTCCAGCGCGCGATCCAGTCGGCCGGATTGCCGCTGAACGCGATCAAGTCGCCGCCGGCGTACAGCTCGTCCTGATAGACGGTGAGCGAGCGCACCAGAGAGCCCGTGACGCCGGGGAACGCGCTCCAACTCGAGCCGTTCCAGCGCGCGAGGCGGCTCGCCGGTTGTCCGCCGGCCGTCGAGAAGATGCCGCCGACGATCAAGTCGCCTTGGAACGAGCACAGCGCCTCGACCGTGTCGTTGACGCCCGCGCCGAGCGTGTTGAGCGTCGTCCCGTCGTACGAGTAGATGCGCTGGCCCGCGAACGCGACGCCGCCCGCGATGTAGAGCAGGCCGTCGTCGTGGACGTGCATCTTGCGCACGTAGGCGAGGCCCGGATTGATCAGCGCGGACCAGCTCGAGCCGTTCCAGCGCTTGAAGCCGCCGAGGCCGCCCGCGTAGAGCTCGCCCTGGTACACGGCGAGCGAGAGTCCGCCCGCGCCGCTTCCGATCGTCGACCAGCTCGTTCCGTTCCAACGCGCGATGGCGTTGAAGGGCTGTCCGTCGATGGCGTTGAACTCGCCGGTGATGACGAGGTCGCCTTCGAACTCGATGCAGTCGTTCACGTTGCCGTTCACCGCGCCGAGCGAGCGCCAGTTCACGCCGTCGAACCACGACACGCGCGCGGCGAGCGCCTCGCCGGCTTGCG
This sequence comes from uncultured Planctomycetia bacterium, assembly GCA_938003765.1. GTDB lineage: Bacteria > Planctomycetota > UBA1135 > UBA1135 > WYBT01. The sequence goes on from CALKYE010000029.1 coordinate 1,295, forward strand.
TGAAGCGACCGACGGCCGCGATGCCGCCGCGCCAGCGAATGGCCGCGCGCACTTCGGCGTCGAAGCCCTGGCCTTCGCCGACGTTGTCCCAGCGCACGCCGTCGAAGCGCAGGATGCTCTGCGAGACGATCGACTGCGTGGAGCCGAACTGGAAGCCGGCGAACTCGATCGCGCCGCCGACGTAGAGCTCACCTTGGTGCTCGTGGAGGGCGAGGATCGCGTTGTGGAAGGGCGAGCTGTTGCCAACGCCGCCCGCGGCTGACCACGCGCTTCCGTCGAAGCTCGCGATGCCCGTCGCCTGCGCGGCTCCGGCTTGCACGAAGTTGCCGCCGGCGTAGAGCTTCCCGCCATACGAGCGCAGCGCGTTGACCGTCGACGCGATCGACCAGTCCGGAATGCCGCCGGTCGAGCTCCACGCGACGCCGTCCCATACCACGACGTTCTCGTTCGTCGTCGCCGCGAAGTCGATCGAGCCGCCGGCGTACAAGCGACCTTGATGCCATTCGAGCGCGTGAACGCTTCCGAGCAGCGCGTTCGACGCTCCGACCGAAGACCAACTCGTTCCGTTCCACGCCGCGACGCCGTGCGCGGCCACGCCGGCGATCGAGTCGAAGTCGCCGCCGGCGTACAGCCGCCCGTCGGGCCCGACTTCGAGCGCCCACACCGTGCTGCTGATCGAGCCGACGGCGTTGCCGCCGACGGCGCGCCACTGCGTCCCGTCCCAACGCGCGATGCCGCCGATCGGCTGACCGCCCGCCTGCGAGAAGCGGCCCGCGGCGATGAGCTCGCCCTGGAACAGCTCGAGGTCGAAGACCTGATCGTTGACGCCTGCGCCGAGCGCGCTCCACGTCGAGCCGTTCCAGGCGGCGACGTTGTTCGCGGAGAGCGCGCCGACTTGGAGGAACTCGCCCGCGACGATCAGTTGCGATCCGAACGACTGCAGCGCGCCGACGAGCACGCCGTCGGGCGCGGACGGGATCGCGCGCCACTCGACGCCGTCGAAGCGCGCGAGATCGCCGAAGTAGTCGCCGCCGCCCCACAGCGCGTCGCCGCCGGCGTAGAGCTCGCCCGCATGCGTCGTGATGGAGAACACGGTCCCCACCAGGCCCGAGCGGTCGTACTCGTCGGACCACTGCCCCTGGGGCGTCGCGCTCGCGAGAGTCGCGCCGCACGCTGCCAGCGCCAGTGCGATCGCAGTTCGTTGCGCAGTTCGTGTGTTCATGGAAGCGCTCGTTCGATTGAAGAGGTCGTGGCGAGTGGTCTTAGGGAGCGAGCTGCGGATCAGGGGCACAACTCGAACTCGATGCCGCCGGTCAGGCCGGTTCCGGTTCCGTCGACGTGCCCCGGATCGCGCGACCAGAACTGGCCGTTCACGGTCGCGCCCGTGGTGAGGCCAGAGTCCGCGCCGCTCGCGCGCCAGGCGCTGAAGTCGAACGCGTAGACGCCGCTGCAATCGCCGGTCGCATTGCCGTTCGACGACTGCACGGGCGTTCGGCGCAGCGGAAGCTTCACGCACAGGTGGCCGCCCTTGAACGGCGCCGACTCGCGCCCCGAGAGGCCGTAGAAGAAGAGCCCGAAGCGGAAGCTGATGACGGAGTTCGCGCTCACGACGAAGGGCGCGGGTGAGCTCGGGCTCGTGTCGCCGCTGGTGGTGATCACGGGCGTGCAGCCGAGCGAGTTGACCTTCGCCGTGCAGTAGTTCGAGACCGCGCACACGTTCGGCGCGCGGCGGAACGCGAGCGGCGCGAAGTCTCCGCCCGGCGCGCCCCAGTAACGACCGACGGCCCAGCCTTCGCACGCGGGCGCGGTCTCCATGCCGAGCACGAACGCGCTGCTCAACCCGGTGAACGACTGAGTGACGGTCGAGCTGACGCCGTCGAACAACTGCAAGTCGAAGCGGCCGAGGTGGACCTGGCCGGGACCTTCCGCGCTTGCGGAGGAGACTTGCGGCACGCCGTTCACGACGCTGAACGACGAGCCGTTCCACTTCAGCGCGAACGGCGTCGGGACGGGATACGTGTGGCCGAAGAACCACACCTCGTTCGCCGACGCGACCGTGACGTCGTCGAGCACCACCTGTCCGCCGAGCGACGGCGCGCTCACCTGGTTCCAGGTCGAGCCGTTGTAGCGCAGGATCGTCGGCGAGTTCGTCGCGCCGCTGGCCGTGTTGGACCAGCAGATGCCCCAGATGTCGGTCGGGCTCGCGGCCGCGATCTGACGCAGGTGCATCGGATTCGTGCCGCTGAACAGCACCGGCGTGTCGTGCACGGTGAAGCCCGAGCCGTCCCAGTGCATCGCGAGCGGACGCCAGGTCACCGCGAACGACGCGTTCGGCTCACCCCACAGACCGGCGAACCACACGTCGTTCGTCGCCAGCGCCGCGATGTCGTAGACGCGCGTGCCGGAGAAGTTGATGCCGACTCCGCCGGGCGGCGCGGGAACGGGCATCTCCGACCAGGTCGCTCCGTCCCAGTGCAGCACGTGCAGCCACGCGCCGACCGAGATGCCGCCTGCGTCGCCGTAGCGCTCACCGGCCGCCCACACATCGTTCGGCGCGACCGCGTCGACCGCGTGCAGGAAGTCCGCGGCGAGTCCCGGTCCCGGCGAGACATACGGCGTCGGCGTGTGCTGCCACTGTCCGTTGGAGTAGCGCATCGCCAGCGTCACCTCCTCGGGGCCGTTCGGCGGGCTCGGCAACTGCGCGTAGCCGACGGCCCAGGTGGTCCCGTCCGGCGCGGTGGAGACGTCGCGGAACTCAGCGCGCGTCCAAGCGCCGTTGAAGGGCACGTCGACGCGCTGCCACTCGCACTGCGCGCCGGCGACGGATTGCGTGACGAGGGCCGCGAACAGAGGCGCGAGGATCGATTGAGGCTGCTTCATGGTCGGGTGGGGGCGCGGACGCCCGCTGAGGAAGGGGTGCTCGGCCCGCACATGCGCCGTCGCCGTCCCGATCCCTCCACCGATCGAGAGATTTTCTTGAAGGGGGCGCCGTGAGGCCGATGCCCTCGTGAAGGCTGGGCCTGGCGCGCGCTCGGGGGCGGAGGCGCTGCGTTCAGCGACGAGTCACCTCTCCCGCACGGGGCGCTGAAGCGGATGCGCGCTTCGCGTGAGAGCGAGTGGGCTTCGGCATCGAGGCCGTGCGCTCCGACGGCGCCGCTCTGTGACGGTAGGCGCCAAAGCCGTGTTGAACTTCTGGGTGCGAGCGCCGAGCCACGTTGCGGGCGTTCGAGCGGTGCTATCGTCCAGTCGGCGTCGAGCCGCACGGATGGACGAACTGACGCGGATCCTGGCGCAAGCCGGAGCAGGCGATGAAGGCGCGTCCAAGCGCCTGGCCGAGCTGCTGTACGACGAGTTGCGCGCCCTGGCGCGGCGCGAGATGGCCGCGGAGCGCGTCGGGCACACGCTCGAGCCCACCGCGCTCGTCCACGAGGCCTACCTGCGGCTGATGACCGGCGAGAACGTGCGCTTCGAGAATCGCGCGCACTTCTTCGGCGCCGCCGCGACGGCGATCCGGCGTGTGCTGGTCGAGCACGCGCGCGGTCGGGCGCGGATCAAGCGCGGCCAGGGCCGGGCGCGCGTCGAGTTCGACCCCGACCAGCTCGCGCAACCGGTCGACGACGAGCAGTTGCTCTCGCTCGACGAAGAGCTCGCGCGACTGGCCGAGTTCGCTCCGCAGCAGGCCCGCGTGGTCGAGCTGCGCTTCTTCGCGGGACTGTCGATCCCCGAAGTTGCGCGGCTCATGTCGCGCTCGGAGACGTCGGTGCAACGCGACTGGCGCGTCGCGCGCGCGTGGCTCAAGGGTCAGCTCGAGGCCGGCGATGGACGCTGAGCGCTGGCAGCGGATCGAGGCGCTGTTCCACCGCGTGGTCGAACTCGACGCGCAACAACGCGCCGCGCTGCTCGAGAGCGAGTGCGGCGGCGACGAGGAGCTGCGCGCGACGCTGCTGCGCATGCTCGCCGACGACGACGCGCGCCACCCGTTGCTCGACGCGCCGGAACGCGCGGTGAAGACGCCGACCAGCGGCGATCCGCACCTGGGGCGACGCATCGGACCGTTCGAGCTCACGGAGCGCGTCGGGGCCGGCGGAATGGGTGTGGTGTACAGCGCTGAGCGCCGCGACGGCCGCTTCGAGCAACGCGTCGCCGTGAAGCTGGTGCGCGCCGCAATCGTCTCCGACGAAGCGCGCCGACGCTTCGAGCGCGAACGTCGCGCGCTGGCCGGTCTCGCGCATCCCCACATCGCGCGCCTGTACGACGGCGGCGAGACCGAGGAGGGCATTCCCTACCTCGTGATGGAGTTCGTCGAGGGGCTGCCGATCGATCGGCACTGCGACGAGCGGCGCCTCTCGATCGAAGCGCGGCTGCGCCTGTTCGCGAAGGTCTGCCGCGCGGCGCACCACGCGCACGTGAACCTGGTCGTCCACAGCGACCTCAAGCCCGCCAACATCCTCGTGGACGCCGCGGGCGATCCGAAGTTGCTCGACTTCGGCATCGCACGCCTGCTCGAGCCGGGAGAAGGCGCGGCGAGCGAGGGCACGCTGACCATCGCGCGCGTGATGACGCCCGAGTACGCCAGCCCGGAGCAACTCGCGGGCGCGTCGCTGTCGACAGCCACCGACGTGTACTCGCTGGGCGTCGTGCTCTACGCGCTGCTCACCGGACGCAAGCCGTTCAGCGTCGAAAGCTCGGCGCCGTCTGCGTGGGAGCGCGCGATCGCCGATCGCGAGCCGACGCGACCCAGCAGCGCGCTCGCCCCGAGCGCCGCGCCGGCTCGTGCTGGCGAAGTTGCGCAAGCCGACGCGTACGACTTCGCCGCGCTGTGCGGAACGACTCCTGCGCGGCTGCGGCGTCGACTGGCCGGCGATCTCGACCGCATCGTGCTGATGGCGCTGCGCCGCGAGCCCGAGCGGCGCTACAGCTCCGCGCAGGAGTTCGCGGCCGACATCGAGCGCCACCTCGAGGGCCGCACGGTCCTCGCGCGCGACGACTCGTGGAGCTATCGCGCCGCGCGCTTCATCGCTCGCAATCGCATCGCCGTCGGCGCGAGCGCTGTCGTGGCTCTCGCGTTGGTCGCGGGGGCCGCGGCGGCCTTGCGCGGCGAGCGTCGGGCGCGCCTCGAAGCGCAACACGCGCAGATCGAGTCCGACACCTCGCGCGACATCGCGGACTTCCTGATCCACGACCTGTCGAGCTCCGTGCGCCGGGACACGCCGGAAGAGCTGGCCCGCGCGCTGGCGAGCATCGAGGGTGAGGCGGCCAGCGTGCGCTTGCGCTATGCGACGGATCGACACCGACAGGCGAACCTGCTCGACGGTCTGGGGCGAGTGTGCATGCAGTTGTCGGAGCCGCAGGAGGCCCGGGAGTTGTTCGAGGAGGCGCTCGCGCTGCGCACGGCCGAGTTCGGCGAGAACAGTCTCGAGGTCGCGCTCTCGCTGGCCAGTCTCGGCGAGCTGGCCTACCGCCGCGGCGATGCGCAGTCGGCGGTCGAGCACTTCGAACGCGCGCTTCGTCTGCAGCGCGCGCGGCCCGGCGAGGCGCACTCCAACGTCGACCGCACGTTGAACGACCTCGCCGTGTCGCTGCGGGTGCTGGGTCAATCGCAGCGCGCCGAGGAGCTGCACCGCGAGGCGCTCGAGCTGCGCCGCGCGCGCGCGCCGCGCTCGGTGCTCGTGGCCGAGAGCTTGAACAACCTCGCGGGAGTCCACCTCGGTCGCGGTGAACTCGAGCGCGCCTTCGAGCTGTTGAGCGAAGCGCTGGAGCTGCGACGCGAGCTCTTGGGCGAGACGCATCCGCTGACGCTGCAGTCGACGATGAACCTCGCGAATCCGCTCGCGCAGCGCGGCGAGCTCGAACGGGCGCGCGAGCTGTTCGAGCGCGCCGAACGCGGCTATCGCTCGCTCGAGTCGGCCGGGCTCGAAGGCCTGGCGCTGGCGCAGTCCGCGCTCGCGTCGCTGGACATGGCGGGTGGCGATCTCGTCGCCGCGCGAACGCGATGGACCGAAGCGCTCGAGCTGCGCACGCGCGCGTTCGGACCGGACCACGCGTCCGTCGCGACTCTGTGGATGCGCCTCGCCGAGCTCGCGCGTCGCGAAGCCGGACCAGAAGTCGAGCCGCAGGCGTTGCAGCGAGCGCGGGATTGCTGGGACCACGCGTTGCGCATCCAGCGCGCGCAAACCGGAGCGGGCGGCGCCGCGCTCGGCCGCGTGCTGCGTTCGCACGCCGTGTTCCTGATGGACACGGGCGACTCGACGTCGGCGGAGAGCGAGCTGCGCGAGGCGTTGGAGCTGCTGCGCGCCGATCCGGCGGGCGACCGGGCCGAAGTCGCGCGCGCCGAGCTGTGCCTGGGCATGTGCCTGCGCGACAGCGGCTCGCTCGAAGAGGGCCGGCGCAGGCTGTCGACGGCGCTCGAGCTGTTCGAGCAGGCGCCCGGCGCCTCGCCACGCGAGATCGAGTACGCGCGGCAGCAGTTGGCCGCGACGCCGTGAGCTGACGACCAATGGCGCGCGCTGAGATCGAACTGCGATGCGGCGCTCGGTCGCGCTGCAGCTCGAAGAGGCCTCGCTGAAGCGATTTGAACGCGAGCGGGCTGAACTCGCGGCGCCGCCAGCGCGACAACGCCTGTGTTCGTCGGGGCTTCGCTCCATTGATCTCGAGGCGACGCCGACAGCAGCTCTCGCCCGCGCGTTCACGCTGACGATGGCTCGGCGTTCGCGGATCCGGCCAGCCGACGTCCGCGTGCATGCGAGTGCAACTCCGCAGCGCTGGACGGCGCACGTCGACTCCGTTGCGATTCGCCCGCGGCATTCCACGCTCCGGTGGCGCGCCTCGCTCGCGGGTGCTGCGCGCGCCGTGGCGACGCGCTGTTGATGGGCCGTCAAGACGAGACGTACTCAGGCTGCGACGTCAGGCGCCTCGTCGATGCACATCGGAGCGCTCGAGAGAGCGAAGGGCTCCGACACGTGTGGCCGAAGAGTGAAGACTCGCCGATCACGAGTCGCGGCTGATGGCTGCAGGCCGAGCCCCTCCGCCAACGTCCGTGAGCTCGCGTGCTTTGCTCTCTGAGCTCCTCTCGATGGCTCGAAGCTGCTCCCGCGTCCGTGGACTACTGAGACGCTTGTCGCACCCGTCGAGTTGGCGAGCGCCTACTACGAACGCTGAGTCAATCGTCGAAACCAAGTAGTCGCCTCGACTCGCCTCACGCCGCGGGCCTCGGTGTAACTGTCGATAACGCGTCGGGGGGTGAGGCCATAGGCTGCGTCTCAGATCCGAACAGCCGCTTCAACGCAGTTCGGTTCTCGGTGAGACCCATGAACCACGATCGAGACGATTCTCCCCTCGAGGCGAGCGCCGCTCGGGCGCCGCGTAGCGGGTCAGGCGACTCGCTCCGAATCCAAGAAGCTGCTGCAGCCGCGCTGTCTGTGGGCGTGATGGCGCTCCGTGCTCGGACGGGTGACTCCGACGGACCGTCCGATCGCGCGCGAGCCCATCGTCGCCGAGCGACTGCGGTCGCACCGGCGCTTCACGGCGGAACGACATCCACGAAGCAGGCGCCGGAACAGCGCACGTCCCGATTGCCAGTGGACACACAGCCGCTCGCATTGGTCGCGTCACTTTGGCTCGACCACTCGAAGCAGAGTCGCGCGCGCTGTTCCCGAGCGCCGCGCCACTGCCGTCAACCGCCGCGCGCACCAACTCGTAAGTGAGAGCTCGCTCCGCCAAGAAGGCCATGTTCCAGCGCAGGACGCAACTCGAGAACTTGCCGCTGCTCGTGGTGCTGGGCGTGTCTGCCAGCCTGTTGATCGGCGTTGGCTGGCAAACGGACGCGGCCGGTCCGGTCAATCCAAGTCTCCGACCGAGTGTCGCCGAACGCGCGACGGCTCAGGTCTCGTCGGGCGATCGGTTGGCGAGTTGCGCCGAGCGCGCCATGGCCTGCACGAACGCTGCGCGCCTTGGGGTCGAGGCGCGGCGCGCACCGCAGCCCGAGCGTGCGGAGGCCTTCCGCGTTGAGGCTTCCAGCTCCGAACTTGCGGGCGCGAACGACGAGCTGCTTGCAGACGAGGCTCCAGGCCGCGACGAGTCATCCGGACACGAGCTTCTTCTGGTTGCGGACGCGCGCCATGTGTATCGCGGCGAGTTCGGACCCGACGGGGCGCCGATCGGCCGGTGGGAGTGGATCGACGCTCGCGCCCAGACGCGGACGGAGGGCGCATCGGTCGCCGGGCGACTCGACGGTCTGTGGCGCGAGTGGCACGCGAATGGCGCGGCGGCGAGCGCGAGCGAGTTCAAGCTGGGCGTGCCCGATGGCGCCGCCGCCGAGTGGTACGAGAACGGGGCCCTTCGACAGCTGGGCGGCTTCGCCGGCGGGGAGCGCACCGGTTTGTGGATCAGCTGGTACGCCAGCGGCCAGATTCGCGCGCGCGGCGTCTACGAGCGCGGCCTGCGAAGCGGGCTGTGGGAGGAATGGCACGAGAGCGGCGCCGTGCTGCTCCGCGCCACTTACGCGCCTGGACGCGCACACGGCCTGTGGATGTCCTGGTACTCGAACGGGCAGTTGAAGGAGCGCGGTCTCTTCATCGACGGTCGTCGCGAGGGCCCCTGGGAGTTCCTCGACTTCGACGGCGGTGTGGACCTGCGAAGCGGGTGCTACCGCAGCGGTCGCATGGTGCGAGACGCGTAACGCTCGAGCGCTTTGAGCGCCTCGACGGCGCAACTGGTCTGCTTGCCGCCGGGACCGGCGCGGGCCAGACGCGCGTGAAGCTGCGTTGCGAGGAACGCCGCGGCTCGACGGTTCGGTTGCGGGCGCGCGAGGCTGGCGCTGACTCGAGTCGTGCGACTTCGACCTCTGACGCGCGGACGTGTCGAGCGAGGTCCGCTCGCGAGGCGCCACGCAGTCCCACGGGCTCGTCCGCGCGCTGCGCGCGAAAGCGCTTCGAGCGAACCAGCTGAGCGAATCGACGACGCCGCGCCTTGCCCGCAGCACTGCTGCTCGCCGAGGGCGAGCGACCGGGCCGGTGCGAGGAGCCCAGCGCGGTTTCGCAGCGACCCCACGCTGCCTCCCACTGCGGCGCCGCGCGCGGGACCGGCGCGCAGGTACGTTAGCGGGCGATGAAGTGTGCGACCTTGCTGAACTGCCTCCTCGCGCTCCAGGATCCCGGTCCGCTCGCGCCCGACGCCGAGCGCGCGACGTTCAAGCTCGCGCCAGGGTTCGCGGCGGAGCTGGTGATCGCTGAACCCGCGGCGAAGAAGATCGTCGACATCGCCTTCGACGACGCCGGCCGCATGTGGGCCGTCACGGCGAGCGAGTATCCGCTCGACGGCAACGAGGATTCGCGTGCGGCGGAGCTGTACGCGCGCGGCGGGCGCGATCAGGTGCTCGTGATCGAGCGGCCGTGGGAGGGCGAGTGCAAGGCGCCGCACGTGTTCGCGGACGGACTCGCGATGCCGATGAGCGTGCTGCCGCTCGAGCACGCAGCGATCGTGCAGCACGGCAGCGAGATCCTGCGACTGGACGACACCGACCGCGACGGCCGCGCAGATCGCCGCGAGGTGCTGCTGCGCGGATTCGGCATCGAAGACTCGCACCTCTTGCCGCACCGCTTCCTGCGCGCGCCGGACGGCTGGGTCTACATGGCGCAGGGCGCGTTCAACCACTCGCAGGTCGTCGACCGCAGCGGCCGAACGACGCGCTTCGACTACTGCAAGCTCGCGCGCTTCACGCTCGACGGCGAGCGCTTCGAAGTGCTCGGCGTGGGCCTCAACAACATCTGGGGCATCGTGTTCGACGCGCGCGGCGAGTTCCTCATTCAAGAAGCCAACGACATGGGCTTCGGCGTGATCCCGTTCGTGTTCGGCGCGAGCTATCCGGGCATCGGGCAGGATCGCCTGCGGCCGTACGCGCCCGTGCAGCCGACGGCGACGGAGCTGCGCTTCGGCGGCACGGGCTTGTCGGGGCTCGCGTTCACGACGAGCGCGGGAGCGCTGCCCGAGCCGTTCGAAGGCGCCGTGTTCGTCGCCAATCCGATCGAGCGCAAGTTGCAGAGCGTGCGTCGCATCGGCGCTGGCCTCGACACGCGCTTCGAGATGTTGCCCGAGCTGCTGTCGAGTTCCGACTCGCGCTTCCGGCCCGTGGCGATCCACTTCGGTCCCGACGACAGCCTGTACGTCGTCGACTGGTACAACCCGATCATCTCGCACAACGAAGTTCCGCGCACGCATCCCGACCGCGATCGCGAGCGCACTCGTGTGTGGCGCATCCGCGCGAGCGACGCGCCGCGCTTCGAGCCGCCGGACGTGACGAAGTTCGGCGCGCCAGAGCTCCTCGCCGGCCTCGAGTCGCCGCGCATGTTCGTGCAGCGCGCGTGCTGGCGGCAGATCGTCGATCGCAAGTTGCTCGAGGTTGTCCCCGAGCTGAAGCGCCTCGTGCTCGATGTCTCCAAGCCCGTTGGCGCTCGTGCGCTCGCGCTGTGGAGCCTCGAAGGCCTGCGCAGCGTCGATGCGCCGTTGGCGAAGTCGCTGTTGCGCGATCCCGATGCCGCGTTGCGGCAGGCGGCCGTGCGCGCGTTCGCGACGAGCGGCGCGGCCCTCGCGGAGTGGCTCGCGCTCGAGCCCGATCCGCTGCGCGATGTCGACCTCGAAGTGCGCTGTGAAGCGTTGCGCGCAATCGCTGCGCTCGCCGGTGACGATGCGCGCGTCGTCGAGCTGCTTCTCCGCGACGCGCCGGCGCCCGACGAACGCGAGGCCGTGATCTGCGAACAGGACCGCGTGCGCGCGCTGCGCGGCGCTTCGCTGGCGGCGATGCGCGAGCGCATGTGGCGCCGCATCGGACTCGAGTCGCGTGTCGAGGCGCTCGCGCAGTGGCTCGGCGGCGGCGCGCCTGCTCGACCGGATGGCGGAGAAACGCTCGACGAGAATGAAGCGCGCGGCGGGGCCGACGACGAGGCCGAAGGCTCGAAGGTCGCCGGCGTTGGGGGCGACGCCTCTGCGAAAGGCGCGCGCGACGGCGAGAGCGCGGATCGCGAGCTCGGATCCGACCGCGGCGGACTCAACGCGCCCGATGCGTCGACCGAACGCGACGCACGCAACGATCCCGAGGCGCGCGCACTCGCGGGACTGGTGCTCGGCGACGCCCGCGGCGCGGCGGCGGTCGCGCAGGTGCTCCGCCGCGGAAGACGCGTCGCGACACCCGAAGAGCTGGCGCTGATCGCGCGGCATGCGTCGGAGCCCGCGGTGGCCGAGTTCCTCGCGGTGCAGTTGCTCGACGAGGAGCGCACGCGCGCTCTACTGGCCGCGTTCCTTGCCGTTCCATCCGTCGAGCTCGACGACGCGTTCCGCGCCGAGCTCGTCGACGTCGTGTCGGCGCTCGACGACCCGCCGCTGGTCGTGCGCGTCGCGTCGCGGCTGCGTCTGGACGAGCTCGCGTACCTGCTCGACGCGATCGCCGCGTCCGACGAGCACTCGATCGTCCTCCGCCGCGAAGCGCTGCGCGCGCTGGTCGCCCTGAACTCGGCCACCGACGCGCTGTGCGCGACGCTGTTCGACCAGTCGTTGCCCGGTGACGAGCTCGCGAGCGAAGCGCTGCTGGGCTTGTGCTCGTCGCAGCGGCCCGAAGCAGCTGCGGGCGCGCTCGAGCGCATCGGCGCGGCGCCGCCGCTTCTCGCGAAGAGCGCGCTGCAGCGGTTGTGCGCGTCGACGCACGGCGCCGTCGCGGCGCTCGCTTCCGCCGAGCGCGGCGAGCTCGATGCGGGACTGTTCGACGAGCGCGTGCTCGAAACGCTGCGCAGCACGCTCGGCGATGGACACTCGACGCTCGAAGCGTTCGTTTCCAAGCTGCGTGGCGCGGGGACGCCGGTGATCGTGCTGTCGGGTCACGCCGAGGACTTCGTCGACACCGACCTCGCGCTCACTCCGCCCTTCACGCTCGAAGCGTGGGTGCGCTGCAGCGCGCCGATCGACAACCGCGACGGGCTGCTGGCGCTGCCGGGACGGTGGGATTTCAACTTCGCCGATGCGCGACCGCGGCTGTGGCTCGGGCCCGGGCGCGGCGACGTGCTGATCGCGCGCAAGCGCATCGAGCCCGGCCGCTGGATGCACGTCGCGCTGAGCGCGTCGGCTGACGGAGCGCTGCGACTGCACCTCGACGGCGAGCTCGACGTCGAGACGCGCATCGAGCCGCTCGCGCCGATCGAAGGCCTCGACGTCGGCCGCACCACGCCCGGCGGCGCGTCGCTCGAGCTGGCCGAGCTGCGACTGTGGTCGCGCGAGCGCAGCCCACGCGAGATCGCGCTCGACTCGCGCCGCGCCTTCGACGGCGAACGGCCCGCGGGCCTGCGCCTGCGCCTTCCCGGCGACGAGGCCGCGCTGCACGGAGCTGCACGCATCGAGCTGCGCCGCGACGCGCCCGAGCTGCTCGACGAGTCTCGCCAGCGTGCGCGCAGCGAGAAGTTCGAGCACTTCGCCTCGCTCGCCAGCCGCGGCGATGCAGCGCGAGGCCGCGAAGTGTTCGCCGCAAGCTGCCAGGTGTGCCACGCGCTGGGGGGAGTGGGGGAGAGCATCGGCCCGGCGCTCGACGGAGTCGGCGCGCGCGGCCTCGACGGGATCCTCGCCGCCGTGCTCGAGCCCAGCCGCGCGGTCGAGTCGGGCTACCGCGAGCTGCGCGTCGACCTGCTCGATGGAACGAGCCTCATCGGCCTCTTGGTGAAGTCGGACGACGCGACGCTCACCGTGCGACCGACCAGCAGCACGGGCGGCGGCGAAGCGCGCGTGCTGCGCCGCTCGGAAGTCGAGCGCCTGCGCTGGTCGAAGCTCTCGCTCATGCCCGAGGGCTTGCTCGAGTCGCTTGCGCCGCAACCGGCTGGCGACTTGCTTGCGTTCCTTCTCGCGACGCGCTGACGCTTGGCCGGTTCTCGCTGAGTCGACCGCGCCCAGCTCGGCCGCGTCGCCGCGTCGCAGCCGCTAGCCACGCTCCTTGGCCCTGGGGCCTTTCGCGCGAGCCGTGCGCGGAGCCGCGACTCGAAGCCACGTCGGCGCGCGCTCGCTTGCGGCGTTGGCGTTGTCGGACTCACCCTCTCCGTCGGTGGCCCGCACGCGCTTCCCATGCCGCCCCAACTGCAACGCGCCACCCGGCCGCCAACGAGTGCGCGCGCCGACCGCCGCGGTGATATCGAGCGCCTCTCGTCGCGTCCAAGCCGTACCACGCGCCAGCTCGGCCTCGACTCGCCCGCGGCACTTGGGCAGGTCTGTCTAGTGCCGACAGCACCTCCTCTCGGGACCGCTGCGCGGTCCGCCCTCGATCTAGACAGACCTGCCCGCGCCTTTGCGGTCGTTATGTAGGTCTGCCTAATGCGCGTTACGTGGACATGAGCGCGACCCGTTACACCTGCGCATGCTGCGGATACCGGAAGCTCCATGAGCCGCCGGGTTCGTGCGACATCTGCAAGGTGTGCTTCTGGGAGAACGACGGTGTGCAGCTACTTGACCCTGCCTTCCCTGGCGGGGCGAACAAGCCATCGCTCGTGGAATGCCAAGAGAACTTTCAACGCCTCGGCGCGCGCGAGGAGCGCTTCGCCGGCGACGTTCGCCCGCCGGAGGGCTAAGAGACTCTCGACCAGGAGTGGCGCCCCGCGCACGAGCCGGACCTTTGATGGGCGCGGACGCCGCGCGAGCTAACCGCGGAGGAGTACAAATGTCTCGAGACGTGGTACTACTGGAAGCGGAGGTCAACCCAACAACCGGTTGCAGCGGACGGTCCGCTGCGCGGCCCGTCGTTGAACCGGAGCGTCAGGCCGCGCGAACCACCTGTGCCCCGCATCGTGCCGATCGATCCTGGCTTCAGCACCGCTGACGCCGAGTACCCAGAGCTCCGCGCAGCGGCTGGAGAGCTGCACGTCAGCTTCAAGGATTGGGAGCACCGAGTAGTAGCTGTCCAATTCAGCGGCGTGTGTGCGTTTCGCTGGCAGGAAGCGGAGGTACGTCTTCCCGGCGAGCCTTACGATGGCTCTTGCCAGCTGGTCGAGTCTGAGTGGGCAGCACAACACATTGCGCAAGGCGTCGAGCCCGGCGAAACGCAGCTGCGTCATTTGCGGTTCAACTTCAATGCCTGCGGTCAGCTGGAGGTCCTCTGTGTTTCCTTCACAGTCGCGGCCAAAACCTTCGCGCAACCTGACGTTCGCCAGCCGGCTGCGCCGTCTGACGCCCGCGGGTGAGCTCAAACGTTGGCCCGATCATGGCGCGTCAGCTTTCGGAATCAGAGGTGCTTTGCGAGATCGCCGATGCTGAGCGCGCAATGGAGCGTGAGGACATGAGGGCTCTTCGCTTGTGGGAGAGGGTCCGTGTGCCGGTGAGCCTGTGGACGCAGGTCACGTATCCCGACATCCATGGCGTCTGGGTCGTGGGTCTCCTCGGCACTCGTTGCCTGTGCTTCAATCCCGTCGAAGGTGGTTGGGGATGGGGCCGCTTCGAGAGCGCGGGGAGCATCTCCACCTTCCATTGGCAGCAGGACGAACTTGACACTTGCATCCACGTGACCCTGTTCGCCATCGACCATGGTGGGACGGGAAAACTCGGCCATTCAACCGGCCGGCCCGAAGCGGCTGGCGGCTGATGGCCAAAGACGTTATGCGAACATGAGCAACGATCGCTTCGGACGAGAAACGTGGTCACTACGCCCGCCCGAAGGTTGGCGCGCGTGGCACGATGGGGAATGCGCGACGTTTGTGGCGGATGACGAGATCGGCACGCTCCAGATCAGTGCCGCTTTCAAAGACGACCTATGTCGTGGATCTGGATCTCCGCGACTTCGCCGCGGACCATCTCGACGCCGGTTCGACACTTCGGCCAACCGAGGCTGGCGAGATCGTGGTGTTCGAGATCAGCTTCAGTGATGGAGAACGGTTCTGGAGGCAGTGGTGCCTTCGCAACGGGCGTCAGCTGCTCTTCGTCACCTACAACTGCGGACTCGATTCTCGAGGCGTCGAGGATGGTCCACTTCGCTCCGCGCTTGTTTCGCTGCCGGCGAGAAGCCACAATGTCACCTAGTACGCGTTGGCCGTTACGGTCGAGCCCTCGATGATCTTCGCTTACTCAACAGACGATCAGTCTCTTACGGCCTTCCGGACGGAGAGTGAGGCAGTTGCGTATGCGGAGGGAATTGACGTCGAGGATGGCGTGTGGCGCTTCTTCGGAAGCGATGGCGTTGAGTTAGTCCCCCAGTTTCAGCGACCGAACGAACGTGGATCCTTCACTGTGCTGTCGGGGCCCTACAGCCTCGTCCGCTCCACCGAGCCACAATTCAACCTTCGTGGCCTCTTGCCCGAGGTTCGTGCATACGATGGCGCTGTGCGTTCACTGGTAGACGTTCTTCGCATCCTGGATCACGAAAGGACAGCGTAGCTAAGTGTCTCATGCCCGAAGCGCGCCGCCCAATCCGGCGTTGCAGCCGACCGCCGGCAAGTGTTGCTTGCCGGTACCCTCTTCGCTGTGCTCCTCGGCGGCAGCTGAACTCGTGCCACGGACGCCATGAACCCGCTCGTCGAGGCCATTCGTGGATGCAAGTACATCTACCTCCACTCCCTCTCGGAGCCCGAGGAGAGTTCGCTGCGCGTAGTCTTGCACGAGGCCAGGGTCGGTGGCCATTCAACGATCGAGCAACTTGCAGAGGAGCCGCGACAAGAGGTGCGCGAGTTGGTAGCAGGCTCGAAGGGCATCGTTCACGGCCCCGGGTGCAGGGTGTTCGAGCTCGTGTGGCCGAGCTACGTTGGCTACTCAGTTGAGAACGAGTGCTACGCCTCGCCTGAGCCGAGAGAATCAGTGGGTGAAGGCCGGCTCCTTGTTGTCTACACCCAGTCTGTTTATTTGAGCTACTTGTCGAAGGCCACTTTCGCATCGGCAAGCTACCCGGGTTCATTCAAGCACTGGGCGCTGTGCTGCCTCAATCACATAGTCAACGTTGCCTCGGTCGAAGATCCTGTCATCACAATGTCGGACGGCGTCTAATCCAGCGCTGCATCCGACGCGGGAGATGGGTGCGCCGGCTCTCGCACGCGAGTGAACTCCGACGTCAGTTGAGAACATGACCGGTCAGGACTACGACGACCCCGCGGTGGAGATGCGGTAGTGCGAGGATCGACGTGATGAGGTCGGTGGGTACCTCGCTGCTGAATGCGTCAACCACTGGCAGTTTGACGAGTGGCCTGCCTGGCACGTCGCGCCCTCTGTCTCCGTGTGGGCGGTAGAGAGTAGGCTCGAGCCCGGATGGGTTGGCTGGTGGGTCGTCTGTGGTGACCTGCCAACCGATTACGTCTCTGCGGGCGAGATCAAGCATCCGCGCGAGGTCTTGTAGGCTCTCTCCGACAGGTGGCGCCGCTACCGCGAGTCCGTTCGGTCCGGCGCCAAGCCCACGGAGTTGTCGATCGGTCGTGCCCGTGCCATTCCACTGGAAATCATTCCCCTGTTGGTGGCCCGTGCAACGATGCTGGCGAGCTGGGCGCGGGATCATTCCAACTGGGAGAGACCTTCGCCTTCACCCGACTCGGCATAGCCGCCGTCAAGCGGCTTAGAGCCGTGCTCGGGGCTCAGATTCAGAGCTGTTGAACACGGCGCCACGCTCTGCCCTCCGCGATCGGGGATTTAGCGCATCCTCGCAGTCACAGGCGCCCGACAGATTGCGAAGTAGGCGCCGGACGCCGCACCGCCACCCGAATTCACCCCGGCCCCCAAAGTGAGCTGATCGGCGCCGCCACGATGCGCTCGGACAGCTCGAAGGTTCTTGGCCCGTTGTGCAGCACGACGCCGCGCACGAAACGCGGGCCGTGTCTGTCGCGCAGCCAGATGAGGTACTTGGCGTCGTCGGTCGAAGGCGCGCTTGCGGCCTTGACCTCGATCCCGAGCACGTCGCGGGCGCTGACTTCGGCCACGATGTCGAGCTCGTGCCGACCTTGCTCCGCTCGCAAGTGGTGCAGCCGCGCGCGTGCTCGGGTGAGGGACGCCTCCGCCCGCAGGTGCACGGCGACGAACGACTGGAACATCCGTCCGAGCAGGTCGCCGGCGAGCAGCACGGCCGCGGTGTCAATTCTCAGCGCTCTCCGGGCAGCAGCTTCGGATCGGTCACGTGCCGCTTCAGCGCCAGCGTCAGCCGCTTGAAGCGCTTAGAGGTACAGGCTCGGGGGGAGTCGACGACCAGCAGGTTCGAGAGGAGTCGCTCGTACGCGACCACCGTCCTGCGGTTGATTCCGGCCGCGTCCTACAGCTTCTTCTCGTCGACTACACCCGCCTGGTTCAGCGCGAGCGCCTCGAAGTAGCGGCGCAGCCAGACGGAGTCGCGCCCGCTCTCCAGATCGACGGCGTGGCGTGTGAGGAGTTGCTCCACGTAGCTCTCGATCCAGCACTGCTGGGCGCGCTCGCTGCGATCGAACACCGCCTCCGGAAAGCCGCTGCGGAGCGCCAACTCCACATGCCCGCGCAGGTCGACGCCCTGCCGTGGCGGGTTGAGCGGTCCTTGCTCGACGACACGATCGAGGAACGGACGAGTGCGCAGCCCGAGGCGTTCGGCCGTCGTCATGGCCACATCCCGACGTGCTGCACGCGACCCGTGCCGGCCCAAGTCGGCGCGTCGAGGTCCGCTCGGACCGAGCCCGTGAGGATGCACCGTCCCGGCGTGCGATCCATGTCGACGGCGCGCTTCGCGGCGCCGAGCACTTCAGGCGCGAGCTGCCATCCGTCGAGCATCACAGGGGTAGGAATGATGCGAGCGCCGTGTCCGGATCGGCGCAAGACGCGGCAGCCTCAGCCTCGCGGTCGAGTCGCACGTCGGATCCAGCGACTCGGGCCGCCGTAGTGCTCCTTCCGGTCGCGCGTGGTTCGACAATCAGCACCGTGGGGCTCTCCTCGAGGCGCTCGGCCAGTGCTTCGCCAGCGATGCGCGCGGACATGACTTGAGGCGCTGCGCGCGGACCCGCGACTTGGCAGCGGAGTAGAAGGACACCGTCGTCCCACACCGGGGAGCGCCGTTTCTCGCAGCCGCGGGCGCCGTTCTCCCGCTCTCCCTGGGGGATGCGCCCGTCGCCCGCCGCTTGACGGAGTCGGCGCGCGCGGCCTCGACGGGATCCTCGCCGCCGTGCTCGAGCCCAGCCGCGCGGTCGAGTCGGGCTACCGCGAGCTGCGCGTCGACCTGCTCGATGGAACGAGCCTCATCGGCCTCTTGGTGAAGTCGGACGACGCGACGCTCACCGTGCGACCGACCAGCAGCACGGGCGGCGGCGAAGCGCGCGTGCTGCGCCGCTCCGAGATCGAGCGCATGCGCTGGTCGAAGCTCTCGCTCATGCCCGAGGGCTTGCTCGAGTCGCTCACGCCGCAACAGGCTGGCGACTTGCTCGCGTTCTTGCTTGCGGCGCGCTGAATGCGTTGCGCGACGACAGTGAGAGTTCGTTCGTCTCGCAATTGAGACCGTGCGATTCGTCACGTCGCCGTCTTGTTGCCTCGCAAGCGACTCGTAAGCTCTGCACAGCGCCGGAGTGATGACCCGCCGCTGCATTTCCCCAGATGCCCAGTCCGTTCGACGAACTCCTCTTGCCCGGGAGTCTGCGCGAAGGTCCGCCAGCCGCTGCGCCCGACGCGGCCCATTGGCTGAGCGGTGTCAGCGCGCGCGACGTCCTGAACAAGCTGACCCGCGACGATCCCCTCGGGATCGAAGCGCGCTGCGCCGTGCGTTTGCACGAGCGGGCTATCCTCGTCGGCCGCGAGCGAGTGGTGATGCGTGCGATGGCCCAAGTTGCGTTTCGCGCCAAGGACTACCGGGCGTGGCAGCCGTTGGACGCCTTCCTGCGCGTGCACATCGATCGCGCGATCGACGCGCTGATCGAACGTGATCGCGAGGAAGAGCGCGCGCGCATGCCGCACGAGGACGACGAGGCCTGGGGCTTCCTCACGCGCGCGCTGGGCGTCGGTCCCGATCAAGCGCGGCGCGCGGCGGTCGCATTCAATGATCTGCCGTACATCGTGCGGCGCGTGTTCTGGCGCACGGTCGTCGAGGGCGCGTCGGAGGCGCGTTGCGTGGCCGAGGGACTGGGAACGATCACGCAAGTGCACGAACGTGCGACGCGCGCCGTGCGAACGTTGTCCTTCGGCCGCGATCCGGGCGGCGAGGATCCGCACGATCCGCAGGATCAGGGGGCGCGCCATGGCTGAGCCGATCCTGTTCGACGCGCGCATCGAGGAGCTGCTCCGCGAAGTCGCGGCCGATCCGCAGTCGAGTCTGTTGCGAGTGCCGCGTCCCGCGCGCCTGGGAGTCGTGCTCGGTCGACGGCCAGCGGTGGGCGTGGCTACTGCGGGGCTCAGCGCCGCGGAGCGCGAACTGGTGGCCGTGCATCGAGGTGAGCTGTCCTATTTGCTGAGGAAGCTGGCGGTCGTGCGGCTGTTCGAGTCGCCCGCGGCGGCGACGA
>CALKYE010000030.1 GCA_938003765.1 uncultured Planctomycetia bacterium
TGCGGTCCTTGATCGAGCCGCCGGCGTTGAAGTACTCGCACTTGGCGAGGATCTCACAGCCGGTTTTGCGGCCGATGGTGCGCAGGCGGACCATGGGCGTGTTGCCGATGGCTTCGAGGACCGTATCGAGGATCTTGGGCACGGAAACAGCTCCTGAGGCGTGAGATGCGATCGCGCGCGACGGCGCGGAATCGGCCAGCATAGCTTCGCTGCGCCGCGGGACACCTACTCGTCGACGCGGGGGCGCAGCACGATCTCGCCGCGCTCGTCGAACTCGACAGCGCAGCGCGCGAGCCGATCACGGCCGAGCGGCAGGCCGAACAGCGTGATGCGCTGGCCGCTGCGGAGATCGAAACGCCACTGGTGCCAGGGGCAAGTGACCGTTGCTCCCGCGAGCGTGCCCTCGAACAACGGCCCCTCGAGGTGCGGGCAGAACGCCGCGGCGCACAGCACTTCGCCGTCGATCAGGTACAGCGCCATCGTGCCCCACGGGGTCTCGACCAGCTTGGGTCGCGCCGGGTCGAGTTCGCGCAGCGAGAGCCCCGTCCGAAACGAGCTGGCGGGAGTAGGCATGCTGCGCGGAGTCTAGAAACGAAGCGGGCGCGCCGCGATTGGCTGGCGCGCCCGCTGGCGAGTTCGACGCGAACGCGGCGCTACGGACAGATCGTGAACGACACCGCGTTCGACAGGCAGGTCCCGAACGGGTCCTGCGGGTCGCGGTAGTACCACTGCGCGGCGCACAGTCGCCCGACGGTGAGCTGCGGGTCAACGCCCGACGCGATGAGCGCGCCGAAGTCGAAGCTCATCGAACCGAGGCAAGACCCGGCCGCGCCGCCCGTCGACTGGATCGGAGTGCGCCGCACGGGAGTCGTCGCGCAGAAGTAGCCGCCCAGGTACGGAGTCGCCTGCACGCCGTAGCCGTAGAACAAGAGGCCGTTGCGCTGTCCCGAGGCGCCGCTGAGTTGCAGTTGGAGCGGCGAAGTTCCGCCGATCGACGGGTAGCCCTGATAGCTCGCCTGCGGATAGCAGAACGTGCTGTCGAGCTTCGCCGTGCAGTAGACGGTGGGAAGCGAACAGCCGGAGGACAGCAGAGTCGAGACCACTACGTCGTCGATCGCCGCTTCGGTGATCGAATCGTTGGGCGAGTCGCTGATCGAGAAGCGCACTCGCACCGTCGAGCCCGTTGTCACGTGCGAGCCGATGTCGATGCGGTCCTCGCGCCAACCGCCGTTCGCGCCCGTGTGCGTGCGCGCCGTGACCCACTGAATGCCATCGAGCGAAAGCTCGACGCGCAGCGAGTCGTTCTGCGCCGACGAGAACAACCAGTAGGCGTAGCGGAGCTCGGCGTTGGGGTACGGAATGGCGAACGTCGGCGAGGTCAGCGTGCGCGGACCGTTGTCGACGTCGTTCTGGTCGGCGTTGCCGCCGACCGTGCCTTGTCCCGTGAAGAAGCACAGTGAGCCGACGCCGAACGGCGAGTCGTCTTCCGGCTGCGCCTGCGCGGGCCCCACGCTCGTGCCGATCGGATCGTCGCGCACCCAGGCGCCCACGTTGACCGCGGCCGGCGCGTTCCAGCCCTTGGCGGTCTCGAAGTCGTCGGCGAAGAGCACCTGCGCGCTGCCGACCGAGAAGAAGCTCGGCGACGCGCCGGCCTGCGGCGGTCCGAACGCGCTGTTGCCCAGCGAGTCGGTGACCTGGACGTAGTAGAAGATGCGCGCGGGCGAGGGAGTCCCGGGGATCGAACCCTGCCAAGCGGTCCCGGCGCCTTGGCTCATCGCGACCGAGGTGAACGAACCGCTCGAGCCCACGCGGTAGTTCAGAGTCGCGCTCGTGATCGAGGCGGAGATGTTGGAGGCCGCCGTGAGCGTCAACGAGTAGGGACCGATCTCATCGACCGTGTCCGCAACGGGAGCGACGTTCAGATCGATCGGGACGAAAGCGACGCCAGGGAAGCCCTGCGCTCGGAAGCCGTTGTCGATCGCGGTGAAGTGCGGCGTCCCGTTGTTGATGTTGCCGTCGTTGTCGTCGAGCGTCAGCCACTGCGCTTCGATCACCGACTTGATCGTGGCCTGGTCGTAGGCGTTGTGCCAACCCAGGAAGAGCGCGTCGACCAGCGCATCGCCCGCAGCGGGTCCGAGCGTCGCGATCAGCTCATTGCGCACCTTCCAGTTCGCGCCCATGAACACTTCGCCGTCGTTGTGGAAGCCGCCGTAGCACGACGAACAGCAGTCGCCGCAGAACTGGCGCAGGTTCTCGCCGTCGCGCAAGTGCAGACCGGGACCGAAGAAGTCACGCGCCACGTAGCGGTCGTTGTAGAGGTGCAGCGCGAAGGCGTCGGCGGAGCCTTCGCCCATGCCATCGGAGTTGTTGCCGATGCCGTACAGCACGTTGAGCCAGTGCCCGTCTTCGTGCGCGACAACGGTCGAATACGCAGTGCTCGGGCAACCGCCCGACTCGACGAAGAAGTTGATCGAGTTCCCGTTGAAGTACGCGTTGCACGACGAGTTGATGTTGCAGTTGGCGACGTGCACGAAGTCGGCGGTCGAATCGAGCGGGTTCACCGACCGGATCCAATTGCGGATGTCGTTGACCCCGATGAAGGCATTGGCCTGGGCCGTCGTGAGGTTGTCGTCGAACTGATTGAGGAGCACGGAGTTGCCCGTCCCCGTCAAACCCGTCGCCAGCGAGTAAGCCGGACCGGCCACGTTGAACACGTTGTTGAACGTGCCGACGTACGTGAACGTGCAGGACAGCGGCCCGGTCACGCCGGGGAAGTTGAAGTTGCCGTTCGCGTCGGTGAAGACCGTGCCGGCGCTGCTCTGCACCTGCGCGTAGGCCAGCGGCTGAACGGTCTCCGGATTGGTTGCGCTGTCCGGCGCGACGCCGGGCGTGGCCTTGGTCGTGACGGTTCCGCCGACGTCGAGGTTGTGGATCGAGCGCTCTCGTTCGAGCACCTCGCCCGTGTGCGCGTCGACCAGATAGCTGTAGCCCTCGGGTTCGAACCCGGTCTGCTCCCACGAGAGCGTCACGCGGTACGCGAGCCGCGCCTCTCGGCGCTCGCCCGTGGAGTGCTGCGCGATCACCAGCGCGGGCTCGTGATCGAGTCCGCCGTCGACGCCGGTCTCCGAGCGGAAGCTTCGCGCGCAGATCTGCAGCGCGCTCTGCACGCTCAACGTCGGAGTCACGGATACGGTCTCGACGCCGGGCAGCGCGCGAGTCTGGATCGCGAGCAGTCGCCCCTGCGCGTCGAAGAGCACGTTGACCGAACCCCACTCCACCGGAACGCCGTTGACGGCCTGTCGGAAGCGCACCGTGACCTTGTCGCTCGATCCGACCATCCCGAGCGGCAAGAACAGCGCGCGGTCCTCGATCAGCGTCGATCCCTCGATGCCATGCAGCGTCAGCGACTCGCCGAGCGCCCAGCGCGCGAGCTGGAACCACTCTTCGTCGCTCCGCGGAGTGAACGGCGCCTTCGCGTGGTAGCCCCACAGGAACTCGACCGCGCTCGTGCCCGGGTCGATCTCGACTCGCCAGGCGCTCCCGTGGCGCTCGCGCCAGCCCTCGATCGCGCGACCGAGCGACGCCTCACTCGCCTGTGCGAGCGCGGGGCCGGCGCCGCTCAACAGCGCAGCCGCAGCCAACACCCGCCAACTCACGCCCCGACCCTGCTTCGACTGCACTGCGACCATGTCCTAGCGCCTCCGGTTGTTCCTACCGCCGACGTCACTTACCCGCCGCATTCGATCATGTCACATGTGAAAGACACCGGCGCAGGTCGCGGGTCCGAATCCAGTCGGCGCGTCGAGCGTGAAACAACGTGGACCGCCCGACCCGTGCAGGTCGAGCGGTCCACGCTTCCAAGCCTGTTCAGCGAGCGGCGAGGCCGACGCTAAGGCGCGATGGCGAAGCGGATGCCGTCGCTCAAGCCCGTCGTCGAAGGCGACTGCGGGTCGCGCATCCAGAACTGTCCGAACACGTTCGCGCCGACGATGAGCAGCGCGTCGAAACCCGACTGGATGTGCGCGTTCATCGCGTACGAGTACACGCCGCTGCAGTCGTCCCCAGTCGCGTTGCCGCCCGAGTTCTGGATCGGGTTGCGGATCGTGGGCGTCGCGACGCACTTCGTCCCGCCCTGGAACGGCGTGCCGGTGGGTGCATAGCCGTAATAAAAGAGACCCAGCTTGTTGTTGCGCGCGCTGTGGCACGTGATGTCGAACGGTTCGCTGCTCGAGACGCTCGCGAAGCCGACGAAATCGACGCTCGGCACGCAGCCCAGACTGTTGGTCTTGCCCGTGCAGTAGCTCGTCGGCGCGCCGCCCGCGTCGGTCGGAAGGGCGCCCATGTCGGCGCGCGTCCCGTCCGGATCGGTGGGGGCGAGCGGATCGCCCGAATCGATGCACGGCGAGCTCGGCGCGAGCGACAGATCGCCGCCCACGGCGTTCACGAACAGCGGATCGAGGTTGATGTTGCCCGCCGGGCCCGCGAGCACCGGATCGCCGTTCGAGTAGCTCAGCGAACCCGGCGCGAAGCCCTCGAAGTTGTTCGACACGTTGCCCCAGGCGATCGAGTTGGTGACCGTCGCGGTGCTGCCCGGCTCGCGGTCGATGCCGTCGTCGGCGTTGCCGTACGAGGTCACGTGCTCGAGCTGGAACGAACCAGCGACGAGTCGCAGCCCATCGCCCCCGCCGGCGCGCGCGAGCAAGCGGCGTCCTCGCGCGAGCGCCGCGATGTCGAAGCCGGTCGACGCCGCGCGCTCGATGCTCACACCGTCGAGGCTGGCGAGCGCGGAGTCGCCGTCGAGCGCAAACACGCTCGCGTTGCCAGCGAAGCGCAGCACGACGTTCCGCAGCGCGCTGCCGTCGTCGGTGCTGTCGAGCGCGATGCCCCGCCAGCCGCCCGGAGCGGGCAGCGTGGTCGAGCCATTGCGGTTGGTGTCCCCGCCGAAGGCGTCGTCCGCCAGCGAGGTGAACACCACGGGCTGACCGAGCGAGCCGTTGCAGTCCAGCCGCCCGAGAGAGGCGACGTTGCTCGAGCCCACCGCGAACTTGACCACCACTCCGCGTTCGAACGTCACCGTTCGCGCATCCGGGATGATCAGGCTCGTCGCGAGGACGAGCGAGCCACCCAGGCAGTTGTAGTCGTGGATCGTCACGTCCCCGGCTGGGGTCGCGTCCGTGACGCGCAGGTAGTCGCCGCCCGTTCCGACCCCTCCATTGCCGCTCGCCGTGTTGAACGAGAAGCCAGGCACGGCGTCGATCTCGACGCTGTCGACGGCGGTGGCGCCGTTGTCGAGGAACTGGCTGTGACGAACGCGAGGCCGTGAGCTCACGGAGAGATCCATGGCGACCGCGGCGCAGTTGCGCACGGTGCAGTTGGTGAGCGCGATGTCGGTTGCGTTGAGGTTCAAGGCGTTGACGGCCGCATTGCCCGCGAAGCGCACCTCGCACCAGGTGAGCGTGCTCGCGTCGGAGCTCGGTCCGAAGTTGATCCCGCGCCAGTTGCCCGCAGCGCCGCTCGACGCGCCGCCGCCGTTGGTGTCGCCCGCCGCGCCGCTCCACGTAGTGCGTGAGAGGCTCGCCGCGCACCAGCTCCATCGCGAAGTACGGGAGGACCGTGTCGCCGACGCGCTGCGAGCCGGCGTCGTACACCTGAGCGATACCGGGATGCTGGAGGCGCGCCAGCACCTGCGCCTCACGCTCGAATCGCCGCAGCAACGAAGGGGTCGCAGCCTCGGCGCGGAGCATCTTCAGCGCGACGGTTCGCCTGGGCTGCGCCTGCTCGGCCTCGTACACGATGCCCATGCCGCCGCGGCCGAGTTCGCGCACGATGCGGAACGGGCCGAGCTCCTCGGGAACCGGTGACGACGGCGGTTCGACGGGCTCGAGCAGACGCGCTCCCGACTCGTGGGCGCCGAGCAGCTCCTCCAACTGCGCGCGCAACGCCGGAGCGAGTTCGACACTCGCGAGGTAGGCCGCGCGCGCGCCAGGCGCCAGCTTCAGCGCCTCGTTGAAGTGGCGCTGGAGCTCGTCCCACGACGGCGTCTCCATGTCGAAGTCAGCGCGCGCCCGACTCGCGCTCGCGGATCTCGCGGAACAGCCAGGCGCGGGCGAAGTTCCACTCGTCCTTCACGGTCGTCGGGGACAGCGCCAGCACCTCGGCGGTCTGCGCGATCGACAGTCCGGCGAAGAAGCGCAGCATCACGACTCTCGACTTGCGCTCGTCCACTCGCTCGAGCACCGTCAGCGCGTCCTCGAGCGCGAGGAAGCGGTCGGGGTCGTTCTCGAGCTCTGCGAATTCGAGTTGCTCGAGCGGAACGCGCTGCGCGCCGCCCCCGCGCTTGAGCGCGGAGCGTGAGCGGGCTCGCTCGACAAGGATCTCGCGCATGGCTCGCGCCGCAGCGCCGAAGAAGTGCGCGCGATCGCGCCAGCGGCTCGCATCGACGCCTACGAGCTTGAGGTACGCCTCGTGGACGAGCGCCGTGGTCTGCAACGTCTGAGGTTCGAGCTCACGACGAATCTCGCGCCGAGCGAGTCGACGCAGCTCGTCGTACACGAGCGGCAGCCACTCGTCGGAGGAACGTTCGGGCGAATCCGAGGAGAGGGGATGGACCATGGCGAGCACGCGCGGCGCTTCCCACAAAGCTCCGACGACCGCAAATCAATGGACGGCGCGGGCCGAGGGACTGCGCCGCGAGCGTGCTCGAGTGGAAAGTTCTGCGCGCGGCGGCGCTTGGTAGGGCTGCGCGGGCGTGCCAGAATCCGCTCCGTGGCCCAGCGAACGGTGGTCGTGAAGGTCCCCGCATCGCGCGGGCGAGAGCTCGAGCGTCGGCTCGTCGAGCGGCGCTTCGAGATGCGTTCGGCGCCGTACGCGCTCTATTGGGCCCGCGGCGAGGGCGTCGTGGTGACGCACTACGAGTCGGGCAAGTTCGTGGTCCAGGGCGAAGCGCCCGAGCTGTTCCTCGAGCAGTTCCTGGGCCTGGCGAGCGACGTCCCGAGCCCGAGCGCGACTCCGCAACCCGCGTCTCGGAGCGTGGCCGCGTCGCCCGTCGGCGCCGCGGTCACGACGATCGGCGGCGACGAGTCCGGCAAAGGCGACTACTTCGGGCCGCTGGTGGTGGCCGCGGTCAAGCTCGACCCCGAGCTGTCCCGCAAGCTCGCCAACGGCGAAGTGCGCGACTGCAAGTTGATGAACGACGAGAGCGTGTTGCGCGTCGGCGCCGCGCTCCGCGCCAACGTGCCGCACGCGATCGCGCGACTCGATCCTCCCGAGTACAACGCCGAGCACGCGCGAGTGAAGAATCTGAACCCGATGCTCGCGGCCTTGCACGCGCGCGCGGTGCGCGAGCTGGCCGAGCCCGGCGTGCGCGTCGTGATCGACCAGTTCGCGAACGAGAGCCTGCTGCGCAAGGCGTTGGCCGGCGCGGACATCCAGCTCGAGCAACGCCACCGCGGCGAGGAAGAGCTCGCCGTCGCCGCCGCGAGCGTGATCGCGCGCGAACAGTTCCTCGTGGGGCTGCGCGAGCTGTCGGAACGCTTTGCGGTCGATCTCGCCAAGGGCGCAGGGCGGCCCGTCGACCTGGCTGCGCGCCGCTTCGTGACGCTGCACGGCGCCGACGAGCTCGGTCAGGTCGCCAAGCTGCACTTCAAGAACACCCTCAAGCTCGGGCTGGCGGGACGATGAGCGCCGCGCACGTCGCGATCATGACCGGCGCCGGCAACGCCTTCGCCGTGCTGGATGCGCGCGAGGCGCCGCCGCAAGAGCAGTGGGCCGAGCTGGCGCGGCGGTTGTGCGAGCAGCCGCCCGCGAGCTGTCCGCTGCGCAAGCTCGACGGAGTGTTGTTCGTCGCGCCCGGCGCGGACAACGGGAGTTGCTCCATGGTGGTCCACAACGCCGACGGCTCGCGCCCGCAGACCTGCGGCAACGGGATCCGCTGCGTCGCGCACTTCGCGCGCGAGCGCGGCCTCGTCGAGAGCGATGAACTGGTCGTCCACACCGACGCTGGCGCGTGCGCGGTGCAACTGCGGCGCGAACGCGGCGCGCTCGTCGGCGCCCGCGTCGACATGGGGCCGCCGCGCGAGGTCGAACGCGAGGTCGAGCTGCGCGGAGAGTTCGGGCGCGTGCTCGCCACGCGCGTCGACATGGGCAACCCGCACTGCGTGCTCGTCGTCGACGACGAGCGCAGCGCCCCGGTGAACGAGCTCGGCCCCGTGCTCGAGCGCCACGCGCGCTTCCCCGATCGCACCAACGTCGAGTTCGTCGCGCAGCGCGAAGGGCGCTGGCGCCTGCGCGTGTGGGAGCGCGGAGTGGGGGAGACGGCGGCCTGCGGAACGGGCGCATGCGCCGCCGCGGTGGCGCTGATGCGCGCAGGCAGCGCTCGCTCGCCGCTCGCTCTGTCGCTGCCAGGCGGAACGTTGAGCGTGGAGTGGGACGGCGCAAGCGCCGTGTGGCTTACCGGTCCCAGCGAGCACGTGGCGTCGCTCGAACTCGAGCTGGAGGAGGCGACGTTGCGATGATCACCGCGAGCGTGAACCACCGACTCGGCATCGAAGGCGCGCGCCAGCGTTTGCTCGAGCTGTTCGAGCGCAAGCAGATCGAGTGCGCTTGGGAGGCCGACGGCCTCGTTGGCGTCGTTCAAAAGGCGCTGCCGCTCGTAGGCGTCGCCAAGGCGCGCGTGACCGTGCGCGAAGAGAGTGTCGACGTCGAGCTGCTGCAGGCGCCGGCCTTCCCTTCGCCCGCGACGATCCAGCGCGCGATGGTCGACGAGCTCTCGCGCGTGTTGGCCTGAGCGGAGACGCGCTCGCGACTCCCGTGGCTTATCTGGCGCAGATCCTGGCCGCCGCCGCGGTGCTCGTCGCCTACGACTTCGAGCTGCGCCTCGACGTTCGATCGCCGCTCGGCGCCGCGGCGCTGTTGATCGTTCCGTACCTGTTGATGGCCTCCGAACGCCGGCTCGTGCTGCGCGGCGCGTTTCGCTCCGCCGGCGCGATCCACACGCTGCTCTCGTGGTGGGGGCCCGCGGCGTTCCTGATCGCGACCTGCGGACTGGGCTGGCCAGAGCTCGTGCAGCTCTGGACCGGCGCGGAGAACATCCTGACCGGCTGGCCCGACGGAGCGTTCGCGCTCACGCTCGCGCCGTTCCTCGCCTACTCGGTCGTCGCCATCGACGCGACCGCGCGCGTGAACGAGGTGCGCGGCGCCGAGATCGCGCGGTCGCGCCGCTTCCAGCTTCGACTGCTGCTCGCCGCGCTCGCGCCGTTCGCGCTGTTCCTCGGAGTCACCGGGCTCATCGGCCTGAGCGACCGCGCGCGCGCCAACGTCGAGCACGTCGCGCTGTGGAGCGCTGTGATGACGCTCTCGCTCGGCGCACTGGCGATGCTCACGTTGCCCGCGCTGCTCCGCCGCACCTGGGACACGGTCGCGCTGCCGCCGGGCCGCGCGCGCCAGACGCTCGAGGAGTTCGCGCGCCACGTCGGCTTCCGCTTCCGCGAACTGCTCGTGTGGCGCACGGGGCATCAGATGGCCAACGCCGCCGTGGTCGGCGTGGGCCCCGGACAGCGAGTCGTGGTGTTCTCCGACCTGCTGCTGGCGCAGTTGCCGCTGCGCGAGCTGGTCGCCGTGATGGCCCACGAGATCGGACACGCCGCGCGCCACCACGTGCTCACGTTCATCGCCTGGTCCGCGGCGCTGTTCCTCGGCCTCGAGCTCGCGCTGCGACTCGCGCCCGAGGCCAGCGAGACGACGCTCGCACTCGCTGCGCTCGTCTCCGTCGCGGCCTGGTGGCTGGGCTTCGGCTGGCTCTCGCGCCGCTCGGAGCTCGAGGCCGACCTGTACGCGATGGAGAGCACCGGCGACGTTCAAGCCATGGTGAGCGCGCTCGAGATCGTCGGCGGTCCGCACGCGCGCTCGAAGGACTCGTGGAGGCACTTCAGCACCGCTCGCCGCATCGACTTCCTCGAACGCGCCGCGCAGGACGACTCCGTCGGGCGTCGGCTCACGCGACAGATGCGCTGGTGGTCGAGGATCGGTGTCACGGCGGCGCTCAGCGTCGCCGTCGCGCACGGCTGGACGCTCTTCGACGGCTTGCCCGACGAGCGTGTGCGCGTGGAACTCGCGCTGGGCGAGTACGAGCGGGCCGACGAGCTCGCGACGCGCGACGGGCGGGTGCTCGACAGCACGCGTCAACTGGCGCAGATCGGCCTGATGCTCGGCGACGGCGAGCGCACGCGGGCCGGACTCGAGAGCGCAGCGTTGCGCGCGCTCGAACGCGGCGACGCGCGCCGCTGCGCGGAGTTGCTCGAGCTGCTCTCGCTGCGCGGAGAGAGTCGTGCGGACGAGTTGCTCGCGGCGCTTCAGTCGACGCGTCTCGAGGACGCGCTCGGCGAGCTTCGCGCCACTGCGCCACAGTGGGCCGACGCGCTCGAGGCCGCGCTCAAAACTGGAAGTAGATGAAGGGCTGCACGGCCCCGTTGGAGAAGGCGAACGCGAGCGCGAACGCGGCGCCGTAGAGCGCTGCATAGGCGTTGAGCGAGCGGCCCTCGAGCCAGCGACCGACCGCGCGAGTCGCGCCCAACGCGTGCGCGCTCGCCAAAGCCGCAAAGGTCGCGATCGGCGTCCAGCCCCAGGAGAGCTCGCCGGGACTCTCGAAGGCGACGAACGAGCGGACGCTGGTCCAGGCGCTGTCGAGCGACGTCGCGCGGAAGAAGATCCACGCCAGGCACACCCACCAGAAGGTCAGCGCCATGCCGAGCGCTGCGGGCATGCGCTTGCCTGCGTTCTCCCACACCCGGTGGACGACGAGAGCGAGACCGTGCAAGCCGCCCCAGATCACGAAGTTCCAACCCGCGCCGTGCCACAGCCCGCCGAGCAGCATCGTCAGCAGCAGATTGCGACGCGCGACCCAGCTCGAGCCGCGGCTGCCGCCCAGGGGGATGTAGAGGTAGTCGCGCAGCCAGCTCGAGAGCGAGATGTGCCAGCGTCGCCAGAAGTCGCGGATGCTCGTCGCGAAGTAGGGGAAGTCGAAGTTGAGGCGCAGCTCGTAGCCCAGCAGTCCGGCGACGGCGATGGCCATGTCCGAGTAGCCCGAGAAGTCGCAGTAGATCTGCGCCGCGTAGAACAACGTCGCGGTCCACGCGCCGAGCGCGCTGTGCAGCGCAGGCTCGGCGAAGTACGGGTCGACGAGCTGAACGACGTTGTCGCTGACGCACGCCTTCTTGACGAAGCCCACGAGGAACAAGGTCAGGCACGCGCGCACTCGGACGTCGCGCCACAGTCGTGCCGTGTCGAGCTGCGGAAGGAAGTCGACCGCGCGCACGATCGGACCGGCGACGAGCTGCGGGAAGAAGCTGACGAACAGCGCGAAGTCGTCCAGGCGCTTCACCGGAGCGAGTTCGCCGCGGTAGACGTCGATCGTGTAGCTGAGCGTCTGGAAGGTGTAGAAGCTGATGCCGACGGGAAGGATCAGACCCAGCGTGCTCGCGCTGGTCTCGAACCCCAGCCAGCGCGACAGCTCGACGCCCGACTCGATGAAGAAGTCGAGGTACTTGAACAGCGCCAGCGAACCCAGGTTGCCGATCAGGCTGGCGAGCAGCCAGGCGCGCGGTCGCGGGCTCGCGCGCATGCGCAGGGCGACGACGTAGTCGAGCAGCGTCGAGCCGGCGATCAGACCGAGGAAGCGCCAGTCCCAGGCCCCGTAGAACACGTAACTGCACGCGAGCAGCCAGCGCTTGCGCGCTGCGTTCGAGCGCAGAGCCCAATGCACGCCGAAGGCCAGCGCGAAGAAGGCGAAGAAGCGCAGCTCGGTGAAGATCACTTCGAGTCGCCTTCTCGCGCGCGGACGAAGGCCGAGAAGTCGTCGGCGAGCGTGCGCGTGAACAGCGCGGCGCCGTCGTCGTTCAAGTGGCGCGCGTCGAAGCGGTTCTCGTGCGCGAACAGCTCGGGGTGGAGCTCGGGATCGTCGTAGCGCAGGAGCGTTTCCAGCTCTCCCGCCTCCGCGATCTTGACCAGGTCCCACTGCCACGAGAGCGCAGGCTGGATCACGAACACCGGTGTCGCTCCGAGCTCGCGCACGAGCGTCTGGATGCGCTCGACCAGCTCCGAGAACTGCGCCGGCGCCGGCCCTGGCGGCGGTCGCTGCTCGCGGTAGCGCTGGACCAAGGTCTCGTAGTCGGCGCGGCCGCGCTCGAACCGGCGCCGACGCTTGGCGAGCGTCTCCTGTTCGTCGAACAGCGCGGTGTGGCCGTCGCCGCGCGCGCCCAGCGTGTCGGCGGTGAAATTCGGATCGACACTGCGGCCTAGCGCCGCATTCACCCAGCGGGCCGTGCGGCCGACGTTGAGCGCGTTGTAGGCGCAGGCGCGCCAGTGATCGAGCAGGATGGCGTTGCGTCGCGCGCCGCCGAAGCCCGATTCGAGCAGGTGGCGCGTCACCAGCCAGGTCGTCGTCGGGTCGTGCCAGATGATGCCGGACTGCGCCAGCACGTTGCGCGTGTCGTGGATCTGCTCGAAGTCCTCGGGATCGATGAACACGTAGCGCAGCTTGGCCGGCCGCAGCTCGCGCATGCGCTCGAGCAGGTAGATCATCTCGGTCACGCGCGCGCCGGGCACGCCGAGGTTGAACGAGCGCAGGGTCAGGCCGTGCTCGGCGACGCGCGCGTCGAACAGCTCCGGCACGAAGCCCCGCATCGTGCGGCTCGACCCGAGGAACACCGCCGAGTAGTCATCGGCGCTGCTCGCGTAGTGGTCGAGCTTGACGTCCATGCGCTCGAGCCCGGAACCGTGCGGTGCGCCGCCGCGCACGAGCAGGATCACGGCGACGAAGGCCGCGACACACCACAGCCAGGCCGTCGCGACGGCGCCGACGCGGGCTCGGGGCTCGCTCATCGCTCGCCGCGCGGCTAGTAGCCCAGTCCGTTCTTGCGCAGGTGGATCGCCGGCTCGCCTTCGCGACGCTGCGCGCCGGCGCTCACCTCGCCGAAGACGATCACGTGATCGCCGCCCTCGTACTCGCCGCGCAGTTCGCACTCCACCCAGGCGAGGGCCTCGGCCGGAAGCGGCATCCCGCCCGGGCCGTGCTCGAGCGACAGGCCGTCGAACGGACCTGCGCCGGGCTCGTACTTGCGGAAGAAGCGGCCCATCACGCCCTCACTCGACTTGTCGAGGATCGAGACCGCGAAGCGTCGGCTGGCGCGCAGCGCAGCGAGCGGACCGCGCTCTTTGCCGACCGCGACGGACAGCAGCGGAGGCTGCAGACCCACCTGCATGACGAACGAGCCGACGAAGCCCACCGGGCGGCCTCCGTCGAGCGTCGTGACGATGTAGAGGCCTGTGGGCAGGCGTCCGAGGGCTTGTCCGATGGGTGTGGCAGGTGCGGCAGGCATGGTCGTGCGACGAGGGGGCCTCCGACCAGCATAGTGGCTGCACCGCGCTTGTCGCGGCGATCGCGCTTACGCGGCGCGTCCGACGGCAGGCGGCGCGCGCCTGTTGCGTCGGACGTCCAGTGAGTACGAGTCTGTTCAGCCCGCGCTCCGTGTCACGCGCCGTGCGAGTCGGCGAACGAGTCGGGGGAGCGGGCTGAGGTCGCAGCGGCGCTCGTCAGACCAACGAGCCGTTGGCCAGCGCGGCGACGAAGGCCGGGTACTGCTGGCCCAACTGGTCGAGCATGCGCTCGGTGAAGCGCACGTAGTCGCGAAGCGCGGCAAGGCACTTGTCGCGGTCGACGCGCGGGTCGGCGAGCGCCATGTCCAGAACGTGCGGGCACTCTTGGCGCTGCATCGTGCGCGCCGCGTCGATCTGCTCGCGGGTGCAGACGCCGAGTTCGACGGCAAGGTCGCCGAACAGCATCGTCGGCCGCATCGCCTGCTCGCCGAGGACACGCGCGATGTCCTTGAGGGACAGTCCGCACGTCTCTCGAAGGAACAAGCCCAGCGGCTTCCAGTTCTTTCGGGCGGTCTGTCGGAACTCGTCGGCTACCTCCTGCGAGCATGCGCCCGTATGCACGAGGAAGTGAGCGAGAGTGTGATTGGCGTGCATCTGTTCCATGGCGAGGTGGGAAGCGTCGTCCGTGTTGATAGGGCTTTTGAGCGGTGACAGATTCCGGATGAACTCACGTCGTCAAGAACCAGATGCGCGCTTGAGTTCGCGCGCGATTCCGAAACGAGGAACGGTCCTCGGCCCCTCGAAGTCGGGGCGATGACGACTTGGGAGTTCCTAGGGCGCATCCATCCGACGGGCTGTCTTTCCGTCACTGAACAGTGCTCGAGCGCGTGGAGGTCAGGCCGAGATCGACGCGAGCCAGTTCTGAGACTCGCCACGCGCGTGTGCTCGAACGCGTGAGGCGATTGAGCTGACGAGCGCTCACGCCGCGCGGTCCCAGAACGCGGAATCGGCGCAAGTGCGTAGGCCGCACTCAAGCGCAAGCGCGCGGTCAGTCGATCTCGACCGCGCCCCAAAAGCTCGCGCGCGCCGCCCGGCCCATACCCCCCGGACGTCCGCGAGCGCTCCCCGTTCATCCGATGCCCACTCAAAACAACGCGCAGTCCGCTCTCGAGAACTTGGCGAGCATGTGGCTGTCTGCGCAGTCCGACGTCATCGCACACGTCGGAGAGCTCGCCTCGCGCTGCACCGAGCTGATCGAGCTTCGTCGCGGCGTCTCGGGGGGCGACGCCGAGTCCCTCGACTCCGTCATCGAAGCTCTGCAGGGGCTGCTGCTTTCTCCCAACGAAGCCGCTTCGCGCGGCCGACTCAGCACCGAGCTCGAACTCCTCTTCCCCGAGTTCGCGTCCCCAGCGCCGCGCGGCGAAGGCGACATGCCGCCGCTCGACCCGGCCGCCGTCCAGATCTTCCTCGACGACCGCCTCGACTCGCTCGACGAGCTCGATGACTTCGCTCTCGAGTACGAACACTCCGGCAACGCCGAAGCGCTCGCCGGGATCAAGCGCCTCCTGCATTCGATCAAGGGCGACTCGAGCTTGCTCGGTCTGAACGACGTGGCCGAGCACTGCCATCAGGCGGAGGACCGACTCGCCACGGCCAACCAGGGCGCGACGGCGGAGCTGATCGCGACCACCGTGCGCTACCTGCGCGCGCGCCTCGAAGCCATCCGCGACACCGGGGACACCAAGCCTCCGCCCTCGCTCGTTCGCCCCGCCTTCGAGACCAAGACGAGCGCGCCCGCCGTCGTGAGCGCACGCAAGCCGACGCCCGTCGTCGAAGCGCCGGCGCCGGACGACCTCTCGGAGGTCGATGCCGATCTCGCCCAGGAGTTCCTCGCCGAAGCGCGCGAGCACCTCGAGGCGGTCGACGCGCATCTGCTCAACCTCGAGAGCGGCGCCGACGGCTCCAAGGACGAGTCGCTCAACGCGGTGTTCCGCGCGTTCCACACCATCAAGGGCATGAGCGGGTTCCTCAACCTGACCTTCGTGATGCGAGCCGCGCACGAAGCGGAGGCCCTGCTCGACCAACTGCGCAGCAAGGCCATCCCGCTCTCCGTCCCGGTGATGGAGGCCACGTTCAAGTCGGCCGACTTGCTCAAGGCGTGCCTGAACAGCTTCGAGCAAGCGCTCGGTTCACGCGGGCTGCTGTACGCGCCGCCTCAGTACGTGGCGGTGCTCACTGCGGTGCTGGAAGCGCCGACGCGCAGCGCTGACGCGCCTCCCGCGTCCTCCGATGCGCCGCCTCATCCGCGCGCCGAAGCCGAAGAGCACGACGACGGCGGCCACAAGAACACCGGCGCAGCGACGTCCGTCAAGGTCGACTCGGCTCGACTCGATTCGCTGATCGACCTGATCGGCGAGCTGGTCATCGCGCAGTCGATGGTCAGCCAATCGCCGGAGCTGGAGCTCGCCGGCAAGGCGCGCCTGCCGGGCATGCTCGGCCAGCTCGAGAAGATCACGCGCGAGCTGCAGCAGATCTCGATGTCGCTGCGCATGGTCCCGATCCGCGCGACGTTCCGCCGCATGGCGCGCCTGGCGCGCGACGTCTCGAAGAAGCTCGGCAAGAGCATCGACTTCGTGATGCGCGGCGAGGACACCGAACTCGACAAGTCGGTGGTCGACACGATCGGCGATCCGCTGATCCACATGATCCGCAACGCCATCGACCACGGCATCGAGCGCGATCCGGCTCAGCGCGAGAAGGCCGGCAAGCCTCGCGCGGGGCGTGTGGAGCTCAGCGCGTTCCACGAAGGCGGCTGCATCCACATCGTCCTGACCGACGACGGACGCGGCCTGGATCGCGAGGCGATCCTCGCCAAGGCGCAGAGCCGCGGAATCCTCGAGGGCGACGGCTCGCACCTGAGCGACGCCGAGGTCTTCGACTTCATCTTCGCGCCGGGCTTCTCGACGGCGGCGGAAGTCACGGACGTCTCGGGTCGCGGCGTCGGTCTGGACGTCGTTCGCCGCAACGTCGAAGCGCTGCGCGGCCGCGTCGAGATCGAATCGCGCCGCGGTCACGGCACCACCTTCCGCATCCGGCTGCCGCTCACGCTGGCGATCATCGACGGGATGGTCGTGCGCTCCGGCGACGACCGCTACGTCGTCCCGACGCTCTCGATCTTGCGCATGTTCCGCCCGCGACACGACGACATCGCGAGCGTGCTCGAGCGCGGACAGTTGCTGCGCGTGGGCAACTCGTACGTGCCGCTGCGCAAGCTCGCCGATCTGCTCGGGCGTGGCGACAAACCGATCGAAGTCGAGGAGACCTCCGCCGTCGTGGTGGAGAGCTCGGCGGGCAACTTCGCGTTCCTCGTCGACGAGCTGATTGGACAGCACCAGATCGTGATCAAGCCGCTCGGCGCCACGGTCCGACAAGTGAAAGGCCTCTCTGGTGGCGCCGTGATGCCCGACGGAACCGTCGGACTGATCTTGGATGTCGCCGGTCTCGCTGAACTCGCAACCCTACCCAACTGAACCGAATCGACGCACCCGACCGCCACCAATCAAGTCCTATGACCACCCTCGAAACTCCCGCCTCAGCGGCCGGTGCGGAACTCGCAGGTAAGTACCTGACGTTCCGTCTTGGCGCCGAGGAATACGGCATCCAGATCCTGCGGGTCCGAGAGATCATCGGACTCATGGAGGTGACGCCGGTGCCCCGTGCGCCCGCGCACCTGACCGGCGTCATCAACCTGCGCGGCCGGATCATCCCCATCGTCGACTTGCGCACGAAGTTCGGCATGGCCGCCTTCGAGCCCGGCGCCGAGAGCTGCATCATCGTCCTCGACGTCACGGTCGACGACGCGATCCACCACATGGGCATTCTCGTGGACGGCGTCTGCGAAGTGCTCGACATCAAGGGCAATGAGCTTGCCCCGCCGCCGCCGCTCGGCCGCGGCATCGATGCGCGTTATCTGCTCGCCATCGCCAAGTCCAAGGGCGGCGTGAAGCTGCTCCTGAACGTCGAGTTCGCGCTCGACGTCACCGACATCCGAGTCGCGTAGCTCCTCGACCTCTCGAGTCCCCGTCTTCACCCGCACGACGCGACGTGCGCACCGCACGCCGCACTCCCCGATCACACACCGAACCCACGCATCCCGCCCTACCCATGGCAACTCCCAGCAAGAAGTCAAAGTCCCAATCTGCCAAGCGCGCCCCGCGCGTCGATCAAACCCAAGCGATCCTGGCCGCGCTCAACCGCGCGTCCGCGACGATCGAGTTCGAGCCCGACGGCACGATCATCACCGCCAACGAGAACTTCCTCGGGGCGGTGGGCTACACGCTCGACGAGATCGTCGGCAGCCACCACAGCATGTTCGTGACGCCGGAGTTCCGCGACAGCGCGGAATACACGGCCTTCTGGCGCAAGCTCGGCCGCGGTGAGTTCGAAGCCGGCGAGTTCCAACGCGTGGGCAAGGGCGGCAAGGAGATCTGGATCCAGGCCTCGTACAACCCGATCGTCGACGCCTCGGGCAAGGTCGTCAAGGTCATCAAGTTCGCCTCGGACATCACCGCCCAGGTGCGCGCGCGCAACGACGCGGTGCGCCTGCGCGGCGTCGTCGACGACGCGGAAGCGGCGATCATGATGATCGACCGCGACTTCAACGTGACGTACGCCAATCGCTCGACGATGGCGCTGCTCAAGCAGCACGAGAACACCTTCCGCACCATCTGGCCGAACTTCGACTCGTCCAAGTTGATGGGCTCGAACATCGACCAGTTCCACAAGGACCCGTCGCACCAGCGCCGCCTGCTGTCCGACCCCAGCCGCCTGCCGTACAAGACCGACATCAAGGTCGGCGGACTCACGTTCGCTCTGCTCGTCGGCGCGCTGCGCGACGTGAACGGTCGCTACGTGGGCAACACGCTGGAGTGGAAGGACGTCACGGCGCTCCGCGCGCAGGAGAACCTCAACGCCGACTTCCGCGGCCAGATCGCGTCGATCTCCAAGTCGCAGGCCGTGATCGAGTTCGAACTCGACGGACGGATCCGCACGGCGAACCAGAACTTCCTCGACACGCTGGGCTACCGCCTGGAAGAGATCCAGGGCAAGCACCACTCGATGTTCGTCGAGCCGTCCTACCGCGAGAGCGCGGACTACCGCCGCTTCTGGGATGACCTGGCGGCCGGCAAGTACCAGGGCGGCGAGTTCAAGCGCATCGGCGCCGGCGGCCGCGAGATCTGGATCCAGGCCACCTACAACCCGATCGCCGACGCCAGCGGCAAGCCGGTGAAGGTCGTGAAGTTCGCCTCGGACATCACGGCGCAGAAGAAGAAGAACATCGAGACCCAGAACTTCGTCGCCGAGATGGGCGCGACTCTGGAGAACGTCGCGCGCCAAGACCTGACCGTGCGCATGTCGGGCGTGTACACCGGCGAGCAGGCGGCCACGATGGCGAACCTGAACAGCGCGCTGAACGCGCTGGAGAGCGCGCTGTCGGCCGTCGCGAGCACCAGCACGCAGGTCGCCGGCTCGAGCCGTCAGATCGCTGAAGGCAGCCAGAGCGTCGCGCAGGGCGCCAGCACTCAAGCGGCCTCGATCGAAGAGATCTCGGCCTCGCTGGAAGAGCTCTCGGCGATGACGTCGCAGAACGCCGACAACGCCACGCAGGCGAACGCGGTGTCCTCGACGGCGGCCGAAGCGGCCGAGCGCGGTCGCACGATCATGCAGGAGATGCAGAAGGCCATCGACGCGATCGCCGCGTCGAGCGCCGAGACCGCGAAGATCGTCAAGACGATCGACGAGATCTCGTTCCAGACCAACATGCTCGCCCTCAACGCCGCGGTCGAAGCCGCGCGCGCCGGGGACGCTGGCCGCGGCTTCGCGGTGGTCGCCGAAGAGGTCCGCGCGCTCGCCATGCGCAGCGCCGAGGCCGCCAAGACGACTTCGCGTCTGATCGAGGAGTCGAGCAAGAACGCCGCCAACGGCGTGAGCATCAACGGCAACGTCCGCTCGGCGCTCGACGAGATCAACGAGTCGACGACCAAGGTTCGCAGCCTGGTCGGCGAGATCGCGGCCGCCTCGAAGGAGCAGGCCGACGGCATCGGTCAGATCACCACTGCGGTCGACCAGATGAACCGCGTCACGCAAGAGAACGCCGCCAACAGCGAAGAGTCCTCGGCGGCCGCCTCCGAACTCGACACGCAAGTCGAGCGCCTCGCCTCGCTGATCGGGCAGTTCAAGCTGAGCGCGACCGGCGAAGAGCCGGCGCCCTCGAGCCGTCCGACGCTGCGCCGCCCGGCGGCCAGCGAGCCGACCTCGGCCCTGCCGCAGAGCAAGGCCAAGCCGGCTGCGGCGCCGGTGAGCGGCAAGCCCGTCGCGTCCGCGCTGCGCAAGCCGGCCTCGGCCGTGAAGAAGGCGCCCGCGAAGGTGATCCCGCTGGACGACTCGGAAGTCCAGGACTTCTGAGCCGCTGAAACGGCGGCCCGCTCCTGCTCACTCAGGGGCGGGCCGCGCTGTTGTCTCCCGATCGACCCGTTCCCACACGCGCGCCAAAGTTCGCATGGAAGCCGCAGTTTTCGAGCGCATCTGCAGCCTCGTCTACGACGAAGCCGGGATCCGCATCAAGGAAGGCAAGGAGTCGATGGTCTCCTCGCGCCTGGCCAAGCGAATCCGCGCCCTTGGACTGAACGACGAGGTCGAGTACCTGGAGTACCTCGAGCGCGAGCTGCGCAGCGAAGTCGTCGCGCTGCTCGACGTGATCTCGACGAACGTCACCAGCTTCTTCCGTGAAGCCGAGCACTTCACCGTGCTGGCGGACGTTCACCGCAAGGCGATCAAGGCTGGACGCAAGCGTTTGCGCTACTGGTGCGCGGCCTCGTCGAGCGGCGAAGAGCCCTACACGATCGCGATGACGCTGCGCGAGGTCGAACGCGAGCTCGGCGCATCGGTGGACACGCGGCTGCTCGCCACCGACATCTCGACGCGCGTGCTCAACGCCGCCCGCGAAGGGGTGTACGCCGAGAGCAAGATCGAAGGCATCCCCGACGCGCTGCTGCACCGCTACTTCGTCCGCGAGACGGGCGGGGGCGAGGTCCGCTACCGCGCGGGAGACGACATCGCCCGCCTGGTCGCCTTCTCGCGACTCAACCTCTCGCAGCCGCCATTCCCGATGCGCGGGCCGCTCGAGGCCATCTTCTGCCGCAACGTGATGTTCTATTTCGACGATCCGGTCCGTAACGGCGTGATCGACGAATGCCACCGACTGCTGGCGCCCTCGGCGCTGCTGTTCGTCGGCAAGTCGGAGAGCTTGCCCAGCGGCCGCACCGACTTCGCACGCGCTGGCTCCTCCGTGTTCAGGAAGATCGGATAACGCCGCTCATGCGCACAGAGTCCCACGAGCGCAGAGTGCTGCGCGTCGTCGCCATCTCATCCGTCGTGGTCAGCGCTGCTCCCGAAGACACGCTGATCACATACTCGCTGGGCTCCTGCATCGGAGTCACCGCCTGGGATGCGCGGCTCAAGCACGGCGGA
This sequence comes from uncultured Planctomycetia bacterium, assembly GCA_938003765.1. Taxonomy (GTDB): domain Bacteria; phylum Planctomycetota; class UBA1135; order UBA1135; genus WYBT01. The sequence continues at coordinate 20,902 of CALKYE010000030.1, forward strand.
CTGATCCACTGCCTGCTGCCCTCCGCCAAACAAGGCCATCCCAGTGAGTCGGATGGCAGCGCCAAGTACGTCGACACCGGAGTCGCCGCGCTGCTCCAGGCCCTGGCCGATCGCGGCAGCCTGCTGGGCGATCTGCAAATCCGGATCGCCGGCGGGGCCAACCCGCTCAAGAACGGCGTCGACTCGATGCGTATCGGCGAACGCAACGTAGCCATGCTCCGCAAGCTGCTCTGGAAGAACGGTCTGCTCATCGCCGCCGAGCGAGTTGGCGGCACCGATCCGCGCACCCTGTCCCTGGAAGTTGGCACCGGCCGCGTCGTCGTCCGGACCAACGAGAGTGAAGAGGTGATTTGACGTGTCCCACAGATTCCTGGTCGTCGATGACTCTCGCACGGTCCGCATTCAACTGCGGCGGACTCTGCAAATGGCGGGCTACGACTCCGCGGGCGTAGTGGAGGCCGGCAACGGCATCGAAGCGCTCGCAGCGCTCGGCACCGGCCGCTTCGACGCCCTGCTGACCGACATCCACATGCCCACGATGGATGGCGTCGAGCTCGTGCGGCGCGTGCGCGCGCATCCGCCGCTGGCCACGCTCCCGATCGTGGTCATCTCCTCGGAGAACACCGAGGAGCGGCGAGCGCAGATGCGCCTGCTGGGCGCGAACTCCGTGATCGCCAAGCCGTTCACTCCCGAGAGCATCAAGTCGACGCTCGCCGAACTCCTCGCCGTACCCCAGAAGTCATGAGCGACCTCAACTCCACACTCGAGCGACTGACCGTCGAAACGCTCGAACGCCACGCGTTCATGTTCGCGGAGTCGCGGTCCACCTCGCCGGACTCCATCGACTGGCGCGCCCACCTGGACTTCAGCGGCTGGCGCTCGGGCAGCATCACGATCCGCTGCACCCGCGGCTTCTCGGAGCTGATGTGCGAAGAGCTCCTCGGCTTCGAGGGCGGTGAGGCGGACGAAGACCTGACTCGCGACGTGCTCCTGGAGTTCGTCAACGTGCTGGCCGGGCGTGTGCTCTCGGAGATTTCCCCCGAGGGCCGGTCGGTCAAGCTCCAGTCCCCTCGCATCGTCGAGTCGGAGTCGCAAGAGTCCGGCGTCGAACGCCACTGCGTCGCGATCGAGGTCGACGGCCAGGCCGCTGAAGTCGTGTTGGAGTTCCAAGCGCAAGCGTCATGAGCGGCTCCCGACCCATTCGAGTGCTGATCGTCGATGACTCGGCGACCGTGCGCCAAGTGTTTCGCCGTCACCTCGAGGCGGCCCCGGACATCCAAGTCGTCGGCGCCGCGCCCGATCCGTACGTCGCGCGCGACTTGATCGTTCAGCACGATCCCGACGTGATCACTCTGGACCTCGAAATGCCGCGCATGGACGGCATCTCGTTCCTCCAAAAGCTGATGGCCACGCACCCGCTTCCGGTCGTGGTCGTGTCCTCGCTGACGCCCAAGAGCAGCCCCGTCGCCGTCGATGCGTTGCGCGCCGGCGCGGTCGAGGTGCTGTGCAAGGGACGCGAAGCCCACAGCGGCGCGAGCGTCGCCGAGGAACTCGTTCGCGCGGTTCGCACGGCCGCCGGCGCCAAGGTCGTCGCCCGCACGGCGACGGCGACGGCGAAGGTCGCGGCTCCTCCGCGCGCGACACTCTCTCGCACCACCAACAAGATCATCGCGCTGGGGAGCTCGACCGGCGGCACGCAAGCGCTCGAGTGCGTGCTCTCTTCGCTCCCCGCGGAGTCGCCGGGCATCGTGATCGTTCAGCACATGCCCGAGAGCTTCACCCGCTCGTTCGCCGAGCGTCTGAACACCGTCTGCGCCATCGAAGTGAAAGAAGCCGAGGACGGAGACGCCGTTCTCCCGGGGCGCGCGCTGCTCGCGCCCGGCAACTTCCACATGGTGCTGCGCGCCTCCGGCGCCCGACGTCTGGTGGGCATCGTCGACGGACCGCGCATCGGCCGCCACAAGCCGGCCGTGGACGTGCTGTTCGAGTCGGTCGCGTCGGTGGCGGGCGCGAACGCGATCGGAGCGCTCATGACCGGCATGGGCGCGGACGGCGCGAGGGGCCTCAAACTGATGCGTGACGCGGGCGCTTGGACGATGGCGCAGGACGAGGCGAGCTGCGTCGTGTTCGGCATGCCGAAGGTCGCCATCGAGATGGGCGGCGCCTGCGAGGTCGTTCCGCTCGATCAGATCGCGACGCGACTGATCCAGCGAGCCGCCGCCTCCCGCGAAGTGGCGTAGACGACGACGTTCGGTCGACCGGCGCAGCGCTCAGCGGGCGCCGGCGCCAGCGGATTCGGGCCGCCCCGCCGTTCGGCGAGATGGGGCGTTGGAGGCCGTGGCTCGCCAGCCGGGCCGTCCCTGGGCGTGCGTGGAACGCAAGGCCGTCCTCGCTTGCTCAACGGGCGCAAACGCGTGGGTTCGATAGGTGGAACCCAGCGCGGGAAAACGCGACAATCTCGGGCTCGAAACCCCCGGGAAGTCCGGGATTTCCCGCTGCCTCTCCGCCTCGATGACGACCACGGAACAGACTCCCACCCCCGCGCCCCAAGGCGGCATCGAGCCGCGATTGATCGAGCGCGAGATGCGCGAGTCGTACCTCACGTACGCGCTCTCGGTCATCCACGCGCGCGCGCTGCCCGACGTGCGCGACGGCCTCAAGCCTTCGCAACGGCGCATCCTGGTCGCGATGAACGACCTGAACCTCACGCCGCGCGCGAAGTACCGCAAGTGCGCCAAGATCGCCGGCGACACCTCGGGCAACTACCACCCGCACGGCGAGTCGGTGATCTACCCGACGCTCGTGCGCCTCGCGCAGCCCTTCGCCACGCGCTACACGCTGATCGACGGCCAGGGCAACTTCGGCAACATCGACGGCGAGCCGCCGGCGGCCATGCGTTACACCGAGGCGCGCATGACCGGCGTGGCGGTCGAGCTGATGGCCGACCTCGACAAGGAGACGGTCGACCACATCGCCAACTACGACGAGACGCGCACCGAGCCCACGGTGCTGCCCAGTCGCTTCCCGAACCTCTTGTGCAACGGCTCGGACGGCATCGCGGTCGGCATGGCGACCAGCCTGTTGCCGCACAACCTGCGCGAGATCGTCGCCGCGCTGCGGGCCGTGCTCGACGACCCGAACGTCTCGACCATCGAGCTGTGCGGGCTGGTCAAGGGCCCTGACTTCCCGACCGGCGGGATCATCATGGGGCGGCGCGGAATCCTGCAGGCCTTCGCGACCGGCCGCGGCATCGTGCGCGTGCGCGGCAAGCACCACATCGAGGAGAACAAGGGCCGCACCTCGATCGTGTTCACGGAGATCCCCTTCCAGGTTCGCAAGGAATCGATCTTCGAGAAGCTCAAGGAGGTGATCAACGAGGAGCGGATCACCGGCATCCACGACATCCAGGACTACTCCGACCGCGAGGGGATCCGGCTCTCGATCGACCTCAAGAAGGGCGAAGACCCGCAGGTCATCCTCAACCAGCTCTTCCAGTACACGCCGCTGCAGTCGACGCAGTCGATCATCAACCTGGTGATCGATCGCGGGCAGCCGCGCACGCTCTCGCTGCGCGGGTTGCTCGACGCCTACATCGCGCACCGCAAGGAAGTCATCCGCCGCCGGACGCAGTTCCTGCTCGGCAAGGCCGAAGAGCGCAAGCACATCGTCGAGGGTCTGCGCATCGCCGTCGACAACATCGACGAGGTGATCCGCATCATCCGCGCGAGCCAGACGCCGGAGGAAGCCAAGCAGGGCTTGCAGGGCGCGTTCGCGCTCTCGCCGCGTCAGGCGCAGGCGATCGTCGACATGCGCCTGGGCCGGTTGACCGGGCTGGAGCGCGAGAAGCTCGAAGCGGAGTTCAACGAGCTGGTGGCCGAGATCGCCGACCTCAAGGACATCCTCGCCCGCGAAGCGCGCGTGGTCGCGATCATCAAGACCGACCTCGACGAGCTCGACAAGAGCTACGGCGACGATCGCCGCACCGTCATCTCGGACGAGGAAGTCGACGGCAGCTTCGACATCGAGGAGCTGATCACCGAGGAGATGATGGTGGTCACCTACTCGCGCGACGGCTACGTCAAGCGCACGCCGCTCGACGTGTACCGCACGCAGGGCCGCGGCGGCCGCGGGATCATCGGATCGGAGACCAAGGAGGGCGACGTCGTCGAGTCGATGTTCGTCGCCGGCACGCACGACTACGTGCTGTGCTTCTCCAACCACGGCCAGGTGTACTGGCTCAAGGTCTACAACCTGCCCGAAGCCTCGCGCACCAGCGCCGGCCGCGCGATCTCGAACCTGTTCGAGCTGGCCGAGGGCGAGCGCATCACGAACATCCTGCGCGTGCCGGAGTTCGACGCCGAGCGCTTCATCTTCTTCGCCACCAAGCGCGGAACGATCAAGAAGACGCCGCTCGAGGCCTACTCGCGGCCCAAGAGGGGCGGCATTCGCGCGATCCTGCTCGAGGAAGGCGACGAGGTCGTCGGCGTGGGCCTGTGCAAGGCGGGCGACACGATCGTGCTCGCCAGCGCCGAGGGCCAGGCGATCCGTTTCGACGAAGGCGAGGCGCGTTCGATGGGCCGCACGAGCTACGGCGTGCGCGGCATTCGCCTGCTCGGCGAGGACCGCGTGGTCGACATGATCGTCGCCTCGCCCGACACGTTCCTCCTGAGCGCGTGCGAGAACGGCTTCGGCAAGCGCACGCCGATCGAGGACTACCCGATCAAGGGTCGTGGTGGTCAGGGCGTGATCAACATCCAGACCGAGGGCCGCAACGGGCCCGTGGTCGGCATGGTGAGCTGCCGCGAGGACGACGAGGTGATGCTGATCACCCAGTCGGGCATGATCGTGCGCTCGTCGATCGCCGAGATGCGCCCGATGGGGCGCAACACGCAGGGCGTGCGCCTGGTCAACCTCAAGGACGGCGACAAGCTCGTCGGCGTCGAACTGGTGAGCGCGGAAGACCTCACGCAATACGCCGCCACGACGCGCACCCGTACGCCGGAGGCGACCCCGGTCGCGGAGGCGGGCGAGGCGACTGACGACGTTGTGGAGGATGCCGGCGACGAACCGGAAGCAACCCCGCCGAGCGACGAGGAGTAGTCGAAGCCATGACCTCGCTCGAAAAACTCCAGGCCGACGTCAAGCAAGCCATGCTCGCGCGCGACGAAGTCACGCGCGACACGCTGCGCATGCTCGTCGCGGCGGTGAAGAAGCACGAACTCGAGGGCGGCAAGACGATCACCGACGAGCTGGTGAACGAAGTGCTGCTCGCGGCCGCCAAGACGCGCCAAGAGTCGATCGATCAGTTCTCCAAGGCCGGGCGCGCCGACCTGGTGGCCAAGGAGACGGCCGAGCTCGAGGTCGTGCGGCGCTACCTGCCGCGCCAGCTCAACGAGGACGAGACCCGCTCGGTCGTGCAGACCCTGATCGCCGAGCTGAAGCTCAGTTCGAAGAAGGACCTGGGCCAGTTGATGAAGGCCGCGATGGCGCGCCACAAGGGCCAGATCGACGGCAAGCTCGTGCAGAAGCTCGCGGGCGAACTGCTGAGCTGAAACGCCTCCCCAGCGGCGGACCTCGAACGCCGCGTGGACCCACCCCGAGCCTGTCCCAAGACCGGGAAGGTGGCGGACGTGCGGCGTGGAGTTGTTCGCGTCGCCGGCGCGCGCGTCTACCCTTCGCCGCTCCCGCTTCCCGCTCGCACTCTCTCGCTCGGAGTCTGTCTTGGTCCGCACCCACTTGCCTGGTTGGACGGTCTCGTCGTTCGTATCGCTCGCTGCCCTCGCGCTGACGCAAGTCGCCGGGTGCTCTTCGCCCGGCGGAGCCGTGGGGGGCGTGCTGCTCACCACTGGCGTCGGCGCGCGCACGCCGGCGAACGACCTCGAGCAGACCTACTACGTCGGTGTGTTCGATCCGGTCGGCCAGGTTCCGCCGACGGTCTATCGCCTGCGCGTCCGCGGACAGGCCAGCGCCATCAGCAGCATGCGCTTCGCGTCGGGCTGGCTGCCGGCGGCGGTGGTCGACGGACTGAACGAACGCGTGGGCTTCGACGAGAAGACCGGGCGCGTGAAGATCGAGGCCGCCGACAAATCGGACTCAGCCCTCTCGCCCGCACGCCGACTGATGATGTTCGGCCCCGAGGGCTTCCGCGAGGCGCCCCGGGACCACCGGCTCGCGATCGTGATGAGTTCGAGTCCCGAGAAGTTCTTCGAACTCGCAGGTGAGTCGCTGAGGGTGATCACGCAAGCGCACCTCGAACAGATCGACTCGGCGACCAGCCTCGCGCTCCTCACCGAGCTCCAGCGCCTTCGCGACGAGCAACGCGAACTCGACAAGCTCGACGCGCGCCTCGCCACGCTGTCGGAGGGCCAGTAGCCATGTGGGGCAAATTCATCGGTGTGGCAGCGCTGTCGATCGCAGCCTCGTGCGCGGTGTTGACCGTCGACGTCGACGTCTACAAGGGCCCGATGGCCAACGAGCCGGACGTGCAGGCGCAGCAGCTCACCGCCATGGCGGTCGCCGCGCGGCCCGTCTTGATCCGTCTGCGCGATGCGATCGAGGAGCCGCTTTGGAGCGGGGAAAGCGCGAAGTTCAAGGATGAGGTGGAGAGCAAGCCGTACGTCGTCGATCGCGACCTGCTGAAGAGCACACAGGGACGTGTCGTGAACGGCGTGCTGGGTCTGTACCTCGACAAGGTCGATCCCGCGATCGCCGCCTTCGTTGGCAAGGGCCGCGACATCTTCGAGGAGTGCAAGCGGCTGCGCGAGCAGATGGAACGCTTCGAGCAGGACGAGAAGCTGTGGAAGCGGGTCCGGAGGACTGAGGCCAACAAGGAGGCCTACGATGCATTGAGCCCGTTGATCTCGCCTCCGCAGCGAGCCAATCGATCCGCCTCGGACCGAAAGGTTGCGGCAGCCGCGAAGCTCGTTGGGAGTGAAGTCCACGGCGCCACGCGACGCTTCGAGGTGCTGAGCGACGCCGGACGAGTCTTGCCCAGGTTGGCCGAGATCACCTCGGACGAAGAGCTGTCGCGTGCGCTCGCTGACAGGATCAGCCAGATTTCGAAGGCTTACCTCGATGGGCGAGCGAAGCTCGCGCAGGGACTCGATCTCGCGCTGTCGTTTCAGATCGCGGTTGCCCTGCACCGAGCAGAGCTCGAGAACTCCGACGAGATCTTGGCGAGCAACGCGAAGCTCATCTCGCTGCTCATTCAACCGCAGCAGTTGGCCATTCTGGTGTCGGATCGGCTGGGCTCATCCGGAGTGCTTCGAAGTCGGGAGCGCGCGCAACTCGGGGTGCTGCCACAAGCGCCCTCCCCCGCGCAGTTCTGGACGCACGACATCTATGACCGAGCCGCCGCGGCGCTCGAACAGCTGCTGACGGCTGAGCCGATCCAAGCTGCCGATGCGCTGCGCAGGGTGCACAGGGCGATCCTCAGCTCGCGGAGCCCGATCTCGATCGAGTCTCATCCGAACGCCGACTTCCGGTTCGGTCTCGCTCGAGCGCTGACGCTCGAAGATGCCGAACGCGCTGAGATCGTCGAGGCCTTCAAGACGTTTCGCAGCACGATCGCACTGTTGGGCGACACGGGGCTCGACGGCGGCCGGCTCGACGACGGTCTGCTCACGATGATCCAGCGCTACTTGGAGGCGCGCGACCGCGAGCACGCCGCTGGGATCAAGGAGCCGAAGGAGTCGACGGGCGAGCGAAAGCGCCTGATGGACGGCTTGATCCACTTCGCGGAGAAGCTGCGCTTCCTCGCCAGCCATGACGCAGTACTCGGTCAAGCAAGCGGGAGCTCGACGTCTCGCGCGACGGCCATGAACACCTACGTCATGGCGCTCGAGTCAATCGGCAACTCGATCCTGACTCTGGCCAACGAGGAACGGCATCGCGAACTCTACGAGCGGAGCGACGAGTCGCAGAAGACGCGGGAGACAGCGATCGACTCGCTCGAGGCCGTCAGCACAGCGCTCGCGGAACTGAAGAAGTCGATCGACGCGGAGACGGCCTCCGGAACCGGCGACGCTGCGAAAAACCCCAAGCCCGACGACACCACGGACGACAAAGAGTCGACGGTCGCGACGACCAAGACCGAATCGGCGCGAGAGAAGTTCGCTGCGCAACTTGCCGAGGCGGAGAAACTCGTCAATAGCACGGCGTCGCTTACGGCCTACATCCGCCCGCCGTGGGCGTATCTGCGGAACTCGACGCCGATCTCGGCGCTGCAGCCCGGCGCGGCGCCGGTCCAGAACCTGCTCACCGACCATGCGCACTCCGCGCTCCTTGGGAACGGCGACGCAACCGATTTCGAGCGCATGGCGAGCGCGCTCGACCGTCAGTACTGGCAGAACATCAACCGCGTGCGCACCGCTGGGATGGGGAACACCAGCTACTTGCTCGTCAAGGACGACATCGGCAACTGGTACGTGAAGGGCTACTCGGCGGACCCCAAGCCCGTGCTCGAAGGACTGCAGAGCATGGCGCTCGCCGCGCAGAGCGGCGCGATGGGCATGGATCTGTTCGGTCGCCTGGACGCACGAGCGAAGGCGCGTGAAGCCACGACGCCGGCGGATCCTGCAGCGACCAACGCACCTGCTGGAACCGGGACTTCCAACACGCCTGCGGCGCCCACGACGTCCAACACTCCGGCTGAACCCGCAGCTCCGAGCACGCTGGTCGGCAAGCAAGCCAAGCGCTTCGAGAAGGTCTACGCCGACGAGGCCAAAGCCGCATCGAAGGAAGTCCGCGACGCGCACGCAGAGCTCGCAACCGACTTGATCGCGGTCTGGGAGAAGATCCCGGCCTGGAAGGACGAGAGCGCTGCGCCGCTGTCTGTCCAGCGGACTGAACTCACCGGCAAGGTCACGGCCGCGCTCCCGGCGTTGACGGCGGCGCCTGCCGACGGCGCTGACTCGCCCACGCTCTCGAAGCACGTGCTCGCCGTGCTCGGGATGTCGCTCGAGTTCCACGGCAAGGTGCTGGAGCTGCTCGACGAAGCGAGGTTGGTCGATGGCGCACAGCTCTCGAAGCTCGAAGCCGACCTCTCCAAGGCCGCGACCGACCTCGAACTCAGCAAGCTCAGCGTTGCGCTGGCCGAGGCCAAGCTCGAAGCGATCAAGGGCGTCAGCGGAGTGCTGCCCGGCGACTTGAAGTCGGCGGAAGACGAGGTGACCGGGCGAAAGAGAGACCTGGGAACCTCGACCAAGGCTCACGAAGCAGCTCGAGCGGCGTTCGACGCTGAGGCCAAGCGCGTCGCGGCCGCGAAGCGGCTCGTGGCCGATCTCCGCAAGGCAGTTCGCGACGTCGTCGGCGCTGGCGTGAAGGACCGCATCGACGCGCGCCGCAAGTCCTCGGAGAGCTACGCGACCGCGCTCGACGTCCTTTCGCAAGGCGCCTCCGACTCGAACTGACTCGAGCTCGCACCGACGTTCGCGCGCGCGCTCGTCGGTCGCTAGCTTTTCCCGGCTCGCTCGGATCCGAGCGCTGCACGGGATGCCCCAACAAGACACCGCCACCGATCCGCCGGAAGCCGCGCGCGGCGCCGACGTCGTCGGTCGTCATCAGCGGCTGGTGGCGCGCACCGCGCTGATCAGCGGGTTCACCGCCGTCTCGCGCGTGTTCGGCTACGTGCGCGAGTTCCTCACGGCCGCGCTCTTCGGCGACGTCTCCCCGGTCTACGACGCGTTCGTCACGGCCTGGCGCATGCCGAACTTGTTCCGGCGCCTGCTCGGCGAGGGCGCGGTCTCGATGGCGCTGCAGACCTCGATGACCGAGGCCGACGCCGATCGCGGCGACGACGCGGGACGCGCGTTGATGTGGGACACGCTGCGGCTAGCGACGTGGCTGCTGATCGGTGTGTGCGCGCTCGTGATGGGGCTCAGCCGCGTCTTGCCCGACACGCTGAACCTGCCGTGGAACGACGGTCCGACGCCGTGGCTGGGCGAGGACCCTGCCGCAGTGCGCGATCTGACGCTGCACGTGATGCCGTACGTGATCGTGATCTGCCTCGCGGGCCTGATCGGCGGCGCGCTGTCCGTGCGCGGCCGCTTCGTCGGCGCGAGCGCGGGTCCCGGCCTGATGAACATCGTCGCCATCGCCACGCTGCTGCTCGTCGGCTGGAAGTTCGGCTGGACGGGACCGGGCCCCGACGACGGCGAGCTCGGTCGCGCGCGCCACTACGACATGGCGGTGTGGTTCTCGTGGGGGCTGGTGCTGTCGGGTGTCGCGCAACTGCTGTTGCTCGCGCCCGAGATGCGCGCCGCAGGACTGTTCGAACGCGCGCGCGCAGTGGCCGGCGGCTCGAGCGCGGCTTGGAGCGTGCTCAAGACGAGCGTGCCGCTGACTCTCGGCGCGGCCGTCTACCAGGTGAACGTGCTCGTCGACAGCTTCATGGCGCAGGGCATGCTCCCGCGCGGCGGACCGACGGCGTACTACTACGCCAATCGACTGCAGCAGCTGCCGATGGCGCTGGTGGCGATCGCCGCCACGAGCGCGGTGTTCCCCGCGATGAAGGCGCTGGCGCACAAGCGCGAGTTCGGCGAGCTCAAGCGCGTTCACGCGCAGACGCACCTGGCGATCTTGTTCGTGACCTTGCCCGCCGCCGCCGGTTTGTTCGCGCTGGCCGAGCCGGTGACCTCGTGCTTGCTCGAGTACGGCGAGTTCGGGCGAGAAGGCGTCGAGCGCACGGCCGACGCGGTTCGCTTCCTGTGCCTCGCGCTCGTCCCCGGCAGCGCCGTGGGCTTGCTCAGTCGCGCCTACTACGCGCTGGGCGACTTCTCGACGCCCGTGCGCCTGTCGGTCGTCGCGCTGGTGCTCAACATCGTCTTCAACGTGCTGTTCCTGGTCGTGTTCGAGCTCGACACCGGCGGTCTGGCGCTCTCGACCGCGGTGGTGAGCGCGCTCAACATCGCGATGCTCGCTCCCGGTCTGCGCCGCCGACTCGCCGCGCGCGGCGACACGAGCGGCGACGCGTTGCCCGACTTCGGCGCGCGCCTGTTGCGCATGAGCCTCGCCTCGCTCGGCTGCGGCGCCGTGGCCTGGGGCTGCTACCGCTGGATCTCCGGCGGAGAACGCTCGATCCCCGGCCTCATCGCCGCCATCTCCGCCGGCATGGCGGTGTACTTCGCCGCGGCGCAGCTCTTCGCGCTGCCCGAGTGGGCGAGCCTGCGCGACAAACTCGCGCGACGCCTGCGACGCTGACAATCGTGGCTGGCCGGCGTCGCAACGAGAGCGTTGACGGCGCCGGCCAGCGTGCAAACTCAGCTGGCGTTGAAGCGAACGGCCCGCGCCGACATCTGCCCGCCAACGTACATGTGCAGCTTGACGCGCCAGCGCGTCGCCGTGCAGCTTCCGCTGTAACCCCGGACCGCGTCGACGAGGGTGTACGACAAGCTGCTCGAGTAGCTGACCCACGACGATCCCGTCCAGCGCTCGAGGTACAAGTCCGGGTCAGCCGAGCTGCCCTTCTTGGGGCCAGCGGCGAGCATGAACATGTCGGCCGTGGTGTACAGAGCTCCGTTTTCGAAGGTGACCCAATAGGCCCCCGCCGAGAGATTGGCGCTCCAACTGAGGATCGACGAAGCGGAGCATGAGATCGCGAGCGGGCCATTCGTCTCGACATGGCGCAGTTCGATGACCAGGTCCGCGCTCGGGTCGATCACGCTGAAAGCCGCCGCCGTCGTCGGCGCGGACGGGCGCGGGAGCAGCAGGACGTCGACGAACTCCTCGGCTGCACGCTTGGTCGTCTCCGACTGCTCGCGCGACAGGGAGAAGCCGCGCAGGTACTCGATCAGTTCGGCCTGGCGAAGCGCGAACCCTCGACCCGCGTAGACGCTGACCTGGGCCGTTGCGACACCGGCCGAGTCGAACTGGATCGCCGTGAACGTCGGGACGTTCGGCAGGCGAGCCTCTTGATCGGCGTCCTCGGACGAGCTTGCGTTCGCGATGAAGCGAGAAACGCGAGCGTCACCCTCGATCAAAGGCTCAGGCGCGGTGACTTGTGCGAGCGCGGGGAGCGAGAGAAGGGAGAACGCGACGGGGAGCAGGCGTGAGAGTCTCATGACAGTGCCTCGGTAGTTGGGTCTTGGATTGCGAGTCCGACGGATCGTCGGGGCTGCACTCCTCAAACCGCGGCGGGTCGCTTCCGAACAGACGAACTCACGAGAACCTGCCGCGTCGGTTCGACGGGGGCTCGGAGCGTCGGAGACCACGCCGCATCGCGGCCGGACGCAGTGCGGGCCGTGGTGCTGGCGGTCGTGTTGGCGGTCGCGCTGGCCGCGCGGCGGTCCGCTACCGCTGGACTCGCTCGCGAATGGCGCGCGCCTGGGCCTCGCGTGCAGCGTGAGACGCAGACTGGGGCGGTGTCACGGCCAGGAGACGCTCGATGGAGTGCTGGGCCTCGTCCCAGCGACCGGCCGCAACGAACACCGCGACCAGTTCCTCGAGCGAGCCTTCGCCGACGGGGCTGGCGCCGGGGCCTCTCGCGTCTGTCAACGCGATGACGCGCTCGAAGTCCGTCACTGCCGGCTCGACGTGTCCCAAGGCTGCGTGCGCTCGTCCACGGACATGCAGCACTCGCACGTGGTCGTGTGAGCCGATCTGGACCTGACGCTCGAGCGAGTTCGTCGCCTGAGTCGCGAGTTCGAGCGCCTCGTCTTCGCACTGAAGCTTGAGGAGCGCAGTCGCCAGGTTGGCGCGCGCCTTGGCGACCTCGGGGTGATCGCTGCCGAAGGAGGCCAGTCGCGCGGCAAGCACGCGTCGCAGGTGAGCTTCCGCCTCACGCTCTCGGCCGAGGTCGAGCAACGCCGCGCTGAGAGTCTCGAGCGCGGCCAGCAAATGGGGATGGTCGGAGGGCGCCAAGCCCTCGGTGCGCGCGATGACTGATTGAGCAAGCGTCTCGCTCTCGCGGTGCATCCCAAGTCCTTGAAGCGTGGCGGCGACGTTGCCTTCCATGGTCAACCGCACGTCGTCATTCATCGGAAGCTTGTCTCCGATGATGTCCAGCGACACTTGGAACCAGGTGAGCGCGTCCGCGAAACGATCTTGTCGCCTGGCGATGCGGCCGAACTGATTGGCGAGCGCGACTCCGTTGGGGGAGTTCCACGCGTCGTTTGCATCGAACCACCGCCCGATCTCATCGGCGTAGGTCTGCGCCGCGTCGAGGTCGTTTCGCCCGAGATGCACATCGATCAGGTTCGAGCGAATGGTCAGAGCGGGCTCGACCCATGACCTGCCTGCCTGGCGCGCCGCGTCGAGCGCCTGCTCGAAGTGAGCCGCGGCGTCGTCAAAGTGCGCGAGCTGGCACTCGACGTCCGCAAGAGCGTTCAGGACCAGGAGCTCGCTGCTCGAGTCGCGTGGCGACAGCTGCACCAAGATCTGCAGACACTCGCTGAAGCGGGCGGCGGCAGTCCGTGGGTCCCCAGCCACCCGAAGCGCCTCGCCCAGAGAGCGTAGAACGCGCGCCTTTGTCGCTGGGGAGAGTCGCTGATCAGAGGCGAGCTGCCCTGAGAGTTGCGCCAGTCGGTCGCGGCGCTGCGTGGCGTCCAGTCGTCCGTCGAACACCACGCGCAACGCATTGTCGAAGTGCGTGGCGATCGTCTGCGCCGTTTCGCGTTCCGTCGAAGCGATCGCTTGCTCGCGTGCGACCGCCCGGCCGTGCTCCGCGCGAACCGTGGCGAACCCGCCGCCCCCGATGACAACCAAGGCCAACACGCCGAGGAGCGACGCCGCGAACGCGCGATTGCGCGCGACCCACTTGCGCGCCTCCGCCCATGGACCTGTCCGATACGCTCCGACCACTCGTTGTTCGAGGAACGCGTTGAGTTCTGCGCGCAGCTCCGCGACGCTCGCGTACCGCAGCTCGATCGAGCGCGCCATGGCCTTCTCGCACACGGCGACGAGCTCCGGCGCCGCAGTCGGCGCCTGCCGTCCCAGTGGGGCTGGCGGTCCAGCGAGTGCGCGAGCGCGAACTACCGCGGGCGGAGGTGACTCTTCCGGGCCGCAGAACGGGCGATGTCCAGCGAGCAGTTCGTAGAGCATCGCGCCCATCGCGTACACATCGGTGCGCGCGTCAACCCGCGCGACGTTGCCGAGGGCCTGCTCGGGCGACATGTACGCCGGCGTTCCCATCACGTCTCCCTCGACGGTGGCGCCCGCGTGATCCGTGGAGCTCTCCGAGCGATGCGTGGCGACTTGCTCTCCGCGTTGCTCCTCCGCGAGCTCAGTGGATCGGCTCAACACCTTCGCCAGGCCCCAGTCCATCACGAAGACTTCGCCAAACCGACCCACCATCACGTTCGATGGCTTCAGGTCGCGGTGCACGACACCGCGGCTGTGCGCGTACTCCAGGGTCTCGCAGACGCGGAGCAAGACATTGATCGCTCGAGGAACCGTCCAGCCCTCGCGGCCAGATCGGATCAGCGCGAAGACCTCACTCAGGTTGCGTCCCTCCACGCGTCGCATCGTGAAGTAGGCGCGGCCCTCGGGATCGACTCCCAGCTCATGGACCGGAACGATGCCAGGGTGGTCGAGCTGGCTCGTGATCTGCGCCTCCTCCAGGAAGCGCTCGATACGTCGAGCGTCCGGCCCGGATGGTCGGTCGAGCGCGAGTTTCATCGCCATCTCTCGACGCAGCACGCGGTCGCGAATCGCGACGACCAAGCCCATGCCTCCGCGTCCGATCTCGTCTCCGCGCTCGTAGTCGCCGAATCGATTCGGACGCCCTTGAAGCTCACTGAGCAACTTCTCGGCCCGTTCGTGAAGCCTCACGTCATCGTCGTTCGGACCCAATCTCTGGCACTGCTCGTGCAGCCCGCGCAGCTCCGCCGCGCACTCAGGCTCGGTGGCGCAGAAGGCCTCGAAGTCCGAGAAGTCTCCCGACTCACGAAGCTGGTAGTACTCGGCGAGCAGGGTCGCCGCACGTGCGAACCGCTCTTCCCGACTTGATTGGTTTGTCATCGGTCGGCCGTCGAACTTCAACACCCGGACGAGAACAAGTGAACGCCGAAACTACGAAGAACTCATGCGATGTCGTGCTGCGAGCAACTCGTCGACGCCTCCCTCGCGCAGACGACGCATGTAGTTGGCGAGCCGAGGCAGCACGCGTTTGTAGCGCATGCGCGCGGCATCAGGGGCGAGATTGAACCGAGCGCCCACTTCCGCCCAGCCGCATTCGTCCACCGCGACGAGCTCCACCAGCTCGCGATCGTCATCGTCTTCGAGGAACTGCAGCGCGAGCCATGCCAGCGCCCGGTCCTCGGCCTTCTCCGCGGCCCGGTCGGGTCGACCGGACGAGTCGCTCGACCCGCGCATGTCGACGACATGCGCGCTGAACTGAGACGTCGCCCCGTCTCTCCTCCGGTGGCGCGGCGCGCGCAACTCGTTGCGAAGCGCGTTCTCTACAAACGTGCGCAACAGCGCTTGGAACTGCGCGCCGTCGCGCGGCCTGAACTTCGGGGTGTACTGAAGCAACTGCACCGCAGTTGTCTGTACGACATCTGAGGCGTCCAGTTCCCGCGACAGTCGTTGGGTCAGTGGATGCAGACGGGACCGAACGTAGTCCCGCAATAGCGGCAGATGGTTCTCCAACAGCTTGGCGAGCGCTGTGGAGTCGTTTGCATGCCATCGCTGGAGCAGTTCAACGGTCTGATCCGCGTTCTCCGGCATGGGAGTGATACTAATCGAAGCGTCGGTGATCGTGAGTCCATGGACCGGCGAACCGCTCGCTGGTCACAGGACGAACGGAATCGCCAGCAGTCCGAACAGCAGCGCTGCGCCGAGCATGTGCAACGCGATCACGACGGCCATGCGCAGTGCGGCGCTGATCCAGCCGACGCCGAAGAACTCGCGCGCGGCCCAGATGGCCCAGATGAACCCGATGAGCTGTCGCAGTGTCATCGCTGCGCGCGGTTCGAACGCAGCGAGCGGCGTGAGGAGGATGCCGATCAGGAATCCGAAGCTCGCGACGAACAGCACCAGCACGAAGCACTCGGCGAGGTTGTCGTCCGTTCGCGGGAACAGGCGCTTGGTCAGCCAGGCCTTCAGCGGAAGCGCGAGGTAGAGCAGCAGGTCGAGGTGCGCGCCGAGGAAGGCGCGGATCTCTGCAGCGGTCTGCGCGGCGCGGCTGCCCGGATCGTCGCTGTCGAAGCGGAAGCCCGCGGCCTCGAGCGGGTCGACACCCAGCCAGCGCGTGACCACGAGCCACAGAGCGAGAGTGATCAAGCACAGTCGGGCCGGCGAGACGTAGCGCTTGCGCCGGCCGCGAACGTACTCCCGCGCGACATCGCCAGGGCGGGTGAACAGCCCGCGCAGCGTCATCATCAGCGCCGAGTCCCAGTTGACGAAGTTCGCCAGCGCGTCGAGCAACACGGCGCGCGTCGCGAGCCGCTCCTGCCCGTTGTCCTGTCCGCACGCGGAGCAGTAGCGGCCAACGGACCGCGTGGCGCAGTTGGGGCAGACGCGCGGCGGCGACGCAGGCGAGTGGCTCAAGCGGGGCAAGAGTAACGGCTGCGCCCGCGGTCACAGCGCGCATCGAAGCGCTGAGTGCCGCGGGCGCAGCCGAAGTCGCCGACGTCGTCAGGGCACGAGGATCAGATCGCGTGCGCTGAAGCTCGAGCCGTCGAGGCGCAGGCCGGTGAGCTCGACCTCGACCCAAGTCGGCGCTCCGCCCGGACGCAGCGCGAGCGCGCGCAACAGCGGAGCGGGCGGCGCGCTGATCACCAGGTCGGCGTGCCCTTCAGGCCCCGCTGTCGTGCAACCGCCCTGGTGCCCGACGTGCGGACGCGTGACGTCGCTCAGCATGCGCGGGAACCCGGCGAGCTGGAGCACGCTTCCGCGGCCGTCCGTTCGACGCAACCGCAAGCTCGCGGGCACGATCTCCGCCGCCGAGTGCAACCAGGTGCCCGTCGCCACGAGTTTGACGACGCTGCCCGACTGCACGGTGACGAGGTTGGGGCACTGGCCGGGTCCGACGTCGAGGGTCGTGAGGCCCGCCATCCCCGACGGCGAGAGCAGAGTGATCGTCTGATCGCAGCTCAGAGTCGCTCCACACGCGTCGGTGAGCGTCCAACGTCGCGTGATGACGACCTCGGGCGCGCCGGGATTCGAGGGCGTGTTGGGGACCACGCTGATGTCCGCGTGCGTGAGCGTCGCGCCCTGCGGACAGGCGCTGAAGTAGCTCGCCACTCCCGTGCGGCTCGGATCGGTCTGCCCCGCGGGAATGCCGCCGTTCCAGACCTCGACGAAGTCCGGCGGGCAGCTCAGTTGAACCGAAGTGTTCGCGCTGTGCGTGTTGTTGGTCTCGTTGCACTCGACCAGCGTCGACACACCGCCGCCGGCGTCGTCCGCGACCACCCACGGAGTCTGCGGGATCACTGCCACGACGACGCTCACGTCTTCGAACTCGCCCGGCGCGAGCGGGATCGACGTCGCGACCGTGCCGATCAAGTTGCCGCCCGCGTTGGGGTCGCCGTCGTAGAACGAGACCGGCAGTCCCGCACTCACCGTCGCATCGCCGCCGTTGCCGATGCGCGCCGTGATCGTCGAGAGCGACGGGTCACTGCGCAGGAACGACGCGGTGAGGTCCGCAGCCGCGCCCGGGTTCAGCGGGTTGAGCACGTTCTGGCGGAAGTTGTTGAAGGCGCCGCCGGCGGGCGTCTCCCAGTTGTTGGCCTCGACCAGCGGGATCGCGCCGTTCTCGGCCACGTTGGTGATGTGGTAGGTGTGCTGATTCCACACGCGGCGGGTCGGCACCCAGTCGTTGTTCGTCGCTCCGAACACGAACACGCCGCGCTGCGGACCGAAGCCGCAGTTGTTGTTCGCGCTCGCGACGATCTCGGCCTGACCGTCCGCGTCGACATCGGCGACGAGCACGTACTCGTACCAGGTGCACGAACTCATCGGCGTCTGGAACAGCACCGCGCCGGTCGCGCCCGCGTAGATGCGCAAGAACAACTCGTCGCGGTAGACGACCTCGGCTTGTCCGTCGCCGTTGAAGTCGAACACCGACGAGCCCGTGCGGTTGGAGCTCGAGTCCTGGGTCGTCGCCTGCCACTTGAGCGCGCCGGTGTGCTCGAACACCGCGTAGCGCACCGCGCCCGCGACGCCGATCTCAGGCAATCCGTCACCGTCGTAGTCCGCGATCGTCGGAGGCCCGCCCACGCCGCCGCCGGGGATGTTGGCCGACCACACCTGCGTCAGCGAAGCGCCCGGACCCAGCTTGATGAGGCGCACGACGCCGCTGCTCACCGCGACGATCTCCGCCTGACTGTCGGCGTCGAAATTGGCGACCGCCACGACTCCGTCGGGCAAGCCGGTGTTCTGGTGCAGGATCGCGCCGGTGCTCGAGTACACGGTGTTGCCGGTGACGACATCGGGCGCGCCGTCGTCGTCGACGTCCGCGACGCACGAGAGAGGTCCGATGCCTTGATTGCCCGAGCCGCCCGTGCCGGTCCACAACAGAGCGCCCGAGGCGTCCAGCACTTGCCGCCCGATCACGATCTCCGGCGCGCCGTCGCCGTTGAGGTCCGCGAGCGACGGTGCGCCCCAGTTGATCGCCTCGAGCGAGCCCGAGCGCCACTTGAACGCTCCGTTGCTCTCGAAGCAGATCAGGCGCGCGCCGGTGCTGTCGCACGCGACGATCTCCGGCTGTCCATCGCCGTCGATGTCTCCGACCGCCACCGACGACGCGGTGTTGATCTGCAACGTGGGGTCGGTCTGAGTGAACAGCTCCGCGCCTGTCGCGCCGTTCAGCGCGCGCAGGACTCCGACCTCGACCGCGCCGCCGCCGGTGGACGCCGTCGATCCGAAGATCACTTCGGGCACGCCGTCGCCGGTCAGGTCGACCACTGCGGGCGTCATCATCACGTTGAGTGAGTTGGGCTCGACCGTCGACGACGTCCACGACCACTGCTGACTCGCGAGCACCGGTCCGGGCTGGGTCGCCACCGAGCATTCGAGCCCGGTGCTGCGCACGTTGTTGTTCTCGTCGCTCTCGGCGATGCCGTTGGCCGAGTCGACGAACACGTGGATCAGGTTTTCGCGGAACAGCACGCTCCCGGACACGCCGACGTTGAACTGGTTCGAGCCGCCGGCGGAGATCGGCGTCGACGCCGAGATCGCGAGCACCACGTCCGTTCCGAACTCGAACGTCCCGTTGCCGTTCGCGTCCTCGAAGCACACCACGCCGAAACCCCCGGCGGTGTCCGCGTCGCCGATGTTCTCGACGACGAGCGAAAGGCTGCCGGAGATCGTCAGCGCCTGGAAGTCGCCGACCACCGCGGACGTGTCGATCGAACGCACGCGCAAGTCGGGTTGCTGACCGAAGGCGAGACCGCTGCTCGCGAGCACGACACCGCTGATCCAAAGGTGCTTCATGGGGGGATCCTCGATAGGCGAATGGGGAAGGCGCGGCGGTCGATACGGCCCCTCGGCGACCGGCGCGCTACGGCGCAAACGACGGCGCACCGCGGGAGTGACCGCTCAAAGCGGGGTTTTTCTCACTCACCCCGCGCTCGCCCGAGTAGAGGCCGCTCAGCTCAGGGCGCCCATACGCCCTGCCTGGAAATCGGCGATGGCCTGCCAGATCTCGACCTCGGTGTTCATCACGAACGGACCGCGGCCGACCACGGGCTCGCCGAGCGGCTGTCCACCGAGGAAGAGCAGATGCGCGTCGGCGCCGACTTCGACTCGAACGCCTGCGCCAGTTCGCTCGAAGCACGCGACCTGCGCGTCGCGCAACGTCTTCGACCCGATGCGGACCTCGCCCGAGAGCACGACCAGTGCAGCCGTGTGACCGTCCGGCGACGGGAGCTCCAGCGGGCCCGCGCGCTCGGCGCGCACGTCCCACACGTCGAGCGTCGAGAAGGTCAGCGCCGGCCCGCGCGCGCCAGCGAGCTCGCCCGCGATCACGCGCACACGCGCGCCGCTGTGCTCGACGGTCGGGATCTGCGCGCTCTTGATCTCCTGATAGCGCGGCTGCGTGAGCTTGTCCTTGCGCGGGAGGTTCACCCACAACTGCGCCATCTCGAACGGCCCGCCGCGGCGCGCGTACTCGCGGCCGTGGAACTCCTCGTGAACCACGCCGCGACCCGCGGTCATCCACTGCACGTCGCCCGGACCGATGCGTCCGCCCGCGCCGCTCGAGTCGCGGTGCTCGACCTCGCCGTCGAACACGATCGTCACCGTCTCGAAGCCGCGGTGGGGGTGAGGCCCGACGCCCAGGCGCTCCTCGGTGGGCGGGAACTCCGCCGGCCCGCCGTAGTCGAGCAGGAGGAACGGGCTCAGCTCCTGCGCGTGCTCCATGTAGTTGAACAGCGAGCGCACGGGGAAGCCGTCGCCCACCCAGTGCCCGCCCGGACTCGTCAACACGCGCGCCAGCGCCTTGGAAGTGTGATTGCCGCTCATGGGCCCGGAGTATGAGCCACGCGGCGCAAAACTCCCGCGTGCGCGGGCTCGTCAGGGCGCGAGGACGAACTCCAGTGCGTCGCTCAGGTTGGTGGTCTTGGCCGCGGCCGGATCGCGATACCAGGCCTGCGCGTGGACGACGTCGCCGGGGACGAAGGGAGCGCCGAGCGTCTGCGGATTGGCGCTCAGATGAGCGAGCCAGTCCTCGGAGAACACGCCGTTGCACTGGCCGGCCACGCCGCCCGAGCTCTGCGCGGCCAGGCGTTGCGTCGGAGTCTTCACGCACAGGAAGCTCGAGCTCAGCGGCGCCCAGGGCGAGATGGCGGCCCCGCTGACGCCGTAGAACAACAGGCCCAACTTCTGCCCCTCGACGTTGCTCACCGTCACCGTGTAGCCCGACGCCGCCGCCAGGCTCGGCGCGCCGCTGGCGCCGATCGAGGGCACGCAGCCGTTGGTCGAGGTCCCTGCGGTGCAGTACACGAAGGGTCCGGCGCTCGCGATCGACACGTCGGAGAACTCGACGTTGTCCTGGCTGAACGAGTAGAAGCCGATGCGGCCCGCGGAGATGGCCGGATCGAGGACGTCGAAGATCTGCGCGCCGTTGAGGCGGATCACCGCGCGACCGGGCGTCAGGTCGAACTGCAGCACGTACGACGTGTTGTGCGCCCAGCCCGAACCCACCGGTCCCGCGACGGTCGACACGCCGAGCCCATCCGTCCCGCCCCACAAGCCGTCGCGCGTGAACGAGCCGGCGACCTTCTTCACCTTGAGTCCGGCCTCGGCCACGTCGTCGTTGATCAGCGTGGTGTCGCCCCAGTTGAAGCTCTGGGTCGCGCGCTTCCAGTCGAGCAGCAGGTGCTCGATGTCCGAGCGGTAGCTGAAGGCCACGCCGATCAGGTCGTCGTCGGCGCTGCCCGTCGGACGCACGGTCACGGAGAAGCTCGCGGTGCTCGGCAGCGTGAACGGACTCACGACCCAGCCGGGACCCACGGTCGAACTGGTGGCCGTCTCCTCCATGCGGCACGTGGTCGGGTTCGGGTTGACGGTCGACCAGCGGTTGTACGGATCGACCAGCGTCCACGAGTCGACGTGCAACTGCGCGAGCAGCGGAGTCGAGCTCAGCAGCGCGAGGACGCCGACTCGTAGCGAGCAGCTTCGGAGGGTGAGGCAGGTGGAGTTCATGGTGTTGGCGGCGGGCTGTCGGGATCGCGGAGCCGGTGAGGCGCCGAGCTGTGGCGCGCGCGGTCTCCGTGTCCCGCGGCTCGAGACTCGCGCGCGCTCCGGCGTCTGCGAGTCGGGGTCCTCACCGGCGACCAGTCTGTCACCGGACCTCGAGGTCCGGGGGCGCCCTCGGTCTCCGAGTCGAACCGTGCGACGCGCCACCGTCGCGCCTCGGCGCAGCGCCGGTGGCAGGCCGTGCGATGGCCCGGAGGCGAGGTTGGCCGGTGACGTAAAGCTCTGTCGTGCATCTTCTTAGGGCCACGACGCCGTTCTGGCGCCCAGGCCCGCGCGAAGCTCGCCCCGAGCCCCGCCTCCCGCCGCTGCGCCCCTGCCCGCGAGCGCGGTAGAAAGTTGCAAAAACCAGCACGCCTGTAAGTCGTTGGGGTACAAGCGCGACCGCTCCGCGGCCGTGCGCGGGCGCGGACCCCGGCGCTGCGGGTGGCTAGTTTCGACTTCCCGCGCGCGAGCGCAGCGCAAAGGCGGCCTCGAGCCAACTCGGCGGGTCGTCGGAGGGGCTCGAACTGCGCGCGGAGGCGATGGATTTCGTCGCTCGGCGACGCGCGGAACACCGCGGGTGGTCAAGACGACGCGGAGAAGGTCCGAGAGCGTGGAGGAACGAGCGTGAACCCCGGTGTCGCAGCGAGCCAGTCCAAGTCCCAACCGACGACGAGCACGAACGTGATGGCGATTGCGAAGGCGAGCGCGGAGTACGCCGCGGCGGCGGCGCGAATGAAGTCGGACGCGGCGCAAGCGGCGCTGGATGCGATCGACCCGCCGAAGGAGTTGGGCGAGCCGCAGCTCACGGAGAACGCGCTCAAGGTGTTGAGCCAGCGCTACCTCAAGAAGGATCTGACGACCGGCAAGCCGAACGAGACGCCGCGTCAGCTCTTCTGGCGCGTGGCGACGCACATCGCGCGGCCCGAGCTGACCTTCCCCGGCGGAAGCGCGCAGAAGGCGCTCGCGCGCGCCGCGGAGTTCTACGACCTGATGGCGCGCAAGCTGTTCATGCCGAACAGCCCGACGCTGATGAACGCCGGGCGCGAGATGGGGATGCTCTCCGCGTGCTTCGTGCTGCCGGTCGAGGACTCGATCGAAGGCATCTTCGACTCGATCAAGGCCACCGCGCTGATCCAGAAGGCCGGCGGCGGCACGGGCTTCTCGTTCTCGCGTCTGCGTCCGCAGGGCGACGTCGTCGCGAGCTCGGGCGGCACCACCGAAGGCCCGCTCTCGTTCATCCAGGTCTTCTCGAAGGCCACCGACGCCATCCAGCAGGGCGCGTTCCGCCGCGGCGCGAACATGGGCATCCTGCGCGTCGACCACCCCGACGTGGTGCGCTTCATCGAGTTCAAGGACGACCTGTCCAAGCTCCAGAACTACAACATCTCGGTCACCGTCACCGACAAGTTCATCGACGAGCTGCGCACGAACCCCGAGCAGCACCACCAGGTCCAGAACCCGCGCAGCAAGGCCTGGAGCCGGCTCGAGAAGCGCGGCGCGGACGGCAAGGGCACGGGCGAGTTCTGGACCGTCGGCGAGGTCTGGAACCTGATCATCGAGCACGCCTGGCGCACCGGCGAGCCGGGCGTGGTGTTCATCGACCGCATCAACGCGCGCAACCCGATCAAGAACGTCGGTCTGATCGAGGCCACCAATCCCTGCGTCACGGCGGACACGTGGGTTCACACCGCGGAAGGCCCGCGGCAAGTGAGCGAGCTGATCGGCAAGCCGTTCGTCGCGCGCCTCGACGGGCGCGATCACGCCACCGGCGTCGCGGGCTTCTTCCGCACCGGAACGAAGGACGTCGTGCGCCTCGAGACGGTCGAAGGTCCGGCGCTCCGGCTGACCGCGGACCATCGCGTGCGCCGCGTCGTTCGCTCGACGCGTTCCACCGTCGAGAGCGAGTGGTGCGCGGCGGGCGAACTGCGCGAAGGCGACCGCGTCGTGCTCGCGAACCACCGCGCGCGAACCGAGTGGAGCGGTGCGTACGGCGCGGACGAGGGCTACCTCATCGGCCTGCTCGTCGGGGACGGGACGCTGAAGGAAGACGCCGCAGTTCTGTCGGTGTGGGAGGCCGCTGGCGCCGGCGTTTCCGGCGTCCGCGAGCGCGCGGCGCGCGGCGCAGCTTCGTTGCCGCACCGCAGCGA
This sequence comes from uncultured Planctomycetia bacterium, assembly GCA_938003765.1. GTDB lineage: Bacteria > Planctomycetota > UBA1135 > UBA1135 > WYBT01. The sequence goes on from CALKYE010000030.1 coordinate 44,667, forward strand.
CTTCCGTGGCTTCTTCGACGTGGCGGGACGCGGCGAGAGCCGCTTGAAGCTCGCGGCGCTGCGCGACCTCGCGAACGAACTCGGGCTCGCACCGGGCCGCAAGTCCATCACGCCCGCGATCGAATCGAGCTCGAGCGACTTCCACCGCGGCTTCCTGCAAGGGCTGTTCGACGCGGACGGCTCGGTGCAGGGCGACCAGCTCAAAGGTGTCAGCGTCCGGCTCGCTCAGTCCGATCTCGAGCTCCTGCGCGGCGCCCAACGCATGCTGCTGCGCCTGGGGATCGCCTCGACGATCCACGAGAACCGTCGCGAGGCGGGTGTCTCGCGGCTCCCGAACGGCCGCGGCGGACTCGCCGAGTACGCGACGCGCGCGCAGCACGAACTCGTGATCTCGAACGACAACCTGCGCGCGTTCCGCGACGCGGTCGGCTTCTCCGACACGGACAAGGCCGTGCGTCTCGAGACGCTGCTCGAGAGCTACGGCCGCGCCATGAATCGCGAGCGCTTCACCGCGCGCGTCGCGCGAGTGACGCCGGACGGCTGCGAAGACGTCTACGACGTGCAGGTTCCCGGCGTGAACGCGTTCGACGCGAACGGAATCGTCGCCCACAACTGCGGCGAACAACCGCTGCACCCCTACGACTCGTGCAACCTGGGCTCGATCAACCTCGGGCTGTTCGTCAGCGGCGAGGGCGCGGAGGCGAAGTTCGACTGGGACGCCTACAAGGCCGTGATCCACACGACCACGCGCTTCCTCGACAACGTGATCGAGGCCAACAAGTACCCGCTGCCGGCGATCGACAAGATGTCGAAGACCACGCGGCGCATTGGACTGGGCGTGATGGGCTTCGCGGACGCGCTGTTCAAGCTCGGGCTCGCCTACAACTCGCCCGAGGGCTGCGCCTTCGGCGAGGAGGTGATGCGCGTGATGAACGACGAGTCGCACAACGCCAGCGAAGAGCTCGCGAAAGAGCGCGGACCGTTCCCGGCCTGGGAGGGCTCGGACTGGCAGAAAGAGGGTCGCAAGCTGCGCAACAGCTACACCACGACCGTCGCGCCGACCGGCACGATCTCGATCATCGCCGACTGCTCCGGCGGCATCGAGCCGATGTTCAGCCTCGCCTTCATCCGCCAGGTGATGAAGGACACGACCGGCAAGCCGACCGTGATGCGCGAGGTCAACTACGTCTTCGAGGAGCACGCGCGGAGAGCGGGTGTGTGGTCCGAAGAGCTGCTCGAGAAGCTGCTCGAGCAGGGAACTCTCGAGCGCCTCGACGTCCCCGAGGACTTCAAGCGCGTGTTCGTGACCGCGCGCGACATCAGCCCGCAGTGGCACATGCGCATGCAGGCCGCGTTCCAGCGCCACTGCGACTCGTCGATCTCCAAGACGATCAACTTCCCGCACGAGGCGACGGTCGACGAGGTGCGCGCGATCTACGAGCTCGCCATCGACCTCGACGTGAAGGGCGTGACGGTCTATCGCGACGGTTGCCGTGACGTGCAGCCCATGGCGCTCAAGGGCTCGACCTCGCGCAAGGAGGGCGAGGCCTCCGCGTCCGCCGCGTCGCCCGCAGCTCAGCCCGCCGCCGCCGCGCCGGCGCCGACCGAGCCTTCGCTGTTCGACACCGCGATCATCCCCTCGGTGAAGCTCGATCCTTCGCCCGTGCGCCTGCCCGAGATCATGCCCAGCCTGCGCATCCGCCAGATGACGCCCTTCGGCAACATGCACGTGAAGATCTCGGTCGATCCGCAGCAGCACAAGGAGCGCGAAGTCTTCGCCCAGCTCGGCAAGGGCGGCGACGTCGCCAACTCCGACCTCGAAGCGATCTGCCGCTTGCTCTCGCTGTGGCTGCGCTCCAACGGTTCGCTCGAACTCGCCATGAAGCAACTCGAGGGCATCGGCTCCTCGCTCTCGGTGCCCACGCGCGACGGCCGCATCATGTCGCTGGGCGACGGCCTCGCCAAAGCGCTCGGCCGCTACCTCGACGCCAAGCGCAAGCACGGCCTGCACGCGCTCTTGCTCGGCACCGCCAACCTCGAATCGCCGGCCGCGGGCGCTTCGTCTTCCGCTGCTTCCTCAACGCCGGCTGTTGCTTCGGCTTCGAACGGCCAACCGCGCAACGTCGGCCACTACAAGATCCACTGCCCGCAGTGCGATGGAGAGCTGGCCTTCCAGGAGGGCTGTGTGAA